>ONGM01000211.1 GCA_900317365.1 uncultured Planctomycetota bacterium
GAGCAGAAGGGCTAGGGCAAAGCGTTTCATTGTAATCCTCCAATTGAACTTAATCGAGTCGCGAGACGTATTCGTCGGAAAAGTCTCCGCGACCGCTTTCTAACGCGCAAGATTATATATCCCGACGCGCGCGCTTGCAAGTTTTTCAGAAAATTTTCCGATTGTTTTTCCGATTTCATCTCAAATACGGCGCGCTAAGGCGACGAGCGTATTTTGAATTTGTCGGCATGGCGGCTAAAGTTGACGGCGCTGTGAAAAACTGGCGTTCGCGCGGAGTTTTATACTGGCGCGGCGTCGCTTACAAACGCGTCGGCGCGGAATATCAAAAGTTGATTGAAAGGGCGTACGACGCGCTTTATACGGCGGAATCCTTTCGCGCGGCTTTAAGAGCGGCTGGCGACGCCGTCTTTTCCCATTCTCTCGGACATAATCGCGAAAATGAAACGATTCTGACGACGCGCGAATTTCTGCGACAACTGAATCGATTGCGCGAAAGACTCCGATCAGAAGAAGGGAAGAAATAATCGCGCTTTGGGCGGAATGAAAAACGCGCGGCGTTCATAGAAACGGCGCGCGCTTTCCCATAATTTGTCGACTTCGACGATATTTGCGTTTGTCAGAATCAGGCGTTAGTAAATCGTAATCGACGTGCCGGGCGTGATCGTTTGAAGAATTTTAACCATATTCTCTTCCGCGACGGCGACGCAACCGTGCGTGCCTTGATTGGGACCGCGCCAGCAGTGGAGGAAGAGCGCGCTTCCGACGTAAGGCGCGCAGGGTTTGTTAAAGCCCATGTCGAGAATGTAATTATAGACCGAGCCGTATTCGATAATATGCTCGTCGTCGGAATAATCCTCGTCCGGGAACTCGCTTCGTCGAACCATCGTGTTGTACTTCGGGCTGCCTCCGTCGCCGCGCCAGTAGTGGTCTTCGGTAACCTGCGTATAGGGGATCACGCTTCCCGGATCCTCTTTAATACCGAAGGCTGCGCCGACCGTCCACGTGCCCAACGGCGTGCGATTGTCGCCTGACGCTTGCTTGCAAGGACCGTTCATACCGATTACGGCGGGGCATTGCAGGACTTCTTGGTAGCGACCGTTTTCGGCGCGATAGACGGTCAATTCCGCATGGATTCCTTCGACGCACTTGATTCCGATACGAAATTCTCCGTCTCTTGCCGGATCGAGAGGGCTTTTGAAGAGGATCTTCTCGGCTTCGTCTTGCGAGAAGATTTTTTGATAGCGCAAATAGGCGTCGTCGGCGTTTGCGGCTTGGGGTTCATTGGCGAGGGCCGCGTCGCTTGGGTTTTGCGACCGGGTATAAGAGAGTACGAGCGCGACGTTGACCGCAACGGAGAGCGCTAGCAAGACTAACGCAAATTTCATACGTTTGTTCATGATTTACTAATCGGTTTTATCTTTAGGGACGTCATAAAACGAAAAACGAAAAATGGCGTGAAACGCTCCTCTTAGTGTATTCGAAATCAATTCGTTGACAATAACCGACCTTATAACCTTCGATTTACCTGCGGCGTGAAGAAACCGACAAGACCTTTAAATCGCCGCTTTTCCCAAGATTGGCGTATTTGGAGATTTGAGACCTCGAAGACATTCTTCTAACTGCGCGACGATTTTTTACTTTTTCGATTGATTCTTGACGTCAAAGGTTGTTAAATCTATTATACTTGACAAAGCTGGCAAATTCGGGGGCGTTGCGCATGGAGAAGTCGTAGTTCTTGCGCGGAGTCGCCAACTATCCTAACGACCATTCGCGAGGTTTTTCGATGCCGAACAACGAAGTCCAATCGAACGAAGGAAAATCCGTCGCAATAGACGTCGTCAAGAACGACGATCCGCGCGCGACCCAGAATCTTGCGACCAACGAGGGCGTTAGCGATTCGACTTTCGATCCGACCTCGGCGTCTTCCACGCTTATGACGGATCTCGACTACTATCTTTTCGGTCTTGGGAGATTGTGGTTAAGCTACGAAAAGCTCGGCGCTCACTTGAGAACCGTGAACGGCGTTGAAGGCGTCAATTTCGTTGTGTGGGCGCCTAACGCGGCCGGCGTCTCGGTTATCGGCGATTTTAACGATTGGGACAGTCGGACGAACCCCATGTGGCGGCGTTACCCGTCCGGGCTTTGGGAGGCTTTTGTTCCCGGCGTCAAAGCGGGCGCTATATACAAATACAGGGTCGTTGAACTCTCGGGCGCCGCGACGGAGCGCGCCGATCCAATCGGGTTTTATGCGGAAAAGGCGCCGCGAACCGCGTCGATCGTCGCTGACTTAGATCAATACGAATGGGGCGA
The DNA here is from genome assembly GCA_900317365.1 of uncultured Planctomycetota bacterium. Lineage (GTDB taxonomy): Bacteria > Planctomycetota > Planctomycetia > Pirellulales > Thermoguttaceae > RUG369. The sequence goes on from ONGM01000211.1 coordinate 2,311, forward strand.
TCAAGAGTGGCTTGACAAGAGACGCGAAGACGCCGACGCGTGGAAAAACAAACCGATTTCCATCTACGAGGTTCATCTTGGGAGCTGGATTCGACCGAAAGTTCCGTCGAACGACGCTACGGTTCAACTGCCGAACTATCGCCAAATCGCGCCTGAATTGATCAAGTATGTGAAGGAGCTCGGATACACGCACGTCGAGTTCCTGCCTCTATCGGAACATCCGCTTTACGCCAGCTGGGGATATCAAGTTATCGGAATGTATTCCATAACGAGTCGGTACGGTTCCCCGGAAGATTTCATGTATCTTGTCGATCAGTGCCACCAAAATGGAATCGGCGTGATTCTCGACTGGGTTCCGGCGCACTTTCCGAAAGATTCGTACGGTTTGGCGCGGTTTGACGGCACGGCGCTCTACGAATATGAAGATCGCCGTCGCGGCGAGCACGTCGGCTGGGGAACGCTCGTTTTTAACTACGGACGAAACGAGGTTCGCAATTATCTTGTTTCGAACGCGCTTTTCTGGATGGACAAGTACCATATCGACGGTTTGCGCGTCGACGCCGTCGCTTCAATGCTCTATTTGGACTATTGTCGAGAGCCGAACGAATGGGTTCCCAACAGATTCGGGGGGCGCGAGCATTTGGAAGCCGTCGACTTTCTTAAGGAGTTGAACGCTCAAGTTCACAACGCGTATCCCGGCGTCTTAATGATTGCGGAAGAGTCGACGACATGGAAAGGCGTGTGCGCGTCGCCGGCCGACGGGGGACTAGGGTTCTCGATGAAGTGGAATATGGGATGGATGAACGACGTGCTCGAATATTGCCGTCGAGATCCCATCTATCGAAAATATCACCACAATCAGATGACCTTTAGTCTGATGTACGCGTTTTCGGAGAATTATGTGCTGCCGATATCGCACGACGAGGTGGTGCACGGGAAAGGCACGATTATTGCGAACGCGCCCGGCGATCTTTGGCAGAAATTTGCGCTAGCGCGGCTGTTGTACAGTTACATGTGGTCGCATCCGGGGAAAAAATTGCTCTTTATGGGGTGCGAATTTGGGCAATGGAAAGAGTGGAACTTTGACGCGAGTCTCGATTGGGATCTTCTCAACTTTGAAGACACGCATCGCGGGTTGCAACGTTGCGTAACGGACTTGAACAAGCTGTACTCTTCGCGCAAGGCGTTCCACGAGCTCGATTTCGAGCCGCAAGGATTCGAATGGATCAACTGCGACGATTGGGAAGAGAGCGTGTTTTCCTTTATTCGGAAAGCAAAGGATCCGGCGGACCATGCGCTTGTCGTCGCGAACTTTACTCCGGTGCCGCGTCGGCGCCGCTTCGGCGTTCCCGAACGAACCGATTATATGGAAATCTTCTGTTCCGACGCGCCCTATTACGGGGGAAGCGGGGTCGGCAACGGGCTTGTTACGGTCGCCGACGTTCCGTGCGACGGGAGAAATTATTCCGTTGAAATTTTGGCGCCGCCGCTTGGCGCGTCCTTCTTTGTTCCGGTGCGAAAGACCGTAGAAAACGAACAGAACGCGCACGAAGAGAACTAGCTCGTAAGACGCCTCTTGTTTTTGCGGCTCAGGGGGACTCGACGTCGTTCGATACGCCGTATAATAGTTGAAACTGTTTTTATCATTCGTCAGCGTTCTTACGCGTGTTTCGCGCGAGACGCACAGAAGGGAGGAATCCGTTGAGATTCGCCGTTATTAGCGATATTCACAGCAATTTGGAAGCGTTTAACAGCGCGCTCGCCGATATCGAAAAACAGAATGTCGACAAGATATGCTGCTTAGGCGATTTGTTGGGATATGGACCGAATCCGATTCAGTGCGTCGATAAAATGATTAAGCTCGTAAAAGAGGGCAAGGTTGAAACTTGTCTTATGGGCAATCACGATCAGGCGACGCAATTCGATCCGGAAGGCTTCAACCAGATCGCCTTAGCCGCCGTCTTTTGGACGCGCAAAGAGTTGGAATCTCAGCGCGGTCCCAAAGCGGAAGAGCGTTGGGATTTTATCGGCAGTTGTCCGCGAAAAATCGGAAAGGATTGCTTCTTATTCGTCCACGGATCGCCGTTCAATCCGCTCAACGAATATGTGTTTCCCGACGACGTCGACGATAAGCGCAAGATGGACACGCTCTTCAAGTTCATGCAGGATAAGCTGTATTGCTTTATCGGACACACGCACGTTCCAGGCGTCTTCGTCGATAAGACCGACACGGAAGATTATCAGTATTTTTCGTACTCGACGATTGCGCAGGAATTCGGCGGCAAGTTCAAACTAGGCTCGCGAAGGTTGCTGATCAACGTCGGATCCATTGGTCAACCGCGCGATCACGATCCGCGCTCCTGCTACGTCGTCGTGCAGTATGATCCGGACTCCAAGGACAATTACGTCGAATATCGACGCGTGGAATACAACATTGACAAAACCGTTGCCGACATTCAAAAGATCGGCGACTTAAAGAGTCATGATTTTTTGTGGAATCGCATCCAACAGGGGCGTTAGAGTCCTCGCGCGACTTGCGCGTCGCGCTTCCGCCCCGCCTTCCTGTCGATCGCTTTTCAACGAATCTTGCAACCTTTTGCGTTGCGTTATGAAGTAAACGTTCCTTTTAAAAAATAAATCAATGAGCGCCCCGAAACTTCCTCGTCTCCAACCGCCAGAGATTCCTAACTCGATGCGCAAAGGCATTGACTCTCAGCAACCGCCGAAGTCCAATTTTTGGTTCATCTTGATGATGACCTTCCTTTTCCTTTGGACGATCCAGGCGTTTAAGAAACCGGAGGAGCCGACCGCGCCGGTCAATTTTGACGAGCGAGTTCCCTCCGCCGCGCCGAAGTTGACGGAGAACGAAGTCGAAGCGTTGCCGCAGGAGTTTCGAGACGCCGCAGAGCGCGAGAGAACGGAAGAAGCGCCTCAGTACATAACGTTAGGCTCTCTCGACCCCGAGAGTCCGTACAAAATGCTGGCGACGCTTACGAATCGCGGCGCCGCAGTCGTGCGCGTCGAGCTTAACGAGGAGGCGTATCAAGACAATAGCGACAAGACCGGGTATCTCGGGCAGATCGTCGCCGACGAGTATTACGCCGCGCTCGAAAAGCGTTGCGGACTTCCCGGCGTTTTAGCGCAAGTCGTCGGAAGCGGCTCGCCGGCGGAGAAAGGCGGGCTTGCGGTCGGCGATCGTATCGTTGGTTTTGCCGACGCCAAAGGCAACCGCGTCGACGTCGATTCGTTCGACGATTTGCGCGCCGCCCTCTTGAAGACGAAGCCGGGCGACAAGATTAAACTCGAAATTTACGAAGTCGCGCGACTGGGAAAATCGGCGAAGTACGCGGCCGCTCGCTTGGTCTTAGCGAAGTATATGGCGTCTCCGCATAAAACGGCGGAGCCTCTGAACGAGGCGGAAGGCGTCGTCGCGTCCGAGACCCCCGAGGGCTCCGAGACGCCGAATACCGACGCTTCGAATACCGACGCTTCGGACGCCGACGTTGTGTCGAACGAGCTTTCGGCGCCGGAGGAGGAGGCGGCGGCGGTTGCGGCTGCGACCACTGCGAGCGAAGACTCCGATCGCGGTTCCGTTCTCGACGACCTGAAGACCTTAGGCGCTCCGAAAGTTCTCGAGATCGATCTCACGAGCGCGCCTCTTTCGGTCGTTCGACCAAGCGGAATGACCCTCGATTATTCCGACTACGTGGATCTCGCCGGCTTGCAGGGACTCGATTACCGCAACAACGACGAACTCGAGCTTTTGAACTACGATCCTAGTGAGGAACACGTCCGCAAGCATAATAGCGACCCAGCGTCGTTCCTTACCACGATATGCGAAGTGGACGCGGATCAGATCCAGCAGTGGACTCCGCCGCAAGAAGCGAATCGTCGCGAGGCGTCGATGAATAAGGCGCGGTCTCTCGCGCTTGATTCCGAGTTGGGCGGGGTGGATATGCGCGACGGCTATTGGCGCTACGTTCCGGAAGAATCGAGCGAGAGCGTCGCGGTCTTTAAGAAGGCGCTCTTGGAACGGCGATTGGAAGTCGTTAAGCGATACGAGTTGGTGAAGACCGACGCGACGCGAGGCGAGTCCGACTCGGACGCTTTCGTAAAGAACGGGCGCGCGTATCACATGAAGTTGTCGATGACGGTGAGAAACTACGACGCGAACTCGCCGCGCACGATTTCCTACCTTCTCGACGGACCGACCGGGCTGCCGCTCGAAGGCGCGTGGTTCTCGTCGGGTCGTAAGACGGGTCCGGGCTGGGGCGCGTACGGGCTTCGCGACGTCGTCGTTTCTACGAATGATCGACGCAACTTTGACGTCGTGAAATGCATCGATATCGCGCAGGACAAGACGCGCGCGAGCGATCGGCAAAAGCTCGATTTCATCGGCGTCGACGGTCAATATTTCCAATGTACGGCCATGCCGACTCAGGCTGGCGGGGACGATCGTTTCGTGTATTCGCCGATTCGCGTCGGCGCGCGTTATTCGCAGCATATCAATTTCACGGACGTCTCTTTCCGACTGAAGAGCGACGAGAATCAATTGGCGCCGTACGGATCCAAAGGGGACTCTTTCACGCAAGAGTTCGTCGTCTTTATCGGACCGAAGCAGCGCGACGTCATGGCGGATTACGGGCTGAGCAAGACGATCGTTTACGGGTGGTTTTGGTTCGTTTCGATCCCGCTGTTGTGGATTTTGCACTTCTTCCACGACTATCTCGTCTTCAATTACGGGATAGCGATTATCATGCTGACGATTCTCGTTCGTCTGTGCCTTTTCCCGTTGAGTCGCAAACAGGTAACAAGTTCGATTCGTATGCAGAAACTTCAGCCTGAGCTTGCGAAACTCAAGGAGAAGTACAAGGACAATCCGCAGGAGATGATGGTCGCGCAACAGGCGCTCTTCAAGAAGCACGGGGTCAATCCGTTGAGCGGTTGCTTGCCGATATTTATCCAGATGCCGATTTTTATCGGGCTTTACAAGGCGTTGTCTTTGGACGTGAACTTGTACGGCGCGCCGCTCTTTTCGAAATCGGTTCGTTGGTGTTCCAACCTTGCGGCGCCGGATATGGCGATCAATTGGAGCGGTCTTTGGAATTCGATCGGTTGGCCGTCCTTTAACATGAGCGGGGGCGGGTTCTTCTCCCTGTTCGCGTTGGGACCGTATTTGAACGTATTACCGATCGTTACGGTCGCGCTTTTCCTCGTTCAGCAGAAGTTTTTGGCTCCGCCGCCGGTCGGAGACGACGCGCAGGCGCAGCAGCAGCGTTCGATGCGTCGCATGATGAACTTTATGATGATTTTCATGGGGTTCATGTTCTTTAAGGTGCCGAGCGGACTTTGCGTGTACTTTATTGTTTCGAGTCTTTGGGGACTTATGGAACGAAAGATGTTGCCGAAGCGCGACGTTGAACTTGCGACGACGGACGACGGCGCCATCGAAGCGGCGGTCGCGGCGAGTCGTAAGACAAGCGCGGATCGCGCGGCGACCCTTAATCGGCCGAACCCCAATCGACGCGGGAAGACGCGTCGTTCGACGGTCGACGAAAACGGACGTCCCAAGAGCAAATTGCGGCTTTGGTGGGAAGAGACGCTCGAACGCGCCCAGGAACAGCAGCGACTTGCGAAGGCGGAAGAGCAGAATCGACCGATTTGGGGCGGTTCGAAGAAGGATAAGAAACGCCGCAAGTAATTCGGTTGAGTCGTTTGCGGACGGCGCGTCCTTCCGTACCGCGTAACTTTCAAACGTCGTCGAGACTCGTTGCGCTTGACGACGTTTTCTTTTAATTTTAGGCGTCTCATGAACGAGAACGAATTGAATTGTCAAGCTTGCGACGAGACGAGACCGCGTCGTCCGTTTCTGAACGTAGTCCTTCACGAGCCGGAGATCGCGGCGAACACCGGCGCTATCGGTCGAACGTGCGTCGGGCTGGGGGCGAAGCTATGGCTTGTCGAACCCCTCGGGTTTCAAATTAGCGATCGGAATCTGAAACGAGCCGGACTCGATTATTGGCCTTATCTCGACTGGGAAGTCGTTCCCTGTTGGTCGGCGCTTCAAAGTCGAATCTCAGAAATTTACGGACCCGACGAAGAGACGCCGAATTTTTATTTCTTCAGTAAGAACGGAACCTGCGATTACGACGAAGTCAAGTATCGCTGGGGGGACGTTTTCGTTTTCGGATCGGAATCGCGCGGATTGCCGAAGAGTCTGACCGCGGACGAAGAACGAGTTTTGCGTATTCCAATTCGTCCTCAAATACGCTGTCTCAATCTTTCGGTGAGCGTTGCGATCGCCGGATTTGAAGCGCGAAGGCAATTGCGTCCGGATTCTTTATAGAAAGCGCCTGTGGAGAAAGGAAATGTCGTCGTCAATTTTGCGTTTGCTCGCGCGCGGATGGTCGCGTTATTTGCGCGCTAATCTCGTTCTGAGGATTATTGTCGGAATTCTTTTAGGCGCGGTTTTGGGGCTCTTTGCGCCGTATCTGACGTTTTTTAGCGCGTTTGGTTCCATTTTTGTGAACTTGCTGAAATCGATCGCGCCGATTCTGGTTTTTACGCTTGTGATCGCGTCGTTGACGAAAGACGAGAAAGCCTTGGATTCTCGCTTTGGTTCGATGGTCGTCTTATACTTTGTCTCGACGTTTTTCGCGGCGGCGTCCGCGACTGCGTTTAGCTTTCTTTTTCCGATTTCCATCGATTTGGGAACGGCGACGGCCGCGCCGGAAACCGCGTCCCCGCAGAGTATTGCCGAAATTCTCGCGAATCTTCTTTCGAACGTCGCTCAAAATCCAGTTCAGGCTATTGCTACGGCGAACTATCCTGCCGTTCTATTTTGGGCGATCGTTTTCAGTTTGGCGTTCAAACGCATAGGGACTTCGAAAACGAAGATCGTCGTCTCGGAGGTTGCGAGCTGCGTTTTACTCGTCGTCCGATGGATTATTGAAATGGCGCCCTTTGGCGTGATGGGGTTAGTGTTCGCCGCCGTTCAGGAAAACGGTCTCGAGTCGTTTAAGATTTACGGCAAATTAATATCTCTCCTTGCGGCGAGCATGTTCTTCGTTGCGTTTGTCGCCACGCCTTTGATCGTCTTTTTGGTATTGCGACGCAATCCGTATCCGCTCGTTTTCAAGTGTTTGCGCGTGAGCGGCGTTACGGCGTTCTTTACGAGAAGTTCTGCGGCGAACATTCCCGTCAATCTGAGTTTGTGCGAGAAACTGGGGCTTGATCGCGATTTTTATTCGATCGCTATTCCGCTAGGCGCGACGGTCAATATGAGCGGCGCGGCGGTTACAATTTCCGTCATGACCCTTGCGACCGCGCGATCCTTGAATATGACGCCTGACTTTCCGACGGCGATCATTCTGTGCCTATTGTCGACGTTAGGCGCGTGCGGCGCGTCGGGAGTCGCCGGCGGTTCGCTCTTACTGATTCCGATGGCGTGCTCGCTTTTCGGCATTTCCAATGAAATTGCGATGCAGACGGTCGCGGTCGGGTTCATTATCGGCGTGATTCAAGACGGGCTGGAAACCGCGCTCAATTCTTCCGGCGACGTCATGCTTGCCGCCGCAGTCGATTTGCGAAGGCGCGACCAACTTGCAAAAGGGGAAGATTAGGAAGAAAGGCGAGGGCGAGGCTTCCAGACAGGCGAGGCTATTCCAGGAAACGCCGAGACGGCGAAATAAACCGAAAAAAAAAGCGCGTCGAAAGACGCGCTTCTTTTTTAAGTGGAGGATAACGGGTTCGAACCGATGACCTCATGGCTGCCAGCCATGCGCTCTCCCAACTGAGCTAATCCCCCAAAGCGTCCCGACGGAACGCGCGGTAAAACGAGTTGAGTGGAGGATAACGGGTTCGAACCGATGACCTCATGGCTGCCAGCCATGCGCTCTCCCAACTGAGCTAATCCCCCGGGAAACCTACTAACGCGCGAATCGTCGCGCCAAGACGCGGCGAACGTTAGCGGTGAATCAAGTACGGTGCATTCTATCGCAAATATGCGACTCGTCAACACTCTTTTTAGATTTTTTTCGATTTAAGGACGTCAAAGCGCGATTTATTTGCTCGAATCGCCGGAAGAACCGTGCGCGCGACGTAATTCCGCGTTTTCCGCTTTGAGCGCTTCAACTTCTTCCAACGCGGCGGACAATTCGCGACGCGTGGCGTTCAGATCGAATTCCTGCAGTTTCGCGCAGAGTCGAAGTTCGCCGACCGCAGACTTCACGAACAGCAACGCGTTGTAGCGACGTTCCAACGTTCGATTGACTTTCGCTACGATTTCAAGCAAGGACGACTCGTCTTCCTCGGCGAGTGAAAGCGTGGGAATCAGTTTGACGAGTTCAACAAGCTCTTTACACGATTGGTGAGTTGTTAGCGGGGACATACTCGGTATCCTTTCGGCAAAAGGCAAATCGCGCTCGAGGCGGCGTCGCGATTTCTTTTGCGAAGTGGGTTATAGGTCGACGGGCGCGGTTCGTCGACGACTTTTCACTCTCTCGCCGCGCATTACGCATTACGCTGCGAAGTCGTCAACTTTCAAGATTATACCGAGGTTATGGGAAAAAAAAATAACAAACGACCCTTTCGGCGGATTTTTTGATTAAGTTTTAAAGTACTTAGGACGATACGACCTTCCTAATCGTTGTTATTGTCTTTTTATATTACCCATTTTGACTTTCTGAAAGTAAACGACGATTATTCCGAACGTCCGATCGTAGCGGCCGAATGGAATATAACCGCACTTGCTTCTTTGCTCGATTTTCTGTAAAGTCGCGTCGGTTGAATCGGTCAGATTGGATTTAACGCAACGACGCGTCGCGCGGATTCTCACGATTCTCGGCGACGCGGAGAAGAATAGCGTTCGACGCGGTTTTAAGGATGGAGCCGCGGCGCGTCGAACGGTCGCTACCAACCGAGGCTATTCGCAGGAAAACGTATGAACAACGACGACCTTAAGAGAAAAAAGATTGGCGCGTTTTGCGTCGTCGCCGTTCTCGTGCTGGCCGCGTTAGGCGTTTTGACAGGGCGCGGCGTAAGAACGACGCAAACGTCGGACTCCGTGTGTCTTTTCGACGGGTGGATTTACGGACGCGAAGATCAAAAGCGGGCGAACGCGGCGCTTTCTTCCGCAGGACTGAACGAATACGCATGGCGGGACGGGCGACTTTACGCGCCGCGCAATAAGAAGGACGCGTACATGTCGGCGTTGTCGACGGCGGGAGCGTATCCTCGGGCGCCGAGCGAGGCGCGAACCGACGCCGTTAAAGAGATGAGCGCGTTCGAATCGGACTCGAAGACGCGGATGCGGGAATTGAACGCGTGCGCGATCCAATTGGAGCGGACGATCGAGCAGATGCGCGGGGTCGAATACGCGACGGTCGGCGCGCGCGCGCGACGCGAGCAGGCGGGCTTGTCGACGAAGACGATCGTTACGGCGTCGGTCGGGGTCGCGTGCCAGGACGATTTTGAGCTTGGTCCGAGCGCGTTGGCGGCGATTACTCTTGCGACGAAGCATCAGCTGGGAATTGACGACGTTGAGCAAATTTCGATTCTTGATCTCAAGGAAGGCAAATCTTACGTCGGCGTCGAGAGTTTTATGAAAGAGTCCGACGTCGCTTTGGAGATGGAAAAGGAGCGGCTGGAGAAATATTGGCGCGAGAAATATCTCGAGGCGTTTGGCGATATTAAGAAGCTTCGCGTTTCCGTGTCGGTCGACGTCGCGCCGCTAGAAGACGAGGCGGGTTCGAGCGTCGAGGTCGAGAGAACGGAGAAGGCGTCAGGCGTTCCGGAAGGGGGCGCGTCGAAGCTGGCGATGGCGCCGATTCTCGGGCGATTCGAAACGTTGCGCCCGGCCGAGACGAACGACTTCGGGGACGACGTCGAATCTAGCGAGGCGTCGAACGCGCCGGACGTCGAACTCGACGAGGCGGAACCGCGCGGCGCCGCGACGATCAATCACGCGGGGCGCTCGGACGCGTCGGGCGTTCCGTCAGGCGGATTTGCGCTTTTGGGCAATCCGAAGCGCGGCGGCGAGCGCGTCCAGAGAAGAGGACGTCCGGCGAGTATTTGGGCGCAGTACGGCGCGCGCCCGATACCCGAGGCGAGCGCGAGCGTTTCGGCGCGTCCGAAGTTGCTTCAAACGGCGCTCGAGCGCGCGTTAGGGGACGAAGACGGCGGGGCGGTCCGGTCGGCGAACGTCGGCGCCGCCGATTCCGCGCGCGGGAACGGAAGGATCTCGTCCGGGTACGCGATTCGTTCGATTTCGGCGCGGATCGCGATTCCTCGGAGTTACGTTCAGGCGGCGGCGTTGCGGAACTTTGGCGAGGGGGAGCGTCCGGAGACGTTCGCGGAGAATAACGCCGGGCGATCCGTTTACCTTGCGACGGAGGAGAGGATAATCGCGGAAACGCAACGCTTTGCGATCGATCTCATGCGACCGACAGGCGAGCGTTACGGTTGGTCGGAAGAGGATCTGAAAAGTTGGATCGTCGTCGCGGTCTTTTCCGACCTCGATAGTTTTGCGGATTCGAACGCGTTCGCGCGTTCGGAGCATAAGACGTCGTACGCCTCGACAGGCGAAGAGGGGTTCGTCGGAATCGAAGACGAGCCGACGTCGGAGCGTCGATACGTGGCGACGGATCCGAGCGGGGCGATTACGGAAGTGGCGCCGACAGTCGCGAAGGAATTGTCGACGGAGCGGCTTCCGGAGGTCGAGAATAGCGCGCCGGACGCGTCCGTTTCGCCGCTGGTTCTTGCGAAGCGTTGGGCGAAGGTCAACGTTTTCGCGCGTCTTGATTCCGTCTTGGGACGCAATTTCCCATATCGACCGGTCTTTGGCGCGGCGGCGACCTTTATTGTCTTATGCGTTACGATCGGGGTAACGAGGCGCTTAAATCGACGAACGCGCGAGGAATTGGAACCGGCGCGAACGAATCGCGGGACGAACCGCGAAGAGAGTTTTGACGCGACGTCGCGCGCTTCGCGATCCGGACGCGAGGCGCGGGAACCGGCGCGGGAAATGGAATATTCCGATTTCGACGACGACGAATTCGATTTTCGCGCCTACGACGAGCGACCGCAACGTCGCGAAAAAGAACGAGACGAGAGGGAGCGCGGCGGTTCGGCGCGGTCGGCGGAGAGCGAATTCGAGCGCGCGACGCAGAAACGATCGGAGCGCGGAGCGGAACGCGGGTCGGAGTCGCAACGCGGCGGATACAATTCGAAGCGCGTCGAAACGCTCGATTTGATCGCTCGCTATCCGGAACGCGCCGCCGAGTCCTTGCAACGCTGGGTTAAAAAGACCGATCCATAACTTTGCGGACGCGAACTCGCTTGGTCGAATTCATTGGGTTGAATTCAATGGGAAATCGATTGGAATCGGTTTGCAAAGTCAACTTGAAAGTCCATAAGGTTGCGCGAGGTTGAAATGGGCGAAATAGGCGCGCGAAAGGTGGCGCTCTTTCTCTCACTTTTGGAACCGTCGACCGTCGAGACCCTAATGGGGCTCTTCGATCCCGACGTGGCGCGGAAAGTCGCGGAAGAGGCTCGTAAAATCAATCCGGAGGATCTGTATTACGACGAGAGCCTCATCTCCGATTTTCTCGACGCCTTTGGCGAGGACATGCTCGGCGCGGAAACGACCCGACTACTCGCGGACGAAGCGCGACGCAATGCGGAAAGATACGAGCTGTCGGCGGAGCCTGCCCCTGAAGACGACGAGATCCGCCGAGGCGGCCTGCGTAAAGACGATTTGGAAGCCGTTTTTCAAGACGATTTCGACGAAGATTTTGAAGACGATTGGGCGGCCGATTTCGGAGCCGCCGTCGAACCCGCTTTGCAAGCGGCGCCGGCACAAGCGCCGAGCGCTAAGTCGGAAGACGATTCGCAGGGCGTTTCTGAAGAGGATCGCGACGAATTCGCGTCCGAATTGGAGCGGGTCGACACGGGGCTTCTCAACGCCGCGTTACAAGGGGAGCGCAACGCGTTGCGCGCCGTCGTCGCGACGCGCTTATCGCCGCGCAAGAGACGCGAATTAACGGAGAAGTGGACGCGCGAAGAGCGCGAACTAACGCGGTTGTACGCCGAAGCGATCGAAGGCGGTTCGGAAGACGCCGAAGAGGGCGCGAGGCGTTTAGAGGACGTTCTGTTCGAACGTGCGTTTGACTATGAGTAAGAAGACTGATCGACGAAACGACGAGAGTGATCGCGAGCGAGCGACGGCGCCGAAAGAAGCGATTGAATTCCGGTTGAACGACTCCTTCGACGCCGCGATTGACGAGTCCGACGCGTCGACGTACGACGAACTTGACGAGAAGGCGGCGGAATATCTCGAGCGGGTTAAGTCGGAGGCGCGTCAGGTCGTGGAGAACGCGCGCGCGCAAATTAAGCGACTTCGCGACGCGACGTTCCAAGAGATCGACGCGGCGCGGGAGAGTCTCAACGAGCGCGCCGCCGCGTTGGAAGCCGCGCGAACGCAGTTGAAAGCGGACGCCGAAGCGCTCGAAGATCGATGGAACCAACTGGAAAGGGAAGCGTTCGATTCCGCGAAGGCGCAGGGGCTGGAGCAGGGCGTGCAACTTGGAAAAGTTGAAGGGAACAAATTAGGACGTCAGGAGGCGCGCGCCGAATTTGAAGCCGAGGTCGCCAAGGAGACGCAGCGGCGGCTAGGAGAGCTTAAGGCCGAGGCGTTGGCGCCGACGAAGTCGTTGATCTCGGAGATGAGCGCGGCGCGATGCGAGTTGCTCAAGAATTGGGAGCAGAACGTTTTGCAGATCGCCGCCGCGATCGCGTATCAAACGATCATGCGCGAGCCGACGATTTTGCGCGAGGTTCCGCTTGATCTTTTACGCGAAGCGCTCGAGCTTGCGATGAATTGTTCCACGCTGAAAATTCGCATGAATCCCCGCGACGTCGCGAATCTTCGCGAATCGTTGAACGCGCTTTTAGAGGAGACGGGGAACCTTGCGAAATCGGAGCTTGTCGCCGATCCGAAGGTTTCCGTCGGCGGGTGCGTCGTCGAGACCTCGATGGGCGTTGTGGACGAGCGATTGGAGTCGCGACTGGAGCGAATTATCGCCGAATTGTCGGAATAGTCGCGTCGTCGAGACCGCCGAAAGAGCCGAGACGTTGGAATAGCGCGGGCTTGGCGCTTGCGGCGATTTGCGCGACTTTTTACCCGTTGAGGAATAGCGATGGACGCGTCGTCAGTCTTTCTTAAGAACATATTGGAGCAGATTCAGGGGATTTCGCCGGCGCGCCTCGTCGGGAGCGTGGTGCGCACGGAGGGGTCGACGATTTCTGCGATTGGCTTTCCGGCGCCGATCGGTTCGATCGCGATTATTGAGCGACGTGAAGACGCGGAGCCGTTGCTCGCCGAGGTGATTGGATTTCGGGACAATTTAACGATTCTCTATTCGTATTCTGATTTGACGGGGGTGCGTCGCGGGGCGCGAATTGAGTTGTACAAGACGACGCCGCGGCTTTCCGTTGGAGACGAATTATTAGGCCGCGTGGTGGACGCGTTTGGTCGTGTGATTGATTCCGGCGCTGCGCCGGTATTGCGCGGTCGCACGCGATTTGACAACAAGCCGCCGGAGCCGATCGCGCGACCTCGAATAGACGCGCCGATTTCGACAGGCGTTCGCGCGATCGACGGGCTGCTGACGTGCGGTCGTGGCCAGCGCGTCGGCGTATTTGCGGGATCGGGGGTTGGTAAGAGCGTTACGTTAGGCATGATGACGCGTTATACGGACGCGGACGTTGTGGTGGTCGGTCTAATCGGCGAGCGCGGTCGGGAGGTGAACGACTTTATTGATCGCGAATTAGGGGAGGAAGGTCGGAAGAAGAGCGTGGTCGTAGTCTCGACGTCGAACGAGCCGCCTCTAATGCGCGTCCGGGCGGCGTACGCGGCCATGTCGATCGCGGAATATTTTCGCGATCAGGGGAAGGACGTATTATTTCTTATGGATTCGCTAACGCGCTTTGCGATGGCGCAGCGTGAGATAGGCCTTGCGGCCGGGGAGCCTCCGACGGCGCGAGGTTATACTCCGAGCGTTTTTTCTCTTTTACCGCGATTGGTGGAGCGCGCCGGACGAAGCGAGACGGGGAGTATTACGGCGTTTTTAACGGTATTGGTGGAAGGGGACGACAAGCAGGATCCGATATGCGACGCGGTGCGCGGGCTTTTAGACGGGCACATATGGCTGTCGCGCAAACTGAGCGGTCGAGGATTTTACCCGGCGATCGACATATTGGAGAGCGTGAGTCGACTATCGCGCTCGGTCTGCGCGAAGGAGCATCTTGAGGCGGCGTCGGAGATACGGCGTTTATTAGGCGTTTACGCGGACGCGGAAGATTTAATTGCGGTCGGCGCGTATAGACAGGGAAGCTCGGCGGACGTCGACCGCGCGATTAAAATGAAGCCAAAAATCGACGCCTTCCTCCGCCAGCAGGTCAACGAGCGCTCGTCTTTTTCGGAGACGCTTGAACGTTTAAAGGCGCTGGCCTCGCAAGAGTGAGGACGGGGACGTTGGCAGGCGTTTTCACCGCGCGAAGCGCGCCTCGCCCACCGGGCGAGGTTTTTCCCGAGCGGGCGTAGCCCGCGCCGCCCGCCCAAAGGGCGGGAAGCCGCCGGTTTTAACCGGCGGACAAAAGCCAAAACAACCCAAAAACGTAGCTTTCACCAACCCGCCGCGCCCCAAAATCGCGCAACCGCGCGCCTCGCCCAAAGGGCGAGGATTTTCCCGGCGCGAACGCGCCGACCGCCGCAGGCGGGCAAGCCGCCGGCTTCAGCCGACGGACAAAAGCCCAAATCACGCCGCCGCTTTTCATTCATATTTCGCCCCTGCGCCCGAATCGCGCGACCGCGCGCCGACGGACAAACGTCAAAACAACCTCAAAACGTCGCGTTCAACAACCCGCCGCGCGCCAAAACGCGCGACCGCGCGCCGACGGACAAACGCCCAAACAACCCAAAAACGTCGCGTTCAATTACCCGCCGCGCCGGATTTGTTCGCACGTCCATGCGTCTTATAAACGCAATTGGTCGTCTTCCGCCACTTCTTCGCCTTTGTCGACGTTCATTCGATAAAATAAATTTACACGAAAAGACGCGTTTCTCTCCACTCCAAACGCATTGTATAGCGCCGTCGGATTGTCGACGTCCGTTAGACCGACGCTCGCTGCAAATTGTGTTTGCGCCATATATGCGTTTGAACCTTGTCGCAAGAGGACGTATCGAACAGCCACGCGCCATTCTCCTATTGAGTAAATATTTCTTTTACTGAAACTTTTGGTCCAAATTTGTTCAATTCTATTTTCTCTATCGAATGGTTTCAGCGCGCGTCTGATCTCGTTTTTCATAAAACGAACGATTTCTTCCGCCGACGAACCGTCTAGCGCGCAAAGTAAGAGATGGATATGTTCCTTTCTTACGTTTAGAGCGTCAATAAAAAATTTATGTTTGTACGCGGCGGCAAATATGGAGTCGTGAATGATCGCGCGTTCTTGGAATGACGAGATAAACGGCTGATTCTTCAGATTATCCTTCATATATCTATTTAATGGATCGTTGCGTAAAAATTTCGTTCCATCCCAACGCGTTGAACCGCGCTCGTCCCCTAATAAATGCGTTCCATACGTGGACATTGTGATATTGTAGCATTTGGCAAATTGGCGGTTCATGACAGTCTCCGGCGGTGGGGTCGGGCGTTTTGGCGGCGACGATAGCGCGACGATTTTGGTTGTTATGGCGTTTGTCCGTCGGCTGAAGCCGGCGGCTTGCCCGCCTGCGGCGGTCGGCGCGTTCGCGCCGGGAAAATTCTCGCCCTCTGGGC
>ONGM01000209.1 GCA_900317365.1 uncultured Planctomycetota bacterium
GGCGCGTCGAACCGGTATATGAAGGATAATTTGGTCAAACTTGCGAAATTCGTCGAACCGAGTAAATTACGCGTGCGCGTTCCAAGAATACCCAACTTCAATAACGAAGAAAACGTCCAAAAATCGGTTCAATGGATTAAGGACGTCGTAAAAGTGAATCCGGAAGTCTTCGATTATACCGTAACTCCCAAGATCAATCAAAGAAAACCGCTCACAGGCCTAATGGACTTTTGGGATGACGACGACGAAAGTTTTTGGAACCACTACAACAGCATTGAATACAACGACGACAGCTTTGAGAGCAATGACGACGATAGCTTCGAGAGCAATGACGACGATAGCTTTGAGAGCAGTGACGACGACAGCTTTGAGAGCAATGATTAAAAGCGATCGTTTGGTGATGATCGTAAACGGCGCCGCAGACTACCGGGAACGACGGAATTCACGACAAGGTAGGCGGCGACTGTTGACGTCGGTTGTCCCCTGCTCGCAACGCATATTACCCTCGCCGACTACGTCCGCAAGACTAACGACGCCCTTCAATCACCGGCATGGGTTCCGAAATAGGCGATCGCACAGAGTTGCAGGCTTTCCGATCGTCGCCGGTTGCCTACTTTTTGACGTTGCTCGTCCTATTCAAAGTCCAAAGATCAATCGGACGTTTAATCGGGACAAAGGATCTTTCGACAATCATAGCCAAAGCAGAAACGTTGCAATTTCGCTTTTTGATCGGTATGCTCAATTATGACGTTCAGCTTGACAGGAAAGGTTCGAACATAAAAGCGCCTGCTCGTCATAACAAACCGTACGTTTAGCGCTGATCAATATTAAACAGTTTACAAAACAATTGCCATACTTAATAAATAAGGGGACAAAGATGATTTTAGTCGTAACGGACACGGGGTTGATTTGGAACCATTTGAACCCAGTCGTCAATCAATACAAATACGCGCTCTTAGTCGTTTGTCTGAATGGAAAAAGGGTTACGGATGCATACGACTGTTTTGTTTCTCCGTATAAAGACATTGGGGCGCCAGTTGATAGAATCGGATTTGAGGATCCGCGATTTAAAGCGTTGGATTCCGCCGGAAAATATCTAAATAATATTCTTGGTGATCATGAAGACGTCGTTTTCCTTACGGACGTAGAACCTTCGACTCTCTATCCGTTCTATGTGTTAAAAGATCGACTTGAATTCAATAACGCTCACCTTTTAGTCATGCCGCCCTTCGCTTTTGAAACGAACGCCGAGCGAAAGGTTCACTTCGAATTGCTAGCGGATCTTTCAAAATTGGATTCGTTTCTATACTACGATATCAATGAAAAACTGAAAACCTTTGACAAGGGACACACGATCGACGCGTTTCTCGATTATGTTCGTAGTGACCTTGCTCGACTGACGCCTCGCGTCTTGAACGGTATATATCATATGGAAGAACGTCCGTGTTATTTTGATTTTTCTTCCGAAACCTACGTTCCTCTCAGGGAAGGTTTCAAGAGCATCGATATAACTCAAAAATCTAAGATCGTTACGCAAACGGACTTTCCTGTGGAGAAGTGTTTTGCAACTCTTGGTAATATAATAGAGCCTTTTTATCCAGAAGAAGATCAGTACGTCAAAGATGAAATCGAAAGACCTGTGGCGCGAATCGATGGAAAAAAGGTTTGCAATATATTACGAGAACAAAGAAAACTACTTGCGGCGGCAAATAACATCCCTTTCGAAAGCGCTGAATGTCCGTCTATTGGTCCGTGTTCAGGAACTTGTGAAAAGTGCGATATGGAATCAAGTTATTTGAGAGATCAACTGCTGAAAATCCCTAAACACAAACGTGTGTATCCGCAATTTGATCCCATCGATGAGATGAAGTCATGATTCGGCGTATGATGAAGTCTTTCCGTCTTTAAAAGAAAAACGGGACCGGCAGTGCGAAAGAAGAAAGGATTGGTCAACATGACGCATTTTAAACGAATTCAATTTAAAGATGAAGATCATAAAAAGACAGAGACGATCGGCGACATACGGAGGATTTCCCGACTTCGCATGGGAACGGACGGAGCCGGCATAACGACGCTCGTGATATTCTTTGAATCGAATGATTTTTGCAACTTCTGCATTAACAAATTTTGCCACGAGTCACATAGATATAGCGCTTTTCATATTGAACCTGTTCCACGCGGAGCGTATACCCCAAAGGAACTGCTCGCCATTTTGGATAAGGACGACGTCTATTTTCGTATGTCCGGCGGAGGAGTGATGTTTAGCGGTTGCGAACCACTACTGCAATCGGCGTTTATTCACGAGTTATGTAAATTGACGCCTTCCGAATGGAAAATGAGAATTGAAACGTCCTTGAAAGCGCCTTGGAAATACGTTAAACCAGTGATAAAGGATATTGACGAATGGATCATTAATTTGGAGAATATTGACGCTTTCGTGTATGATTGGCGCCTAGGAACGTCGGACACGAGTTTAAAAGACAATTTTATCAAACTCGTTAAGAGAGTCGATCCAAGTAAACTACGCGTGCGCATTCCTATATTTCACATGGAAACAGTTCGGTGGGTTAAGAGCGTTTCGGGAGTCGATCCGGAAATTTTTAACTATTCTCACTATAATACGCCGATAAAATATCAACTAAACGAATATAAGGAAGAAAACGACGAAGAAGAAAACGACGAAGAAGAAAACGACGAAGAAGAAAACGACGAAAAAGAAAACGACGAAAAAGAAAACGACGAAAAAGACCAGGGACAGTTCTTTGATGTGGAGCGCGACTGGAATTAAATTTGTCAAAAGAGTCGTGAAATCTGCGGCGCGGCGGGTTACCCGCGCTCTGCGAAGACCTTGTTCGGAAAATTGCCTCTACGAGCCCCCGGACGCGTTGACTTTTTCCGCGCATAGGTTAGAATCTCGTTTGCTATACGTTGTAATTCAATTGGATTATTGACGAATAGCCGTCGATAACACTGAATTCACTACTAGGAGACACGACAATGGCCAATTACGCTAAATGGGATTCCACCCAAGACGGACGAACCGAACTGCACGACGTCTTGGGACTCACTGGCGCCGAGATCAGTATTAACAATCTCCCCGCCGGCGCCGGCGTTCCTTTCGTTCACCACCACAAAAAGAACGAGGAAATCTACATTATTCTCTCCGGAAAAGGCTTCGCCACACTCGACGGCGAAAAGATCGAATTCAAAGCCGGAGACGTTATTAAAGTCGCCCCTTCCGTTAAACGACAGTTCAGCGCCGCGCCCGATTCCCCTGCAAGCTGGGCGTGCCTTCAGGTCAAAGAGAACTCCCTCGAAGAATACACCAACGGCGACGGCGTAATCGATTAACGGCGACGCTCCGGCGTTGCATCCTAGTTCGAGCCACCGCGCAATTGACAAATCATCGCTTCCGTTGGTCGCTTGCCGGGTTGCAAACGGCATATCCGTCGCCCGCAGGGCGAAATTTTTTATCGCGCGAAGCGCGCCCCGCACATTTGTGCGGGGAAAGCCGTCTGGCTTTAGCCTGCGGACAACGCAAAGGTCGGATTTTTCGCTTGCGTCGACGTTTAAGTCATTACGCCTCTTTGGGTTAATTAAAAGTATGCGCGCGAGTCACGCAGGGTGGGTTTGCGCTTCGCGTGAAAGATAGCGGCGCCTTATCCGCCGACTGGAGCCGGCGGCTTTCCCCCGACCTATGGGGTCGGGGGCGGCGCGTTCGCGCCGTAAAAAACGTGCTCGCTTCGCCTGTATGGTCGCTTTCGCGGAACCGGCAAGCGACCAACGGGAGCGAAAACAGCGCCAAACGCGCGATCAAATTTCAAGGCGCGCTTCGCCGTTATTTAACGTCGGGAAAGCGCTCTTCAAGGAGCTTCGTGAGACGATCGCAGTTGATCTCTTTGTCGACGACCTTGCCGTCTTTGCCGACGAAAATCATACCCGAAATCCCTTTAGCGCCGTAGTAAGAACTCAGATTCACGTATTCCTTTCCTCCGTTTTTCTTAGCCTGGTCGGAAAGGGCTTCCGACGCGGTTTTCCACGGGAGCTTGCGTTCTTCGACGAACTTCTTAAGCGCGTCGACGTCAGGGTCGGAGCAGTATCCCAGAACCTCGAAGCCTGCGTCGCGATACTTTTCATAGAGCGCTTGGACGGTCGAGATTTCATTTCGACACGGTTCGGCCCATGTAGCCCAACGACCGATCAAGACGTCCTTGCCGCGATAGGACTTCCAGTCGATTTCTTCCCCGTCGAGATAAAGACCTTCAACCTTAATTTCATTCCCGTCGAGCTCGAGAAAACGCGACATACCGACCAACTTTTCCGCAATATTCCTCTGAAGGTCGGTTCCCTCTTGAAATGTGTTAACAACGCGTTCAGAGAACGATTTCGCAAGTTCGGGATCGACGTTTTGGAGCGGCAAAAAGATCGAGAGCGTGTTCCACGCGACGGCCGGTTCTTCCACTCTTGACCAAAATTCGTCGAGTAAGGCGTTGACTGCGCTCATGCCCCCGGAGCTGAACGCATTCCTTACTTTTTGCGCAAAGAGATTTGCTTCGATCAAGTTTCGCTGCCCCTCGTCTTTGACTTCTCCGCAGAGTTCTTTAACGGCGTCAAGATTACCGACGCCCGTATAGAGTTGATCCGCAAAAAAGAGCGCTTTTGAATTGGCGCGCTTAACTTGCGCGTCCGTAAAGTCTTGCGTTTTGAGAAAGACGGTCTTCAGCGCGTCGGCAACCTTCTCGTTGAGGGATTTCATCTCCTCCTGGGACGAGACCTTTTGCGCTTCCGAAACATATTCCTGACAAAGTTTCTCAACGAGTTCGACGTAAAAAGCCGAATCTTTTTCGGACGCGTCCGCGTTGTTCGTAAAGATGGGATCGGCGAGAAGTTCGTCGAGACTTTGCCGTTGTTCATCGGCGCATAACGCAACGTTCGCAGACGTTCCCATAACGCCAAAGACGCACGCCGACAGAATAAGAGCGAAACACGCTCTTTGGAATTTAAAAAGTTTCATATCTCTTACCTCCAATTAAAAAAAGGGGCGTTTACTTTTCAATTATAGCGCTATCGACGCTTGAACCAAAAACGAAGGAAACAGAAAGCGTCCCAACGTTAGCCCGAGCGCGCGATTAACTCGAGAAGCGCCTGTTCGTAGAGATCGCCTATCCTTTTCCTGTCCCATAACGCCTGCGCGCGAGACGTTCCTTTTTGAATCATCCGCCGTCTCAGCGCGTCGTCGTCCCATAATCGAATAATCGCGTCGACCCGCGGTTCCACTTCCGGTTCCGTCGGGATTATTTTCGACTCAGGCGTAATATACTCAGGAATATCGAGAAGGATAGCGGCGTCGCCAAGCGTTTCCGGCAACGCTCCGCGCGTCGAACCGATTACGGGAACGCCGGCGATCAGCGATTCGGCCTTCTTTATTTATTCGGCGGAAATATGTTAAATCGGCGTCCTATAACGTCGTCAGTCTCCGTAGAACGTAACTTTATATATACGTCACATTTCACAAGAAGTCAATAACAAAAGCAAAAGTTTTCAATATTATTCATTGTACCACGTATGAATTTCCAGTCTGAACGTTTCCGTAAGCGGAACGCATCGCTTTATTGAGTAGGAGACGTTCTCATTCCACTCGTACTTTCTGACGCGCCATTCGGCATAAAGCTGTTCTTTGTAACGTCAGAACTCGACGTTGCGAGAACTTTCTTGCTCCCGTACCAGCCCCTAAACGACGCCTGCGTTTACTCGTCTACGATTCGTTCTTCGATTCGTCCTTCCCCCCCGTCGGCTTGTCCCCGCGCTGAAGCGCAGGGACAAGCTTTTGCGCCGATAAAACATCTCGTGCGACGGCAAGACGCGTTGGGGCGTCGCGCAGACTTCGACGTTCTTTTTTATCACGTTCTCTTAAAATGCGTTACGTTCTCTTAAAAAGCGCGTCGATTTTATCGCATGAGAGCGCTAACACGGAAGGTCGTCCGTGGGGACAATGGTGGAAATACTTTTCTTCTTCCGCAAGGGCGATTAGCTCAATCATCGATTCAGGCGTGAGGGCGTCGCCGGCTTTGATTGCGGCCTTACAGGCGGACTGCTTCAGCGCGTCGTCAATGAGGTCGGTAATATCGGCGCCGGAACGTTTTTCTAGAAAGACGCCGAGGGCGATCTGAAAGACGTCGCGAGGCGAACACGAGGACAAGAGCGCAGGATAGCCGTCGATCACAACGGTGTTGCCGCCAAACTCTTTCGCGATAATTCCAACGGCGGCAAAGAGATCCTTGTTTTCGGCGACGAAGGCGGCTTCCGTCGGCGTCAGATCGAGCGCGATCGGGGCGAGAAGCGTCTGAACGATCACGTTTCCGGAGGCGACGCTCGCCTTCAATTTCTGAAAGAGTATGCGCTCGTGCAAGGCGTGCTGGTCGACGAGCAGGATCCCTTCCCCGTCGCGCGCTTCCATAACGAGGTAACGATTACACGCCTGAAGGACAGGCTTGCCTTCGGAATTCCATGCGACGCGTCGGCGTCCGGCGGCTCCGACGCGCTGATCGCGATTATTCGCGGCGATTTTCGCGCGCAACGAGGCGAATTCGCGCTCGCGCTCGGCGTCGTCTTTCGGCGCGTCGGCGGCGCCAGACTCAGGCGACGCGGCGGCGTTCGCCGAAGAGGCAGGCGGGACGTCTGGCTTAGATCGCAGAGGCGCGGCGGAGGCGGGCGA
>ONGM01000208.1 GCA_900317365.1 uncultured Planctomycetota bacterium
GCGGCGCGTCCCCCGATTTCTCGTAGGCGATCTTCTTCGCGATATTGTCCCGCACGATTTCGGCGTTCCGCTCGCGTTGCGCAAGGTAATAGCGATAGTAGGCGCGATCTCCTGCGGACCAGCGATTCAATTCGTAATAATCGCCGAGATACGGAACAAGAAGATCGATCCAGAGCGCGAGAACGCGAATCGACGCCTCGTCGATCTTCACGTCACGATGGTTCGCGTCCGGGTTGCGCAAAAGTTCGATCAGCGGACTCTTCGCCGCGCCCCAATGATAAGGCGGCAGAATCGACGGGCGATCCTGCACCCCGAGCCAGCGCGTCCAACGCCCCTCGTGCCGCCCGTTGCTCGTGAGGTTCAGGTACGACTCGCTCATTCGGCGCTCTTCGACTTTATAAATCTCCTTCCGCTCCTCGACCGGTTCCGTCTCTTCGTTCCCGAGCAGGCTAAAGGGCGCAGGCGCGCCGGTCGACGTCTCGCCCCCGGTGTGGCACGAAACGCAGTGGCGATCGAGAATCGGCTGAACGTCGCGAACGTAATCGAACCCGGCGTTCGCGTACATTCCCGGCTCCGGCGCGAGAATCGGCTTCAATTGCGCCGCCCCTTTGCGGAGCGCCTCCGTCGTAGCGCCCGTCGACGCCGCGTTCTCGATAACGCTGCCCTTCGGCTCGTGGCAACCGACGCACCCGAACGTCTCACCCGGCTGGAGCGTCGACCAGCTCCTCATCGTCTGAACGACGTCCCCGTTCGCGTCGAGAAGTTGGAAATAGACCGGCGTCAGCGCCGGAACCTCAAAATACGCGGATCCGTCCGACTCCACGGGAACCTCGCCGAGCGGTCGTTTCGCGTCCCACGTCCCGTTCCCAATTGAGATCGGAGACGACACGAGCGAGTCCCCCGCCTCGCCCCAGTTCCAGTTCCACCCGACGCCGAACGGACGGAAAAGCAATTCCACAACCCGCAACGACTTAATCGTTCCGCGCTCGATCCCCGCGAGTCCCGGCCCTTCGTAGACGTCCTGAACGTAATAGCGCCCCGTCGTCGCCTCTAAATCGACCTGCGACGCGCGCAACGTCGGTCGCTCGCGCTCCGCGATCGGAACCGGCTGACCGCAACTGATCGCCGGGTCGTACGCCAAAAGTTCCCGACGTCCGTCGAAATCAAACCAGTAGACCCCGAACGGAACGACGTACGTCCGCTCCTGCGAGCCTTCCGGCAAATACGCGCAAAGAAGCGACGAGTCGTCCAACGGGTGCGGGTACTGAAACAACTCCCCTTCCTGCCCGTAGCGATCGACCTTCTCCTCGTTCGCCGTCTCACGCGTCGGCGCGATAAGCGTCGCGCCCGTATTCCCCTGCGTTCCTTTCGACCGATCGACGAGAATCAGTTTCCCCTGCTGGTACGTGTGGTGCCCCGACGCGATCGCGACGACTTTGTCCGTTCCCGGCACGCCTTTAGCGTGAAGAAGCGACGTCGGAAAATACGAGTTGTTGCCGTAAAATTCCGTCTGACCCGTGCCGTCCCCGTTCATCTGAAAGAGCGGCTGGACGTAAATGTGCCCGCGGTCGTTGTAGTCCCAGCGCGTGTAAATCACCCGCCCGTCGTCGAGAACTTTCGGGTAATTGACCGTTACCTGATCGACGGAAAGACGACGCAAAAAGCGCCCTTCCCCGTCGCACGTATACAGATTTGAAACCTCCGTCCACCAGCAGTCGGTGTTCTGCCCGCAACGCGTCGAAATGAAGACGATCTCGTCGTTCGGAAGCCAGCACGGCTCAATATCGGCGACGCCTAGCCCGAACGTGATCGGCTTCGTTTCACGCGTCTCCAGATCGTAGACGTAGAGATGGAAATCGTCTTCCGTCAGGCTCTTGCGCATCGAAAACACGACGCGTTTTCCGTCCCACGAAACGTCCGGGTCGCGTATCGTCCCCTCCGCCGTCTCGACCAAGACCTCGTGCCGCAACGTTCCGTCCGGCTCGAACGTCGCCATGCAAAGTTGCCCGCCTGGTCGACGATCCGACGAATAGTCCTTATACGCCTCGTCCGTTACGTCTTCCGTGTACGCGTAATGGCTCGCGCCCATGACGTAATGCTTCGTATAGAGAAAGCGAGGCGCCTCTTCGACGGCGTCGGCAAGTCGCGCGGCGCGACGAACGCGGCACGCCGAAAGATAGAGCGCGCGCCACCTCGGGTCGGACCCGGGCGCGTTCGCCGCGACGAGACGATCCAGCTCGGCGACGATTTTGGCGTCGCCCGCCTCGCCCGCCTCGCGGCGCTCGGCGAGTACTCCGGCGACGAGAACGCGCTCCGCCTCGTTCGACTTGGCGTCGGTAAAGAGCTTCGCGCCCGCCTCGCCCGGCGCGTCCTGCGCCAGCCAGTCGTTGAAAAGCCGCGCCTCAAACGCGGCCGCGTCGAACCCCCACGCGGCGTACGACGGTCGCGACTCCGAAGACGACTCGGCGGCGATCCCGACCCCCGATAGAACGGCAAGGCTGGCGATAAGTAAAATCGTCGCGATGGACGCACAACGTTTCGACGCCTTCATAAAGTGTTCTCCTCTGTAAACGTTCCGCAGCCAGACCGTCAGGCAAGGCGGGCTAATCGAATTTCAGCGAGGCGATCAGTTCGACGGTCGACACGTCGTAGTGGCTGAAGAAGGAGCTTTGCGCCGTGTCAAGCGCCTCGATCTTCGCGACGTCTTCCGGCGCGAGCGTAAAATCGAAAACGTTGAAATTCTCGATCATGCGCTCCTTGTGAACCGACTTCGGAATCACAATCACGCCGCTCTGAATGAGGAATCGCAACGTAACTTGGGCGACGCTCTTGCCGTATTTCGCGGCGATCTCGGTGAGGACTGGGTTCGTAAAGAGACCGTTGCGACCTTCCGCAAACGGCCCCCAGCTCTCGATCTGGACCCCGTGCTTCTTCATGATTTCGCGCGCCGCCTTCTGCTGGCAGAACGGGTGCGTCTCCACCTGATTGATCGCGGGAACGACTTCGTTATAGATGCAGAAGTCGACGAGACGGTCGGGATAGAAATTGCTCACGCCGATCGCGCGAATCTTACCCGCGCGATACGCCTCCGTCATTGCGCGATACGCCCCGTAGTAGTCGTTGAACGGCTGGTGAATGAGAAGCAGGTCGATATAGTCCGACTTCAGTTTGCGCAACGAACGCTCGATCGACGCCGCCGTCTTTTCGTACCCGAAGTTGGAAACCCAGACTTTCGTCGTAATAAAGAGTTCTTCGCGCGGAACGCCGCATTTCACAATAGCCTCGCCCACGCCCTCTTCGTTCACGTACCCTTGCGCCGTGTCGATCGAACGATATCCGACGGAAATCGCGTCCAAAACGCATCGCTCCGTTTCCGCAGGGGGAGTCTGATACACGCCGTAACCGAGAATCGGCATTTCCACGCCGTTGTTTAATTTGATCGTTTCCATTGAATCGCTTTCTATGAATTGTCGTCTGATCGCCGTAAAAAACTCGCCGGTAAGCGGGGGCCCGTTACCGGCGAATCTTAGCGAACGGTTAAAACGGACTAGCGTATATTATAGTCCAAACGTCTCTTTATAGAAAGCGTAGCGTTCGCGACCTTGAGTCATTCCAAGAACTTTTACAAACGCGTTATGGAGAAGAATGGAAAGATCAGGCGGTTGAGGCTTGCTTAGATTGGCTCGATAGTCGTCTTCGAAGGCGTCGGAGATTTTCAGTCGCATAGGAACCGCCACACCGTCGAGTTGATTCCGAACGATCTCCCTATACTTGAGGAAAAGCTTTTCCCGATCCGCCTCGTTTTTTTCCGGCTGTCGAGCCTCGACGCGTTGCGGTGGCGAAACGGCGTTTTTACTCGAAGACGGGAACAAACTCGCACGAATCGACTCGCAACGTTCGACGTCGACGCCATATTCGCGCTTAAGAAATCCAATGACGTCGACGAATCCTTTGTCGCCGGTAACGACAACGTACCGGAGCGAGCTGCCGTTGACCCCAACGTCCGCCGCCAGTTGCGCGATCAAACGCTTGTCCGCGCTCTGATCCCCCGTCGGCGCTTTGACAGGAATAACGGTGCGCGAACGCAATATCGAATATAGATCCCACGACGCATTATGCGCGTTCTCGGTGTACACAACGACGATCTCGTCCCCTTCCGGAAGATTCAAAACGCCGTCCAAGCCGCCCTCTCGGACGTTTTCGTAATCAAGGTAAAAGCGCGTTGGAACTCGCTTGTTCGTCGTCTCCTTCGGTTCGCTAAGGGTACGATTGTTCTCTACCGTCAAACACACGTTTGACGGCTTGACGTTGCTCGTCTCCTTCTCCGAACTACAAACAGGATCGAATGTCAAATTACAGTCCGACTGACGCCGCCGCGCCTTTTTCATCGAAAATACGGACGCAATACCGCCAACAAAACTTTTCGTCCAATCAGTAGGACCGCGAAAGTCTCTTCTAAAGTCTCTCATACGTAAAGTCCCTATGACCCGCCAAGTCGCCTTGACGATCTAAAAAAGGAATCCAAACAAATCAACAAAACTGAACAAACAACGCCGATCAAGAACTGATTCTTTCGTCGCAAAGAAAGCTCGTCGGCGCAAACCGTTGAGCGCGCTCCGTCTCGAGAAGAGCGCGATGCGTTAAGACAACTCAAAAACGCGGAACGCACAACGCGGCGATCGCGTTTTCTACATAAATGAGTCCGCGCGGAAACGACGAACACGCCGATTACCGCGCCGAACGTTCATCCCGAGAACGTTCAATCCGAAATCGTTCAGTCCGATATCGTAGGATTCTTATACCCGACATTATATCAATTGAGAAGACGTCTTAAAGGAAAAATTTTGAGTTTTTAAAAATTTCAAACAAAAACAAATATGGGTAAAATAGCCAATATAGAAAATCCAAACATTATCGAAACAGTTTAGGTTGTTTTCATAAACATAAGAAAAGTCGAACAATAGGTCTCACACTGTTCGATTGACGTCAATTCGTAAATTGTTTTTTATGATTTCGATAAACGTCGCCTCCAACTTCTTCACCAAGAACCGCTTATAATGTGGCGCACACAATCGTTTTAAATGGAGTTGTATTACTTCCCTTTGTTTTATCAAACGCAAGTTGAACAAAAGTTCTTGTAACGTCGTCTCGTTGACTAGAAGTTAATTCCTCTAGATTTTCTAGTAACCGCAAATTGGTCGCGATTGAAGCGTAACATTCTGGAACAGTTTCTTGATTTTTGTCTTGCAAATTTTCACTTGATGAAAAGGACAATAAAGAATCATGCTCCGATACGACAAGAGGAGTAGACGGCGCTTGTTTTTGCGTGGGATCGGCTCGAAGAATCGTTTTGCGTTGCACAAAGACGCCAAATCTCTCGTGAAGGAGCGTGAGAATAGGGGCATATCCGGAGTCGTGACTCACGACCGCATACTTGCATGTATTTCCGTGAAACCCAATGTCTGAAGCCAACAGAGCTATCAAATGCTTATCGGCGCTTTGCGGTCCCGTTGGAACCTTAATTGGATAGACGTTACGGTTTCTTAATATCGGTAAAAGATCCCATGAAATTGACTCGGCGTTTGCCGTATACACAACAATAACCTCATCCACTTCACGAAGGTATTCAATACCGGTAAGACCCGCCGCTCTAACGTTCTCGTAATCGACGAAAAAGTGAGTTGCAACGTAAGGCTTGACGTCTTCCATCGTTTCAAGCGCGCTTGCCGGCGATTCGGAGACGTCGTCAGCGTCTTGATAAGCGTAAGACGACGTCTTTTCATACTTTGCCCCTGTGTCCAAAGGGCAAGGATTCTCTGCGTCAAAAATAGAGTCCATCGACGTCTTTCGTAAAATCAACTGAAAAACGAAACCAGCCCCGTTCGCCCTGACCGTCGCCAATCATAGCGAACGGGGAATCCGCAATAAGTCCTTCTCTTCCCCAAAGACGTCAATCAAACTCTTTATCGTGCATCAAATAGATCCACTCGCCGCGAGATTCCAGGACGTCGGAGAACGCTTCGAAGACGAGCTCTTTTAGCGGGCGGGTCGGACTTTGTTGCATGAGGCGAAGGAGGTAATCCGTCGTCTCTTTTTTCTCTTCGTCCGAGAGTTCGGAGACGCCGTTGATCGCCTTGACGCACGAGGCAGGCAACGCGGGCTTGATCGCAGGCGCAGGCTTCGGACTCGAACCGGAGGCAGGCGCAGGCTTCGAACCCGAACCGGAGGCAGGCGCAGGCTTCGAGCTCGAACCGGAGGCAGGCGCAGGCTTCGAACTCGAACCGGAAGTTTCCGACTTAGCGACGAGCGCTTTGAACTCGCGGTAGATTTCCTGACCTCGATCCGCCCCGAGAACTTGTTGAAGCGCGCAGTAGACCAGGTGTTTCGGACTTCCCGCTTTACCCGCCTTCGTCATGCCGAGGAACGCGCCCACCGTCCTATTCTTCTCTTCCGCCGTGAGCTTGTCAAGTTTTTTAATTGAGCGAATATAGAAACCGTTATTCCCCGAGTTCGCGCCTTGCGCGCCCCTTGGGAACTTCGACGACGAGGCCGGTTGCGAAGGCGCCGTTCCGACCAAAACCGACCGACGCTTCGTCTGCGCTTTGAACGTTTGCCATACCAGTCGAACGCAGGAATCGTAGCCTTTGTCCTCGGAAACGATCGCATAACGGCACGACGTCCCGTTCACGGCCGCGTCGGCGGTAAAGAGCGAGATCAGATATTTGTCCGCCGCCTGCTCCCCGACCGGCGCTTCAATCCAATAAAACTCGACCGGGGACTCTTCGAGCTTCTTAAAAAGCGGAATCGGCGCCGTCTTCGCGTTCATCGTGTAGACGATAAAGACCTTGTCGTCCGACTTAAGAAGCTCGTAACCGGTTAGACGCGCCGCGTGCCCGTTCTCATAATCGACAAAATAATGAGTCGGAACGTTCGACGACGACGCGGCCGCAACCGGCGTCGCGCCAAACGCTTGTTTTACGCTCGCCACCTTCTCGCGAAAAAGACGCGAAAAGGCGGAAAACTGCGTCGGATTATTCGACGACGTTGCGCTTGCGGAAGGCGCCGCGCTCGCCGTCTGTGTGCCGCTCGACGACTTCTCGCCAAAAATACGAGAGAAATCGTCGACCTTGACTAAGTGGTTCATCTCAATCTCAAGCGTCTTAAAAGTATTTGTTCTCTCTTGAATCGAACCGAATTCTGTTGTCCGCTCGTTAGTCGTCAGACCATTCGTACCACTCGGCGACCTCGCGACTAGGAGCCCAGTACCAAACGTCGCGTATGACGTCAGAGCTCGTATTACGTCGATCCTGTTGAACGTTAGGGCACGATTCGCCGTCCTCCTGCGCGTCAAAATGTTTTTTATACTTCCGATAAAGATCCTGACCTTGTTTTTGTTTCAGGACATTTTGAAGCGCGCAGTAAGCGAGATGTTTTCGAGGTTCCTTTCTTCCCGACTGAACATAACTAAGATAACGTTGCGCCACTTCGTTTTTCTGAACGGATGAAAGTTCGCCAATACTTTTAATCGTCTGAACGATCGGATCTGTGCCGGACGACGATTCAAACTGCACAAGCCCCGATTGAGCCGACTGAGTTTTCGACGACGCGTCTGTCGAGGTTTTGGACGCGACAAACTGCTTTTTGTATTTCAGATAAAGCGCGCGTCCTCGTTTTTGTTTCAGAACCTTTTGAAGCGCGGCGTAAGCGAGCTGTTTGGGGCCTGTCAATTTGCCGGACTTCTTAAGCTCTTTGTAAGACTTAACCGCCTTGTCTTTCTCTGCAGGCGAAAGCTCGGCGATACCTTTGATCGCTTGCACGACCGGATCGGCGTCGGATTTCGCTACGCAAGTCGCGGTCTTCGACGACTGAGTCTCCGTTTTCTTAGGAGCGTTCGACGTCGTTTCAGACGCGCCAAAGAGCTTTTTATATTTCCGATAAAGAGCTCGCCCTCGTTCTTGTTCCAGCGCGGATTGAAGCGCGTCGTGAGCAAGATGTTTGAGGCTTGTCTCTTTGCCGGAGTTCTTGAGCTCTAGGTAGCGCTTAGTCGCCTTGTCTTTCTCAGCAGGCGAAAGCTCGGCGATACCGTTGATCGCTTGCACGATCGGATCCGAATCGGATTTAGAAACGACGGTCGCGGCCTTGGTCTGCGTCGGTTCCGCTTTCTTTGACTCGTTCTCGTTGGAAGCGCTCTCGGAGCTTTTCGCAACCTTGACGCGCAACGCTGAAGTCCGCTTGGTTTGAACATGAAACGCTTGCCAAACAAGTCGAACGAAAGAATCGTAGCCCTTGTCCTCGGAAACGACGGCATACTTGCAAGCCGTACCGTTCACGGCGGCGTCCGCGCTAAAAAACGCGATCAGATACTTGTCCGCCGCTTGCTCGCCAGCCGGAGCCTCTATCCAGTAAAAATCTGCAGGAGACTCTTCAAGACGCCCGAAAAGCGCGATCGGCGCCGTCTTCGCATGCGCCGTGTAGAAAATAAAAACCTTATCCTTCGACTGCAGGAGTTCAAATCCCTTCAGTCGAGTGGCGTGCCCGTTCTCATAATCGACGAAATAATGCGTCGCGTCATTTTGAACGGGGAAGGCTATTCCGCCGACGCATCCAAATTGCCCATCCACTGATTTTACGCCGAAAATCAGTGGATTTTCGTCGACCTTGACTAAATGGTTCATCCAACATTCCTTTGAATTTCAACCTCGCCCCGACGAGACGCCGAAGGCGAGGCTGGCTTACGACCGGCTAATCGACGCCGGATACGTTCGCCATTGTTACGATGAATTCGAAGGAAGCGGCAAGCTTGCCTCTAATGCGCGTCTTCGCGCCGAAGAGATACGCGCCTGCCATGCGCTCTGTGAGGACGACCGTGTGCTCTACAGTTTCGCCGGGACGGACGACCGACTTGAATTTCACGTCGTTCATGCGCCCGACCACCGGAGCCTTCGTTTTCGTCTCCTCCGAAGAAAGAAGCCGCGACGTGAAGATCGCGCCCGCCTGCATCGCGGACTCAAGAAGGATCACGCCCGGTACGATCGGGGTCTGAGGATAATGACCCGCAAAAAAATATTCGTCCTCTTTAAAACGATACGTGCAGACGATCTCGCTCTCCGTCCAACTGGTAATCGCGTCAATAAAGAGGAAAGGCGGACGATGCGGTATCGCCGCCAAAATTGCGTCGCGCGAATCGAAGAAGGATTCTTCTCTAGACATTGGCGGAACCCTCCCCGCGCTTCGCGCGTTGAACCAGATAAGAATCGACGTCGTTCGAAGCGATCACGCCGTAATTCACCGCGCCTAACCACCCGGACATGATAATTCCAACGCTGCCCGCGTGATAAAGACCCGCCACCTGATCCGCAAGCCCGCGACTAATCGCAAGCCCCTCGTACTTCGTTCCGAAACTCGCGCCGAGCCAGTGGTCCGTGTACGCTTTGAACGTCTTCGGCGTCGCCGCCTCGACGTAAGCGACCTTCTCGCGTACGTTCGGAACGTACTTGTCGAGCGCGTCGAGCGTCGTCTCGATCAGGTCGCGCTTGCTCTCTTCGTACGCCTCCTCGGAGAGGTTCGCCCAATCTTCGTAGTTCGCGTTCGACGAGGCGACGATATAATACTTGTCCGTTCCCGGACGCGTCTTCGGATAATAGAACGAATACGTCCGACTCGTAATGTGCCGACTCAAAAGCCAATCGGCGCGAAATTCCGGCGCCACCGACGTAAAGAGCAAATCGCCGCAACGCTCCTCGTCGATCGTCTCGCCGTCTTTCAGCGCGATATAGACCTGCACGCTCGAATTGTTCAGTCGAACGTCCTCCGCTTTCGCAACGAAGTCCGGAGAAAAATGCTCGCGACCGACCATATTGAAAATCGTGCCTTTCAAGTTCGCGTTCGACAGCACGGCGTCCGCCCCGATCGTCGCGCCGAGAAGAGGCGACTTCGATTTCGGCGCCCCGCCGATCTCAGGCGACTCCACATGAATCGGACGATCGGCGATCTTCACGCCGACGACCGCGCCGTTTTCCACGAGAATCTTTTCGGCCGGAGCGTTGAGCGCAATATCGACGCCGTTCTTCACGAGTTCGTCGCGTAACATTTTAATAAAGAGGTCGGTGCCCCCTTGGAAGGTAAAGACGCCTTTCGACATGAAATTGGAGAAGACAATGCCGTAGGTCAGCGCAGGGTCTTCAAGGGTCGAGCCGTTCGCGTACGTAATCGGCTCCATGAGGAGTCGCCACACGTCCGGTCGACCGGGGAAATATTTTTCAAAGAGATCCTTAGCGGTTCGCGAGGAGTCGTCGTAATGCGTCTGTTCGCGCGCTTCGTCGAAGAACGCCTTCACCGTCGCCTCTTCGACGCCGAACTTTTCCACGAGCAGGCGCGTAAAATCTTCGCGATCGAAGGTCGTCGTGAGGCTAAATTGCGGATTGTCGAACTTAATGCGCGGCAGTTGCACGATTCGATCGGCGATCTCCTTCGACCAGTAGCGCTTGCAACTTTTGATCATACCGACCGGGAAGCCGTGGAGGGAAACGTCGAAAATCCGACGCCCGCCGTCGCGACGGAACCACGTGGCGAGTCCGCCGAGCTTATAGTGCCGCTCCAGCAACAGGACCTTGCGACCACCCCGCGCTAGAACGTTCGCCGCCGTCATTCCGGCAAGTCCCGAACCGATCACGACGACGTCGTAACGGCTTTGAAATTTTCCCGATCCTGCGTATGCTTCGTTAAGTTCGCTCATCTTCTATTCGTTGCGTTGTGGTAAAAGGCGACGCGCGTTCGCGCAAAAACCAAGTCGCCGCGCGGTCGATCGATTCAGACCCGCGCGACGGTCGACACGTCTTTATATTATACCTGGAAATCTTTCCCGTTGAAAGGTCTCGCCGCATTTTTGAACGATTAACCGACGTTTCGCCCCCGCCCCGCCGACTGCGGCGCGCAAAAGAAATCAAAAAAAGTCGGAAAGAAAAACGGAAAACGCCCAAAAAACTTTTCGGATCTCGACAATGGCGGCGTTCTGCAATTAGGAGACAGGCGGCGGCTTCAAAGCGCCGCCCTGTCCCCGCTGCGCGCGTCCGAGGCGGCAAGGTTTCGGCAAGGCGGCACGGAGTCGCGCGCTCCGCCCTTTCCCCTCAGGCGATTCCCAGAAAAGTTTTGGCTCCTGCAACGCGCTAGGCGCGGGAATCGTTTGTGTTCAAACCTCAAACCGCCTTTCAAGAATCGGTTCCCGAAACGCCGAAAGACGAGAAATACCGCTGCGGAGACCAGAGATTGAAGCGATCAGCTGAAATTAGAGTTTTTTTCAAAAAGCATATTGACGACTTGGCGAGCTGTGCTACAATATGGAAATACGTCGGGGTTTTGATTTCAAGATTCCGATACAAAGATTTTTGGGAACGTTCCACAATCAATATCTACCAGGTTCCGTCATTCGGGGGCGGGATCGGTTAGAACAAAGCGGCGTTCGCTACGTCGTTGAAAACCTCATACTGCGGCGTTGGCGCGCGACGAACGTCGACGCTCTATTTTGCCGCGTTAGCGGCGCGCAGGCGCCCTAACGACGCTCTACTTCGTTTGTCCAAAGGCTAACCTCCATGTAATACCTTTTTGTAAAATCCCGATCGCGCAAAGGGACGACCCTTTGAACGACGGTTCGAAGAACGCCGATTTGTAAGCGCGTAGGCTCGAACGCTTTCGCGTCAACGCGAGAGTCGTTCGCGCCGTTTAATACCGGATCCTTACCCCAAACACGGCCGAAAATACGACGCGCAATTCAAATGAGAGCTTAAAACGAGCCTTCCCGTTTCGTTTCGTAAAAAGAACGGCACGACGACTCCGTTTTTCGCAACGGCGACTCTTGGCGCCTGTCGTTTGATATGTTGTTCCAAATGAATGCAATAAAAATTCAAAAATGCGCGTTTTTTTATTTTTTGAACGACGAACGAAATCAAGAACGTTCTGCGCTTCGATTCCGTTTGATCGAACTATGATGTTTTAGATTAGGAATTGTCGTTCAAAAGCGTCCTAGAGACGCTGTCAAAACGCTTTGAGAACGGCGAGCGTTGCGGTTTAGAACGGTATCTTCGCGACGCGTCTTGGCCTGTCTCTGTTTCATGCGTTGTATGTTGTCTCATGTGAATCGCGCATAGGCGCAAACTTTCCATCTCTTAACACAAAGCTAGTTGCAAGGAGAGGATTCATGGAAATAGAAATGGAAATCGTACCCGACCGTCAAAGCAAGGGTTCGGTCGACGAAATGGTGGTAGAAACCCGCAACGCCCTATTGGATAGCGCATGTCGGAATCCGAGATTTATTCGTCGGTTTAACGACGAGATGGTCGATAGGATTTCCCGAAAAGGCTACTCGCCTAGCGACGACTACTTCACCACGAAAAGCCGCGACGACAATCTGCCGAGCGTCAACGCGATCCGTACTCAATACCCCAGGAAACACCAAGAATTCTCGAGACAAATCGACAAGTGGTTCAACAATCCTGGGACGTCGCAAGAGACGTTGAAAACCTTGGTAAGGGATGAACTCAACGCCCTGCATATCCGTCCTAATGCGATCACGCTTTTCGTTGTCAAAGCGCTCAAGGACGATCCAACGCTCGACCCCGACGACGCGCTCAAGAAAAGCGCCAAAGCCTATGCGGAGGCTAAAGGCAACTACATTAACCAAAACATGAGGTTAATTCGTTCCGCCGCAAAAGCCGCTTGCTCCAAACTGCGCAATAAAGCCGATCGAAAAGACGTTATCAGCGCAAGTAAGCTCGAAACGTACCGCGCTCTCGATTCCTTTAATCCGGACTTCGGATGTGCCTTAAGCACTTACGTTTTTTCAACGGTGTTCTGGCACGCCAAAAAGGTTCTAAGGGATATCTGCGGTATCCGCAATAATAAAGACTTCGTTCCAACGCGTTCCCTTAACGCTCGCGTTTATAACGACGATGACGCGTACTCTCTCGCAGATATCATTGTCGACGCCTGCATGAACGGCGAGTCGGCTTTCAAGGCCGCTTGTCTCAATGAAGAGTTCGGACTTGTTTACGAAGCGGTTCGAATCATCTTTACCTCCGACGCATACACCGCTCGACAACGTCAAAACGTCGAGCTCTTCCTTATTGAAAAGGATTTCGAAATTCGTCAGGAGGACTTGAGCCTAACGTTTACGAATGGAATGAAAAACACCGAGATTGCGGGCCTACTCCACACGACGCCACAAAACGCGAGCCAACGTCGCAAGAACGGTGAGGAAATTCTCAGAGACGTCTTCTGTCAGTTGTTGGAGCGCCGACGTTCGCAACGCTGCAATGAACGTCAAGGGCAATAACGGCGATCGCGTCGATCGAATCCAACTTCGATCGACGCGCCTTGTTTTCCCCTCTCGTTCTCTGCGGTTAGCCTCCGACTTCTCGATTCCGCGTTTTCGCCATGGAAGAAATTTTGAAAAAAACAACTTTTTTCAAGAAAAGACTTGCTTTTTTTGGCGAGTTGGATTACAATACAACCAGTGATTTTTTCGTTCCGGTTGATTCCCGATCGACGATAAGTCCCGCGACTTCCGTCCTCGGGCGTATTTTCAGACTCGAACGGCGCTCGTTTCATTCGCGCCAATTCATGAGTCTAACGCCGGAGCAGTAGCAATGGTTGATAGGAACCGTTTATTGTCAGACTTTTTGCAAGCATACGGGGGCGTTGCGCATATTTATTCGAGCGCGTAGTCTTTCGCGTCCCTGGTAGCGCGTATGCAACAAACCTTTGAGGAGGTTCATATGAGTAAAGTCAAAAATACGGCGTCCAAAGCGGTCAAACCGCAAGCGGACGATCAGCAGTTCTATCAGCGCTTCGACGCGAGAAGATTCGTTGCGCTTCGCAACCTCTGCGTCGTCCTCTTTCTCTTCTCCGGCGTCTTCAAGGAGTGGGCTAACGAGTTCATCGACGGTATGAAAAAAGCCAAGAAGAAGAATGAATTCGTCAAGGAACGCGTCCGTACCCGGCACAAATGCCATGAAGAATGGCTCCCTGTCAATACGGCAAAGGTCGTCGTGCCTGCGAAGCTACTCGCTTTAACCCAAGAGGACGACGAAACCTTCACGCTCAACTTCATAATTCCCGAGGATCCTGCGCCAAAGAACGTCGGCGAAATACTGATAAGCCTCTCGCCCACGTGTCGAAGGATCGTCAACGATTTCCTGAGACTGCGCGTAAAGTTCGACGTTCTTTACAGGTTTATCAATCGTCCGGACGTCCGCGATCGCGTCGAAACCGACGTCCTTAACGCGTTCACTCGCTACGGCTCGCAAAGAAACAAGATCCTGAGCGACAATCAAGGCTCCATCTATAACGCCTATTCAAACAACGCCGCAACGCTCAGCCTACAGTACGACGGAGATTTAGAAGGTCACCTCGACTGTTTCGCTATCGACGTCATTGACCGATTCGAAGCAAGCCGCAACATTCAAATCTCGAGCTGGATCAACGGTTGTTGCCGAATGGAGTGCGTAACCTACCTCGCAAAAAAGATTAAAAAAGAGAGAAACGAAAAGCAAGACTTTGATCTAAAGCTCTCAGGCGACGCGACGACGACGCTCACCGAAAACACCGTCGACCCTTACGTCAAAACGCCGGAGGAAATCGCGATCAAAGAAGAACTCCGCGCGAAGATCAATAAGGTCATTGCGGTCGTTTCCCAAAATCCGAGGGCAGCCGTGAACCTCTCCTTGCTTTGCGAACATCTCGGTTTTGAAATCGAGAACGGTCAATTGTGCGAGTCCCCGCGAGGTCCAAAGACCTTCGCCGCCATTGGCGAAGAACGCGGCGTCTCTCCGCAGGCGGTGCAAGGGCGAGTCAAATCCGCCATGCGGGATTTGGCGGAACGGCTAAGCGCTTGCTAGCGAAGAACTATTTCGTGTAACCGAACTTCTGACAACGATCTCCATAACCGAGACGTTTCTATTGGATTTTGAGGATTTTCTCAACGAACTCTCTGCGATTTCTTTTCTACTGATTCATCTCCCCAAGCGCGGGCTGTCGAAAACGGCGTCCGCGCGTTTTTTATTGCGACTCTCCGCCGCTGCGCGCTCGATTTTTAATATTCTTGCGACGGCGAAGTTGATTGTCTCTGGAAATCGATATAATCAAATTGGTAGCGTAAAAGAAATGCGACGGAAGATCGTCGCGTCGCGCACAAGCGCAAACGCGTCTCGCATACAAAGCGAAAAACTTCCGATCATAGCGCGCGAAAGAGGAGTCCTGCGTCATGCCAAATATCACGATATTCAAACGTCGGTTCTACGTCGATCGGTTCTATCAAGCGGGTTTCCGTCGCAAATGTCAACTTGCAGAAATGAAAGCCAAAAAGGAAGAGACGCAAAGGCGGCAAGCGGAACGAGAGAAGGAAAACTTTGGAACCTGGCGACGAACTGGCTTCTTCTGGAGAGCGCTTTTCCCCGGCAAATCGTTCGTCGCCAATGCGCTCCTAATAGCTCCCTCGGCTCCTCCGTCGGTCAATACAACCTCTCCATTTCTCAGAAGCGCCGCAGAAGAGTTCACGCGAATGCGTCAAAAGCTACAAAAGCTGGCGTACGGTCTTCAAATGGAGGAACTTCGTGAGCGGAAAAGCACGCCCCCGTACCGCTTCGTCTTTTCCGAAGACTTCGCTCTGTGGCTCATCGAAATATTAACGAAATTACAAGACGTCCGATACGACCCGAAAGAAGATTTCCATTTGCGACACAGATTCCATCCGGAAAGAATGACCGTTTCGGAAATGCGAAGTCAGGGAACTCAAATACTCCAAGGGCTACTCAATGCGACCTTGACGGACGAGTACAAAAGCTTTTCTCGCGAAGTTAGCCTTCGCAGCGACTCCCCTTGTGAGCGAAAAGTAAGCTTATACGAGCTAATATTCGGCGGTCCGTTCTGGTTCATGCCCGATCCTATACGCCCGATCGTCGATCGTTTTGAGAAGCTCTGCCCGCGCTATGATAGGCTCGAAAGATTCCTTTTCCGCCGACAATTTCAGGGCGTCGTCAATAAATCCGAAGAATCGCCGATCGACCTATTCGCCGGAGCGCAAGACTCGCGCGAATTGTTGCGAAACCACGTCGTCAACTCGCAAAAGTTAGTCGAATCGGCGTTTCTTCAAACCGTCAAAGATCAAAATCCATGCGACGCGTTGCAAAAACAATTCGTCGCAGAGCGAAATGTTAACGAAGAGCCGTATCGGTACGCGCAACCAAAGGAACTCCCAGAAGAACTGGAATTCCCAATGCCAAGATTCGATCCATGGTATCGTTATTCGATGGGCTATGATAAAGAAATCACGCGCGAGTCGAGAAGAATCTTCGTATGGGCGCTCAACGAGTCCAAATTGCGCCAAAAAGAACTCGAAACGCCTTGGTATGCGAAAGAAAACTATAGAAAATTCGGCGGCGCATTCGGAAAGGAGACGCGATCGTCTCGAAGACGGCGCGACCTTAAGACTCGCCGCGTCGAGCGCAAGCGGCGAATCTTAAACGGCGCGAATCGCGTCGAGCAGACGACGACCCGACGCGAGCAGGCGCGAGTCGCTCGAATCAACGCTATTTCAAATTCAGCGTCCTTCCGTCGATCGGGAAATCGAAATAGACGTTCGGGAAAGGCTCGTCTTGGAGCGTAAAGTGCCACCACTCTTCCTCCAGCGGCTTGAAGCCGTGCTTCGTCATGACTTCGCGCAAGAGCGCCCGCGCCGCGAACTGCGCCTGCGTCACTCCGCGATAGCCCGGATGGCTAAGCTCGCCGAAGTAGTCGAACGTTCCCCCCATATCAACTTCCTTTCCCGCCCTCATATCGAATAACGTAAGATCGACGGTACTGCCGCGGCTGTGCCCGGAATGGCGCGCAATGTAACCGAGATCGAAAAGACGATCTTTTTCAAGCTCCGGATAGAAGTACGGCTTCATTTTGACGTCGTCGGGGTCTTGGGACCATCGAACGAAATGATCGACGGCGCGTTGGGGACGATACGCGTCGTAGATCTTGAGTCGGTATCCGCGCGAGACGAGTTCGTCGCTCGCGCCTTTCAGCGCGGCGGCCGCTTCTCGAGTCAGCAAAGCGACCGGCGCCTCGTACCCGTCGACGCGCGCTCCGACGAAGTTATAGGTCGAATAGTACCGAATCTCCAGAATAACGTCGGGAACGGCGACGCTCAAATTGACGAAATCGGAGGAATCCGTCGATATTTTGCGCTCAGGCTCGGCGGCGTCCTCTTGAGCGACGACGAGCGGCGCGAAACACAGGGCGAGTACGACGATGAAAAAGACAGGCAGGGAATATTTCGCAATCATAAGCGCTCCATAGACCGTAAAAGGGGGTGAATACAGATCGTAACAGGTAGACGAAACCGATAGATCGCTCCTATTCTACTAACGCGGCGCGGCGACGTCAACGCGCCGGGGAACAGGCGCAAAAAGGCGGAAAAAGAGGGACAAGGCGGGCGTTAGGCAGGCGCCGGTCAGGCGAAAGGCGGGCGAAGGGGGAGAGAGGAAAAAATTTCGTTTTGGCGCTTGACGTCTGCGGGGGAGGCTGTATAATGAGCGTGCAATTGGCAAATATTGCCGTAGCTGGCCCCATCGTTTAGTGGTTAGGACACAGCCCTTTCAAGGCTGCAGTACGGGTTCGAGTCCCGTTGGGGTCA
>ONGM01000207.1 GCA_900317365.1 uncultured Planctomycetota bacterium
GGAGCGGCTTCTTCAGCGGGAGCTTCGGTCGCAGGTTCGGCGGCAGGCGCGGGAGCGACTTCTTCGGCGGGCGTTTCGACGGCGGTTTCAGGCGCTTCGTCGTCGTTGACGTCGAAGTCGGAACCGACGTTGGCGCCGCTACCCGGTTCGAGAGAATCGTCGCCGGTGCGGATCGACGGGGTCGTCGCCGGATCCGGCAAGGTTACGAACTTGTGCGCGACGCTCTTATAATAGGCGACGGTCGACTCCTTCGAGAGAGTTTCAACCTTGCTCTTCGCCATCTTCGCATACGGATCGTTCTCGTCGTCGGAGACGGCGGCTTTCGTATAGCGTTCGATCGCGTCGGTAAGTCTCGCGACGCAGTCCTCGTCGGACGCGGCGACGGCCGCCAATTGCTCGAAGGCGAGTCCGGCGCCGTAATTTGCGCGCGCGACCACGACGGCGTCGCGCGACGCGGCCGCTTGATTGTACGCTTCGATCGCGGCGTTAAAGTTCTCTTGCGGATCGCCCGGTTTCTCGTCTTTCGCGAGAGTCGCGCCGGCGCTGTAACGGCGCTTGTTCTGAACGTCGCGCAGACCGCAACGAAGGAACGCGTCTCCCGTTTCCGCGTACAGAACGGCGCCGGTCTTCGCGCTACGATACGCGTCGGCGGTCGCTTTCAGCGCGCGCGCGTCCGGAGCGCCGGTTACGATCGCCGCGTCCGTCGCGTTATAGTAAGCGCGATCCGCCATGACGCCTTTGCCGGAACTGCTGAAGACGCCGCTGCGAATAATCCACACCACGAGAACCACGAGAACGAACACCAAGACGAACTGCATCGTCTTCGCGCTATTCGCTTCATACCACGCTTTTCCTTGAATCAGAAGTTGCTCAAGGCTATTTCTTTCGTCGGTCTTTTTATTCTTTTTCATTTTTCTTAATCAATCCAATCACGGAAACCGCAGTTCCGTCGCGGAACTCGTCGCGCTCGCGTCGACGGCGTGCGCTCGTCGCTCCAGTATAAATGCAAATCGGGCGCGGCGTCAAGCGGAGACGTCGCGTCGACGCCAAATTTACCGAAAATTCACAAAATAAGCGGCGACGGCGCTAACGGCCGAGAACGACGATCACCATATCCGCGTTCTCGTTCTCATTGACGTCGACGATCGCGCCGGAAAGGGAATCCATCGGAACTTTACGATAGATTCGATATCCTTTCATCCGGCAATACTCTTCAAAATCGAGCAGCGTCAAGAATCGAACGTCGCTCGTATTGTACCACGATTTACCCGGTCGGGGATCCGTGCGCGGCGCGCGACCGGCGTCGAGCTCTTCGCGGAATTTGCGGTATCCCAAGTTCGGAAAGCTCACGATCGCGCGCGTGCCAACGCGAAGCATCTCTTCCAAGACGACTTCGACGTTACGAATCGTCTGCAACGTCTTCGACAGCACGACAAAGTCAAACTGATGATCGGAAAACGACTTGAGTCCGTCGTTCATATCGAGTTGAAGAACGTCGAGTCCTTTCTCCGCGCACTT
This sequence comes from uncultured Planctomycetota bacterium, assembly GCA_900317365.1. GTDB lineage: Bacteria > Planctomycetota > Planctomycetia > Pirellulales > Thermoguttaceae > RUG369. The sequence continues at coordinate 1,519 of ONGM01000207.1, forward strand.
CAAAACGAGACTCTCTTCCATTTCGACGCCGACGAGACGCTCGTGTCCGCGCGCTTTCAGACGCTCGAGCAACTCGCCTTTGCCGCATCCGAGATCGAGAATCTTCGTCTTCGGCGGAATGAGCGAGAGAATTCGATCGTAATCGAGTCGATGCTTAAAGGGCGCGTTCGGGAGTCGACTGCCGTCGTGCAACTTCCGACGCCGCTCCGCGTACTCCGGACGCCAGTCGAGACTCAAATGGTGCAAAAAGGATCGAACGAGTCCGCCGTAGACCGGGAGTTCGTTCTCCAAAAGGAACGCGTCGTGTCCACAGTCGCTCTTAATATTGCAATAGCTCACGCGCTTGTCGCTGGAAATCGCCGCGTCGACGAGTTCGCGCGCCTGAAACGACGGAAAGAGCCAGTCGGAGCTAAAACTCACAAAGAGCCAGCGACACATCGAACGACGCAACGCCGCCGCGAGACGATCGCGATCGGATCCGAGATCGAACGCGTCGAGCGCAAGCGTCAGCGTCAGGTAACTGTTCGCGTCGAAGCGCTCCACGAATTTGTCCCCTTGATACGCAAGGTAGGACCCGACCGAAAATTTCGTCTCGAAGGACGTGTCGATCTTGCGACCGACGTTGCGATCCGCGTTGAATTTCCGATTCATCGACTCTTGCGAAAGGTACGTTATGTGCCCGAGCATTCGAGCGATCGCGAGTCCCGTCGACGGTCCGACCTCTTTGTCGTAATATTCGCCGCCGCAGAAGTGCGGATCGCTCATGATCGCGTTGCGCGCAACGACGTCGAACGCGAGCGCCTGCGTCGTCATTCGAGCGCCCGTCGCGATCGCCGCGATTCCCGCGACGCTTTCAGGATAACGCGTTCCCCAATCGAGCGCCATGAGTCCGCCGAGCGAACCGCCGATTATCGCGAGAAGACGCTCGATCCCGAGCGACTCCACGAGCCGACGCTGAACGTCGACGATATCCGCGACGTTAATCGGCGGAAAATCGACCCCGTACTTCTTACCGGTCTGAGGATTCACGCTGTCGGGGCCCGTCGTGCCGCGACAACCGCCGAGAACGTTCGCGCAGATCACAAAATAGCGGTTCGTATCGACCGACTTCCCCGGGCCAACGAGAAGATCCCACCATCCCGGATCGTCCTTGTCGTCGTGCGCCGCGACGTGCGAATCCCCGGAGAGCGCGTGAAAAATGAGAACCGCGTTGTCCTTATTCGGCGAAAGCTCGCCGTACGTCTCGTACGCGATCTTAAGCTCCGGAAGCAGCCCGCCGGTCGTCAGATGGATCGGACCGGGAAAAGACGCCACTTGAACGTGCGCCAACGGTTTGCCGGAACGTACGGAATCGCTACTGTCGAAAAGATCGTTGTTGTCTGCCGCCATCTCGATAATCTCACAGCGCACGAGCGCGCATACGCGCGACGTCGTTACAGAAGGTATTTAATACAGTAAAAACCGCCGACTAAAAGAACAAAGAACGCGAGCGTCAATAGACCGAAATACTTGTCGATCCAACCTTTAATCTTAGCGCCGAAGACAAAGATCAAGGTCGCCATGAGAAAGAATCGAGCGCTTCGGCCGATCAAGGACGCGAGGAGCATCATCGGCAGCGACATTCCGGCGATTCCGGCGGAAATCGTAAACGCCTTAAACGGAATCGGGGTAAACGCCGCCGCAAGCAGCGCGCCGAATCCCCACTCTTCAAAGAAGCGCGCGACCTTCGCCATATTCTCTTCGGAAATGATCCCCGGCACAAAATATCCGCCGACCGCTTCCCAGAGCGCGAAACCGATATACCAGCCGAGCGCGGCGCCGAGCACGGACGCGATCGCGCTCACCGTCGCGTAATAATAGGATCGCTTCGGACGTTCGATCGACAGCGCCATTTGCAGCACGTCGGGGGGAATCGGGAAAAAGGAGCTTTCGGCAAACGACAAGACGGCGAGAGCGGAGGCGCCGAAACGCGAATGCGCCCACGACAGAACCCAATCGTACAAAAACCGAACGGCGTCTCGACACCAATAAATCGGCATCAAAAGTGAGAATCGCGTTTTCTTCTCCGACGTCGAACTCGCGCTATCGACGCTTACTTCGACAGGTTGTTCTTCCGAATTCATTCGAGGACTCAAACACTCTCGCGAAAAGTCAAAAAACGTAACCGACGCCGCGTTCCGACGTCGATCAAACGGCGCCGCAACACAACGCGCCTTTTCCGTAAAGTATAGCAGAAAACGGCTTGATTTCAAGCGCCGCGACGCAGACGGCGAAGAACGGAGTAAGACAGGCGCAAGATAAGGCGAGAAGAAAACGAGGAGTCGTCGAACGAACCCCGACGACTCCCCAAATCGCTAAGACTCAACGCGTAAGACTCAACGCGGCGACAGGCGCGCTATTTGATAATTTCGACGAATCGACCGTAAGCCTCGTCCCAATACGCGGCGGAGTTCGATTTCGGTTCGTACGTTACCACTTCGAAGCTATTGCGCACGATCTCGCGCGCCTCTTCGACGCCCGCGACGTCTCCCGCGCCGATCGCCTGCATGAGCGCGTTTCCGACCCCGGTTCCTTCCACAGGCCCGCAAACGACCGGAACGCCGCACGCGTCCGCCGTCGCTTGCATGAGGAGCTTATTCTTCGTGCCGCCGCCGACGACGTGCAACGTCTTAATTTCGCGTCCGCCGATCTCCGCGCACATCGCAAGAACGCGGCGGAATTTCAGCGCGAGGCTTTCGACGATCGCGCGAAGAATCGCCCCGTCGGACTCCGGAATCGGCTGACCGGTCCGCTTAGCGTAGTCGCAAATCAACTGCGGCATATTCGCCGGTTTCGCAAATTCCGGCGCGTCGGGATCGATAAACGTTACGAACGGTTTCGCGTTCGCCGTAAGAACGTTCATGTCTTCCCAATCGATCGGCTGACCGGCGGCGTTCGTCTTACCGAGCTGACGCCACACGCGGCGGCATTCCTGCAAAAGCCACATCCCGCAAATATTCTTCAGAATGCGCGTCGTGCCGCAGACGCCCCCTTCGTTCGTGAAATTGAACTTCGCAACCACGTCGTTCACGACCGGTTTCGACGATTCAATTCCCATGAGCGCCCACGTTCCGAGACTGACGTAAGCCCAATCGGTCGAGCCGAGCGGACTCGCGGACGGAACGGCGAAAACCGCGCTCGCCGTGTCGTGCGTGCCTGGCAAAACGACCTTCGCCGACGTCAAACCGGTCTCCTGCGCGAGCTTCGTGCGAAGCCATCCGAGCGTCGTGCCAGGCTCCGTCGTCGGAGGAAAGAACGTCGTCGGAATGCCGAACTTCTTCAAGAGCGAGAACGCCCAGGAGCGCGTCGTCGGGTTAAAGCACTGCGTCGTCGTCGCGTTCGTGAACTCGTTGCTCTCGACTCCGGAAAGAAGCCAGTGGAACAGGTCGGGAATCTGCAAAAGGCGTTCGGCGACGTCGAGTATCGGGGAATTCTGCTCTTTCATGACCATGAGCTGATAGAGAGAGTTGAATTCCATGAATTGCAGACCGGTTTGCGCGAAAATTTCGTTGCGCGGCACGATCTCGAACGCGCGTTCCATCGCCCCGTCCGTGCGAGGGTCGCGATAGCAATACGGGTTGCCGAGCAGAACCCCGCCGCGCCCTAAGAACGCGAAGTCGACGCCCCACGTGTCGACGCCGACGCTCTCGATTTGCGCGCCGTACTTCGCGCCGACCGCGTACAATCCGGTTTGAACGCTCTTCCAAAGTCCCGGAAGATCCCAGAAGAGCGAGCCGTTCATCTCGACCGGGCCGTTCTCGTAACGGTACGCTTCCTCAAGTTCAATCTTTTTGCCGTCGAAATGACCGACGACAAGTCGCCCGCTCGAGGCGCCCATATCGATCGCAAGGTATGATTTCTTCATCGCTCTACTCTTTTACGCCGACTTCGCCGACTAAACGCCGCCCGAAACGCGCGACGCGCAGACGAGCGGCCAAATAAAAATTGAAAAAAACGAGGAGCCTAGCCTGTCGACGCGCTAGACTCCAGTTACAAGAATAAATCGGGACGCGATAAAAGTCAACTTTTTTGCCCGGCGCGCGACTCTTTTTGAGAAAGTTTGTGAATCGCGCCGCCTAGTCTAGCCCGCCTGACGCGCGTTAGAGCATATGCGCGCGGAGTTCTTCAGGCGAGAGGGGCGAGAGGTCGCCTGGCGCGACGTCGAAGACCGTTTTGCAGCCTGAGTCGCCGCGCTGGGACATACGAACGACGGCGCGCGCGAAGGCGACGAGCGCGCTACCGGTGAATTCCGGGTTGGAGTCGAGTTTGAGGCTGTATTCGATCGTGTGGGAATGTTCTCCGTCGCGCCCGGTCTTACCGGATCGAATCACGAATCCGCCGTGGGGGAGACCGGAATGGTTCTTCGCCAGTTCTTCTTTGGAGACGAAGGTAACGGTGGTATCGTAATCGGCGAAGTAGTTTGGCATTGTTTTGATCGCGGTTTCGATCGCCTTGAGATCGGCGCCGTCTTCCGCGACGACGTAGCATTCGCGGAGGTGTTTCTGTCGGGTCGAGAGTTCCGGGTTCCGACCTGAGCGCACGGAATCGAGGGCGGCTTGAATCGGGACGGTGTACTGTCGGGCGTCGAGTACGCCGGGGACGCGTCGAATGGCGTCGGAGTGCCCTTGGCTGACGCCGCGTCCCCAGAACGTGTAATCGGCGCCGTCAGGCAGAATGGCGGAGGCGTAGAGGCGATTGAGGGAGAACATTCCGGGGTCCCAACCGGCGGAGATCAAGGCGACGCGTCCGCCTTCTTTTGCGGCGGCGTCGACGTTGGCGAAGTGGGCGGGAATATTGGCGTGGGTGTCGAAGCTATCGACGACGTTGAAATCTTTTGCGAGGGCAGGCGTCATTTTCGGCAGATCGGTAGCGCTTCCGCCGCAGATAATAACGACGTCGATTTGATCTTTGAAGTCGAGGATTTGATCGGCGCCATAGGCAGGCGCGCCGGAGGCGGTCTGAACGGATTTCGGGTCGCGACGCGTAAAGACGCCGACGAGTTCCGCGTCGGAATTCTGTCGAACGGCGCATTCGACGCCGCGACCTAGATTACCATAACCGTAAATTGCGATTTTCATTTTGGATTCCTATATCTAAAAGCGTTCACGCGCCAATTAACGCGCCTCTTTCGTCCGGTTTCCTCGCGTTCGATCGAAGTCTGAACGCGAGGAACGCGTTTATTATAATCGCTTATACAGTTTCTTCAAGATATAACCTTTTGTTTACTCAAAAAGAGTTGGTAAACGCCGAACAAGCACGCGCTACCCCCGCCCCAACGCGCCAAAGGCGCGTCCATCGCCCAACGGGCGATTTTCCCGGCGCAACGCGCCGCCCGCGCTACACAAACGCGATAACGCGCCGCACGATCCCCGCGACAGCGCCCAACGCGCCAAAGGCGCGTCCATCGCCCAAAGGGCGATTTTCCCGGCGCAACGCGCCGCCCCCGACCCCATAGGTCGGGGGGAAGCCGCCGGCTTTAGTCGGCGGATAAGGCGCCGCTATGATCC
>ONGM01000206.1 GCA_900317365.1 uncultured Planctomycetota bacterium
CCGACCGAGCCTGAGGTTGCGGAGCCTCGCGTTTCTGAAGAGCAGGTTCCGGAAAAGGAAACGCCGAAAGTTGCCGCCGCAGAAGCCGAGTCGAGCGTTGATTCCGGAAAAACGACCGAAAGCGAACCGGAGAAAAAAGTCGATTCTGATCGTCCCGCCGAAGCCGCCGTCAGCGCGACTCAGGACGAGACGAAGACCGCGCCGACGCCCGACTCCCAGCCTGTCGCCGCGTCCGACTCGAAGCCTGCGGAAACGAAGCCTGCGGAAATTTCGACGACCGCGCAGAGTTCGCAAGACAAGCGCGAGGAGACGAAGACGATCGAATCCCCTGCGGCGGACGCCTCGAAAGACGCCGTTAAGGCTTCGGAAACTCCCGAGCCCGCTCAAAGCGTCGCGACAGCCGCCCCTGCGAAGAGCGAGCTCGGTCAAGATCGAACCGGTTCCGCCCGGCGACCTGCGGCGCCTTTGCGTCAAGCGATGGAACGACGCGGCGCTCACGGCGGTCGCGACTCCGGTCGAGACTCTTCCGGCCGCGACGCTCAATCTCGCGGTAAAAACGGCCGCGATCGACGTCAGAATCAGCCCGCCGCGCCGACGAGACCCGCGCCTGTTACTTCTTCGTTTATCTCGCAACTCGAGATGAACGCCCAGAAAATGCAGGAAATGAAGCGCCCGCCTATCATTACGACCGGCGGCAACGACCGAGTGCGCGTGCTCGGACAGCCTTTGAAGTCGAAAAAGGACGAGAATGAAGGCGCGAGCGCGAAATCGACGTCCCCGCGCGTTGGCGCAGGACTTCACTTGGCGCCGATTCCCGTTCAGGCGCAAAAGCCGCAAAAGCCCGTCGCTAAAGAGCCTGCGGCGCAGAAACCTGAAAAGAAGTTGCCCGTCGAAGTGCTTCGCGCCGCCGCGTCCGGCGGTTCCGGACCGCTTCTGCAACGTATTCGCACCGCGCAGTCCGGCGGTCAGAAACCTGCTCAGACCGGCCGCGCTTTCGCTCATTCGACCGGAAAAGAGGATTCCCAACGCAACGCCGGCTTCAGCTCGAAGCGAAACGAACGCGCGGAATCCAATTTCTCCGATAGTAAACCCTCGAACAAAAAGAATCGTGGCGGACGCGATCGAGACGAAAACGGTCGCGAGGATCGTCGTGGAACAACGACGAACCGCCGCGAAGGAAACGCGCGTTTGCAATACCGAAACGGCGCGGACGACGATTACGATTATCGTCCGATCAGTCGGTCCGGACAACGTAAACGCGATAAGAGTTCGTCAGTCTCCGTAACCGCTCCTCGGAAGAACGACGTCGTGATCGAAACGCCCTGCACACTTAAGTATTTTGCGGAAGCCACGGGACTGTCCGTTGCCGCCGTCATTAAAAAGCTCATCGAGCTTGGCTACATGAAGACGATGAACCAATTGCTCGAGCGCGAAGAAGTCGAAATGCTGATCCTTGAGTTCGAACTCAAGGCGACTGTTAAAGAGCAAGAGACGCTCGAAGAACAGTACGTCGACTCCATGTACGATATGGAGGACGACCCGGACAGCTTGCTTCCGAGAGCGCCTGTTGTGACGTTCTTAGGGCATGTGGATCACGGAAAAACGTCTCTGCTCGACAAGATCCTCAATCTTCACGTCGTCGACGGCGAAAGCGGGGGAATCACGCAGCATATCCGCGCGTATCGCGTGAAGACGGCGAAAGGCTACGTAACGTTCGTTGACACTCCGGGACACGAAGCGTTTACGGAGATGCGCGCGCGCGGAGCGAACTGCACCGACATCGCCGTGCTCGTAGTCGCGGCGGACGACGGCGTCATGCCGCAAACGGAAGAGGCGATCTCGCACGCGCGCGCCGCCGGCGTGCCGATCGTGGTCGCGCTCAATAAGATGGACTTACCCGGCGTCAATCGCGACAAGGTTGTTCAAGAGCTTGCGAATAACGATCTAATGCCCGCCGAGTGGGGCGGCGACGTCGAAATTGTTGAGACGAGCGCGCTGACCGGCATGGGCGTCGACAAGTTGCTCGAAACCCTTGTTACGATCGCCGAACTCAACGATCTGAAGGCGAATCCGAATCGTCCGGCGATGGGCGTCGTTCTCGAATCGTCCCAACAGTCGGGTCAAGGCGTGGTCTGCAAGGCGCTCGTTCAGAAGGGAACGTTGCGCAACGGAGACGTCGTTCTTTGCGGATCCTCGTTCGGTAAAGTTCGTTCGATGACCGACACGCTTGACTCGCGCAAGCGGATTAAAGAGGCTGGTCCGAGCGTGCCGATCACGCTTACTGGTTTGGACACGCCGCCGGAAGCAGGCAGCAAGTTCGTCGTTCTCGAGGACGTCTCCATTGCTCGTCAGATCGCCGAAGAGCGCGCGCAACGCTCCCGCGAGATTGAGCTTGCCGGATCTCGCGGGCACATTACGCTCGAGTCCCTCTTTGGTCGACTCAAGGAGGCGCGTTCGCAGCAGGTTCTCAACGTCATTATTCGCGCCGACGTTCGCGGGTCGATCGAGGCGATTCGTAAAGAGCTTGGCAAATTGGATCATCCGGAAGTCAAGATCAAGATCCTTCAGGCGTCGGTCGGCGGCGTGACGGAGGCGGACGTGCAATTGGCGGACGCATCCGACGCGATTATCGTCGGGTTTAACGTGGTGCCGGACGAGCGCGCGCGCGCGTTGTCCGAGACGAAACAAGTTCAGATTCGTCGTTACGACGTTATTTACAAGTTGACGGAAGACATTCGCGCCGCTCTCGAAGGCATGTTGAAGCCGATCGAGCAGGTCAAAGAGCTTGGCCGAGCGCTCGTTCAACGCACGTTCAATATCAGCAAGGTCGGCGTTATTGCCGGTTGTCGCGTTCTTAGCGGCGTCATCGAGCGCAACTGCACGATACGTCTGATTCGCGACAGTCGCATCATCGGCGAGTATCCGTTGGAAACGCTTCGCCGCGAGAAGGACGACGCGCGCGAAGTTCGCGAAGGCTACGAGTGCGGTATGAAACTCAAGGGCTTTAACGACGTCAAAGAAGGAGACGTCCTGGAAGCTTATAAGATTGAGGAAATCGCGCGTAAGCTGGATTAGTAGTAACGGCGAGTGGGTACGAACCGTCATTGGCGGTTCGTCGCCGCGCTTTTTAGACTTTATAGTGCGCGCAGTCGACGTTGTTCGTCTGACCGCGCCAGTCATAGAAGATAACGTATGGCGTCTAGAAGAACGTTGAAAGCTGCGGAAGCGATTCGCGAAGTGGTTGCGACTTCGATTTTAACGGATCTTAAGGATCCGCGCGCGCGATCCGCGACGATCACAAGGGTTGAAGTCTCTGAAGACATGCGTCAGGCGAAAGTCTACTTTATGACTCTCGGCGGCGAGTCGAAAGAGCGGCTCGTATTAAGAGGTTTGCAAAGCGCGGCGGGGTTTTTCCAGCAGAAGTGCGCGAAGCGGATCGATTCCCGTTATACTCCGACGTTGCAGTTTTTCATCGACGAAGGCATGAAGAATTTGATCGCCGTTTCGCAAGTTCTCGCCGATGAACGCGCCGAAGCGGAACGCAAAGAAGCCGAAGAGAACTCGGATCTCGACGACGATGAAGTCGACGAGGACGACGAATCCGACGACGTCGACGAAGAGGAAGAAGATTCCGAACGCAAGTAAGTTTCGGGTCGATAACGTCGAGCCTTGCCGAGTTTTGCGAAAAAGAGACTACTTATATAGTTTGAAGCGGTAATATATATGGTTTCGCGTCAAAAAGATATAACTTCATTCTACAAGCTGCTTAAGAAACGCTATCCTGAGCCGAAGAACGCGTGTCCTTGCAGCGGCGGCTTGTTGAATGTATTAGTCTACGCGCTCTTTTTGGAAAATGGAACTTTCGAGTACGCTTACTCCGCGTATGAGAAAATTGCGTATTACTTCATTGACTGGAATGAGATCCGCGTTGCGAAAGGAAGAGAAATTGCGGAAGTCGTCGACAGTTCCGCTCGCGCCGAGACGGACGGCGAACGACTCCGACGCGTTCTGCAATTTATCTTCGATAAGACTTACGAGTTCAAACTCGAAGGTCTTGTTCGAAGCGTCGACGATTTCGACGCTTTCATGGCGGAAAATCCCTATTCGACGCTCTTTATGGAGAGATTTGTCGACTATTTTTCGTACGGGCGAAAAGATATTCCTCTCAACGAAGGCGCGCTCCAGGTCTTGCGCCGTCTGAATCTTGTCGACGTCAAAGACGGCAAAGAAGTTGTACCGGACGTCGTTTCTAAACTTTCCGACGAAGAACGAACGGAGTTCTTTACTCTTATCCATCAGTTAGGCGTGGAGATGCTTTCCGAGGCGACGCGCGACGACGCGCTTAAATTCCTCGGATCCTTTGACAAATCCGCGCTCAAAAATTCCGACGCGCCGCTGGTTGAGCCGCGCTGGCCTTCCGATCCTCGCGAAGTTGCGCGGTTGCTTCAGAGAAGAGAATACGAAAAAGTAAAATTCTCCAAAGGCGCGCATCGGTTTTCTCCCATGCCGATCGAAGAAGTCGCCGCAGAATACGAGCAAGACGTTAAAGAGTACGAAGAAGGCTATTCCGGAAACGAAGAAGAGGACAACGGCGTTGAATCGACCGTGACTCTCACGAGTTTCGGCGTGAGCGTCGACTCTGCGAGTTCTTCGCGCCAACGCGCCAATGCGGAGCCGGAGTCTGCGCCTGCGAAATTGCGCAAATCGCGCGCTTCGATTCCGGACGGCAAAGCCTCTTCCGCCGACGCGGAAGAGAAGGCGAGTCCTGCGTCTGAAGAACCTTCCGAAAAGAAACGCTCGAAGGGATCCGAGCGCGTTAAGGAAGCCTCCGGAAAGAAAAAGACTGCGGAAGCCCTCCCTGACGCCGAGTCTGTCTCCGACGTCAAGCCGGTCGGAAAATCTGCGAAAAAGGCGAAGTCCGACGAATCGAGCGAAGCCGACTCCAAAGAAGGCAAGAAGAAGTCCGCCGGTAAATCGGAGAGCAAGTCGGAGAGCGCGTCCGCGTCGAAATCGAGAAAATCTGCGTCGAAGAAGGCTGAAAAGGCTGAAAAGGGCGACTCCGAGTCGTCGGAAGCCGGCGAGAAGCGTCCTTCCGTGAAGAAGTCGAGTTCGAAAAAGGTCGCGAAAAAGGCGGAATCCGAGTCCGAACTTGAAAAGGTTTCCTCGAGCGCCGTTTCCGACGCTCCCGCCAAGCCTGCGAAGAAATCTTCTCGCGCTAAGAAAGACGCGAGCGAGATCGACGCGTCCGTGTCTAAGAACGTCGAAGAGTCCGCCGCCGCTAAGGACGCGTCAACGTCCTCGGTCAAACGGCGTAAGTCGACGGCGACCGTTAAACGTTCGGAACCGCCTGACGCTGAAGCGGGGTCGGACGTCGTCGTCGCCGAGTCGACGGCGAAGCCGAAAGCAAAGTCTTCCGCTAAGAAGAAGGGCGTCGATCCAAAGGACGCCGCAAATGCGGTCGACTCCGCGCCGGTGAAATCGACGCGAACGAAAAGCGCGTCGAAAAGCAAGTCGGGCGAAGCGACGAAGATTAAGGAAATTCAGCATAAAAAACCGCGTTGAACGAACGCGCTTGCGATTATAATTGAGAGCGAGCGCCGTTCGTCGTAGATTCCTGTTGTGGGTTTACTCTCGAATTGGCGTTTGCGTCTTTTCGGTTCTTTTGCGCGACGGGAGTCTTAACGCATACGAATATGCGTCGAGTTACGCTAGCGTCGAACGGTTAGGTCGCAAGCAGTTCATTGCCTCGCATTGGTTAGAACGAACCGGCGGCGTCGACGGTCGCGCGATTTCGAAAAGCGATTCCGAACGGAATTGACTTGTCGCGCGCAAAACGAGGTCGTTGATATGTTTGGGGCGAGACGAAGCGCCGCGTTGCGTTGCGTGACCGATGCGGACAACCACTAACGAGGTCAAGGAGAATCGATGTCTGGGCATTCCCATTGGGCAGGTATTAAGCATAAGAAGGCATTAGTCGACGCAAAGCGCGGCAAGCTGTGGAGCAAACTTGCGAAAGCGATTATCATCGCGGCAAAACAAGGCGGCGGTAATCCGGACGACAATATTCGTTTGCGCGCGGCGATCGAAGAAGCGCGCGCCGTTAGTTTGCCGAAAGACAACATAACGCGCGCAATCAAGCGCGGCACCGGCGAGTTGGATCCGGTCGAACTCGAAGAAGTGTTGTACGAAGGTTACGGACCGAGCGGAATCGCCGTTATGGCGTCCGGGTTGACCGACAATCGCAATCGTACGGCGCCGGAAATCCGCAAGATTTTCGAAGTTTGCGGCGGCAAGATGGGACAGTCCGGGTGCGTGAGCTGGAACTTCGATAAGAAAGGCGTTATCGAAGTCGCAAGCGACGCCAAAGGCGAAGAAGAAATGATGGATATCGCCATTGAAGCTGGCGCCGACGACGTGGAAACCCTGGAAGACACGTACAAAATCACGTGCGCGCCTGAGAGTTTCGACGCCGTTCTCGAATCTCTTAACAAGGCGGGACTCCAGACCCAACACGCGGAAATTACGTACGTTCCGCGCGACGCTATGGTGATCGACGATATTAACGTCGCGAGAAAAGCGCTGAAACTGACCGACGCGCTTGACGAACACGAAGACGTTCAAAACGTCTCCGCAAATTTCGTAATTGCCGATGAAATCCTCGCGCAATTAGAAGAAGAATAATACCGACAGTTCGGTTCTTTGCGTCTTGCTTATGCAAACGCGTCAATAAGAAGAAATCGCCGCTGGAACGACACGGCGGTTTCTTTTTTTATTGCTGGGAGGAACTTCGTTTTGAACGTCGGCCGTCGAAGGCGGCACAACGCGTTACAACGTCGCTATGTCAATACTGCAAAGGGAATCGGATCGAATCAGAACGCCGGCGCCGCTTGTTCCTTTCTTTGTTGCGGTTGTTTGCGGCATATTTTGGAACGCGCGCGCGACCCCGGGTTTCGTCTTTTGGCAAGTCCTTTTCGCGCTAAGCCTTAGCTGTTTTGCGTTGACTAAGTTCGCGCGCTCGACCTTTTCTGAAGAGCGTCGTCAACGCTTTGACGCATTGGAGCCGCGACACGTTTGGAGCGAGTTTTACAGCGTTTTCGCTTACGGCTCGTTTTGGATTTATTTAGCGGTCGCATGCGTCGCCGGAATGAGACACGAGTATTATTACAACGTGTTTCCTAACGATCATTTAGCGTTTTTATTGCGCGAGGAGCGGCAGCCGGCGACGTTGGAACTGCGGGTCTTGAAAACGCCAATTGCGTATGAAAACACGCCGGAATCTCGATCTTTTGGCGAAGAGGAGGTCTCTACGTCTTTTATCGCGGAAGCGCTCCGAGCCGCTGGAGACGAGTCGTGGGAATCCGTTTCCGGAAAAGTTGCCGTTACCGTCAACGGCGACTCCTCTCTTTTGAAAATTGGCGATCGCATTCGTTCCTCCGGACTCCTGTCGCGACCGTCGGCGCCGAGCAATCCCGGCGATCGCGACATGCTTTTTTACTATCGATCGCAACGCGTTCTGAACTCCTTTTATATTAAGAACGTAGAGCATATCGTCAATTTAACGAATGAAAAAGACGTCGAGGAATTTCGAATCGAACGCTTCTTGGAGCGCTTACGACTCCGAGGCGCCGCCGTGATACGCGAGAATTTATCCCCGAGAAACGCCGCCGTCGCCGTCGGTATGACCTTTGGGTTTCGCAACGAGGTCGATCAAGAGACAAACGACGCGTTTCGACGAACGGGAACGGCGCATCTACTCGCTATTTCCGGATTGCACGTCGCGTTGATTATCGGCGCGTTTTCTTTTATTTTGAGGCGATTTCACATTCCGGCGGGAGTCGTCGCGGCGTTGACTCTCGCGTTGGCGTTCTTTTACCTGGGACTTACGGATATGCGCGCGCCGGCGACTCGCGCGGTCGTTCTAACGGCGGTCTTCTGTATTGGCGGAATACTTAATCGTCGCGGCGTGACGATCAATAGTCTCGCGTTGGCCGCCGTCGTTCTGTTAATGCGCAATCCGTGCGAATTATTCCAATTGGGCGCTCAACTCTCGTTTTTGGCGACCGGAACGTTCTTATGGTTTAGTTCCGCGTCGACGTTTCGACTGGCGCAGACAAATATCGAGCGTCGAAAAGCGATTCGCGAGCGCGCGAAGCAACGCGAACGCGACGAGAAAGAACTGGAAAAGATTAAGTCGAAGCTCGAAAAGGAACACGAAACGAGAAAGAGTCCGTGGGATTATGTCGTTAAGCCGATTTTTCGTCGTCTTCGCCGCGCGTTTCTGAATAAATGCAAAGAGCTCTTTAAGACCGGTTTCGTCGTTTGGGGCGTTAGTTCGCCTCTGGTCGCTTCGGCGACGCATTTGTTTACGCCGATCGCGATTCTTGCGAATCCGATCGTTTGGGCGCCGGCGACCGTTGCGCTTTTACTGGCGTTTCTTCTCGCCTTTTCCGGACTCCTAGGGGACGCGGTCCCGTTCATACGCGAGTATGCGATTCCATATATTGGCGCGTTGACAAACGGCGTTTTTAATTTCTTTTTAGGCGCGCTTGACCGCATAGCGTCGACGAGTTACGGCGCGTTTTATATTCCGACGTTGAAGACGTCGGCGCTTTGGATACTTTACGCGCCCCTTGTCTTTTGGACGATTTTTCCGCACACGCGCCCTCGTCGTCGCGTCTTGGCGGTCGGGTTCCTCTTATGGCTCGTCGTCGTCGCGTCGACTCGATATTTCGACGAGCGCGATACGAAACGCGCGGGTCGGTTAGTCGTCGACGTGTATTCCGTCGGACACGGCTTGGCGTCCGCGTGCTATTTTCCCGACGGTCGCGTCGCGCTTTACGATTGCGGCAGTATGACGAACGCGCAACGCGCCGGGGAGATTGTCGCCAACAATCTTTGGAATATGGGGAAGACGCGCGTCGACCTTGTAATCATATCTCACTCCGATTTCGATCATTTTGGCGCCTTGGAAACGCTTCTAAAATATATCGACGTGAAGCGCGTATGCGTTTCCCCGGCGACTTTTTCGAAGGAAAACGTCAAGTTATCGTCGTTAAGGGACGAGTTGGAGCGTAGAAGCATACCGATCGATTACATTCTCGCCGGCGAAACGTTGGAACGATTTGGTTTTCCTGAAATAGAAATTCTCCATCCGACGGAAACGTCGACGCAACTTGAAGCGGACAAGGCAGCCAACGCGTTGAGCGTAGTGGCGTCGCTTCGGTATATGAACCGTAGTTTTCTCTTTCCCGGCGATTTGGATTCCGAAGAGGCGGCGTTTTTAGAGACGTCGCCGAGACGGTACGATATGGCGCTGGCGCCGCACCACGGAGGAAAAACGGTTAATTTTGACGACTTCTTTGAATGGTCGGATCCAAAGTGGGTCGTTTTGAGCGGCGGCGGCTTTTTGCGCGGCGCCAAGACGGAAAAGACGTTGCGCGAACAAGGTCGAGTTCTCTTCCACACCTTCGACGACGGCGCCGTGCGTTTTGTCGTCGAACGAGATCCTCTAAGCGGCGACGCGCGCGGAAAAGCGACCGTGAAGACGTATAAATCGCGCCGGAGCCTCGAAGACGGAACCGCGATTGCGACAGGAAACTCGAGCGACCCGTTAGAGTCGGAAGAGTCGTTTGATGGCGTCCGTTAATTTCATACCGTATTCGCTCTGGGACGCGTCGCGGAGCGACGTTGTCGGCGAATGGAGAAGTTTGTTGACGAGACGATCAAACGCGTAGCGAATCTCCTCCTCCGTATGGGCGTCGCAGTCGATTTTGCGAAGTAGACGTTCGACTTCGGCGTCTTTGATTTCGTTCCATCCGTTGCGTAGTTTAAGAATTACGCCGATCGATTTTCGCGCGTTGATATTCTTAATGAACTTTTCCGCCTCTTCGCGCGCGATTTTTAACGCTTTTGGAATCTCCTTGTCGCGCAGTTCTCGATTGCGCGCGCACGCCGCTTCCAGATCGTCGATCGAATAGAGGTAGACGTTGGAGCGTTCGCCGATTTGCGGATCGACGTTCCGGGGCACGGCGAGATCGAGAATCGTGAGGGGCGACCCGTTGTTCCGAATCTTTTCGATTTCGAGGTAATGTTCTAGAGTAACGATCGGCTCCGTAGCGCCGGTGGCGCAGATCGCGAGGTCGACGTCGGCAAGCGCGTCGATTCGTTTGGACCAGTCGACGACGGTTCCGTTCCATTGTTGCGCGAGGACTTCGGCTTTATCGCGACTCCGATTCGTCACCAAGATTTTTTCGGCGCCGTAGTCGACGAGGAATTTCAAGGTTTCTTCGGCCATTTCTCCGGCGCCGAGGACAAGCGTTTTTTTATCGTTGAGGCGTTCGAAAATATTGAGTATGAAGTCGACGACGGCGACGCTCGGGACGCTCACGCGGCGGCGGAAGATTTCCGTTTCGACGGAGACGCGTTTCGCCGTCTTGAACGCGGATTGAAACGCTTCGTTCAAAATTGGTCCCGTGGTCTTCGCTTGCACGGCGAGTTCGTACGCGCGCTTCATTTGCATGAGGATCTGCGGCTCGCCGAGAATCATGCTGTCGAGACTTGACGCCACGGAGAAGAGATGCTCGACGGCGTCTCCGTCTTCGAGGCAAAGGAAATACTTGCGAAATTGCTCGAACGAGTCGTCGGAGATTTGCGCGCGGAAGTTCGGCGCGGCGAGGTACGGAAACGCCGATTTGAAATCCGGAATTTCGCCCGATTCCGTAGCGAAGTAAAGTTCGGTTCGATTACACGTGGAGACTAGCGTCGCCTCGACGCCATGTTCTTGCGCAAGCCATTTCTGCAACGCGTCTTGAACGCCGTGGGCGTCAAAGGAAAACAGCTCGCGCGTTTCCACAGGCGCCGTGCGATTATTCAAACCGATAAAACGAATCGGCATTCCGACCTCCTTATAAGCTCAACTCGATCGCTACGACTCAAACGTTTTAATTTCTCGTTACACTATGCGATTTCACATTGTCGGTTTCATTGGTTGGGGGTCGGTTCTATTGGAGGTTGTAAATCGTTTGAGTCGAGATCGCTTTGTTCGACTTGAGCGTCGGTTGCGGAGCCGTCGGGTCCGTTGGATAGGACTCGCAAATGACCGGATTGGGGAATGACGGCGCAGAGCAAGAGCGCGCCGAGCGCGGCGGCGCAAATAAGATTGTGCAACGCGTTTGCGCGACTCGCGTCGCGCGCGCTCCGACGTTCGGTCATGACCCGCGATATGATCGCGAAGAACAGAAGAATCGTCGAACCGAGCGCGACGAAATCAACGTTTTGCGCGCCGGATCGAATGGGAAATCCGTCGAACAATTTGAGATAGTATCCGCTCGCTACCCCGAGGCCGAGCGCGACGGCGGAGACGTTCGCGGAGAAACGACCGCTTTTGCTCAACCATTCGAGGGACGGAAGGGGCAAAAACGGACGCGTGTTTTTGCTCTTCATTCGGCGCCGTTGCCAGAAGTACATAACGCCGGTCGCAAACCCTAAGAAGGAGACGAGGGCGGTGAAAAGCAAGGCGATTCCGTGAAATGCGCGGGCAAATTTAAAGGTGGTCGTTTCCGTAAAGGTGGAGGAACCGGCGCAGAGACCGAGCGCGATCAAGCAAATAGCGAGCGGCAATAGGAAGACGCCGAATTGCGCGCGTTTATAAACGAGCGTGAAATAGATCTCGACGAGAACGACCAGGAAGGCGAGGACGTAGAGCCAGCCGCTGGCGCTGGCAAAAAAATGATTGTTTTGTAGCAAATTATGATGATAGAGAAAGGCGACGTGGGCGACGGCGCCGATCGCTATCACGCTAAAGGAAACCGCAGCGAGAAGCCTACGGTTCTGAAAGCGCAGGCGCGCGAGTTCCAAAATCAAGGCAAGCGCATAACACGCTAAAAAACAGACAACTTCAACGCCTTTTAGCATAAACGCACCGGAACACGATTCAGACAGGAAAGAGGCACAAAGTCGCGCGTTCATGAATCTGTTTCGCGAACAGGCGACCGCGTCGCACGAAGGACGCGCTAATCTTGGATTTTTTCAACGCGAAAGTAGGCGAATCGCGCCCAGCGTTTTGCAGGATCGTTGTCTTGCCAATCTCCTTGAGGGCGCCGACCGCCCCAGCACTGCAGACTAATGCGATCCGCCGCCGTCGGGTTGATGAAGCCTTCGTAGACGGGTCGAAATTCTTCTTCGTTCAAATCGCAGTATTCGGCGACGAACTTTCGACCGGTTACGGTAATGCGGAGTTTTCCGCCGGAGGATTTTACGGGGAATTTGCCGGGCAAAACGCACATCATACCGTCGACGTAGGCGAAGACAAGTTTAAAGACGACCTTGTCGTTTTGCATCCAGTAGACGCCGCACTGTTGAAACTGACAGGTAGGCTTTTCCAGGAAGTAACACTCGGTTTCAATACGATACGCGTCGGTCGTTCTTCCGTTTTGCATTCTCAGGAAGTTAAGGGGCCGAACGAGGGCGTTTCGAGCGACTCCGGAAAATCCGGAAAAGAGCGGTTCCGTTAAGATTTCCAACGAGTTGTTGACGAATCTTCGATTCGACGTGTTTTCGTGCAACCACACCCAACCCGGTTTGAGGGATCCTTCAAACTGATCCTCAAACAGAACTTCTTGTCCTTGGAGCGGCGACCGCGCGCAAAGGAGCGCAATGAAAACCACAAACAGGAACTTGAAAGGTTGCATGACTATTCTCAAACGTGCGTTCGGAAGGCTCAAAACAGTCCACATTGTTACAACTTCGGCGATACGCAAGGTCGCGTCGCCTGCGCGATACTACGCGCTTATCTTTCCTATTTTAAACCTAGTTTCCTTTTCTTGCAAGAATCCGGGGCTTTTTTTGTCTTTTTTCTTTCTTTTTGTTTGATTA
>ONGM01000204.1 GCA_900317365.1 uncultured Planctomycetota bacterium
GTTATTCTTCGGCGAGCGCGTCAAACTCCTGAACGGCGAAACGAAGCGAGTCGTTCAGAGATTTCCGCGCCCAGGACCGGAGAAGGTATACAACCTTGAAGTCTTTGGCGAACATGTTTACCATGTAACAAGCGACGGTATTCTTGTTCACAACGACTGCGTTTACGTCGCGTTTGGTCATAACTGTGAAATAACGTATGTGGGACGAACCAACAATTTCTCGCGGCGAGCAGCTGAACATTTGAGAAAGAATGGGCGTATTATCAGTTTGATCCCTGTGTTTCGCGATCTTTCGCACGATGACGCTCGTGTGGTTGAGGACTGGCTAATTCGCGGACTCAGAAAGCAAAATAACGTTTCTTTGAAAAATCTAAGATTTGGAATATCTCAAGTGAACAGGAATGGGACGTTCAAAAATGCTGTAGATCGATGGAAATTTGATCTTCGCGATATATACGACATTGACGTCGACGCTACGCCAATTGAAATTGAAAAAGCAATTTGGAGTTGGTTTATCGATCCATAGTCGTTTGATTATTTAAAATCACGACAGTGTGAGCGCATGAGTTAAATTCGTCTCATGTTATGACGCGAATCGAATTTGCAAGCAGAACTAACGAGTTGCAAACGCATAGCCGTGTGAAAATTGGTTTATTGCCCGTAGTACGATTCTTTATGAGGACAACCGAATGGACAAAAAAGCTCTGGCGATATTAAAGAAAAACTATCTTCCTTATGAGCCGAAGGAACGTCCGTCGGATGCGGAGAAGGAGAACGCGATTAAGCGCGGCGTCTATGTGCCGGAGAGCGCCATGACTCATGACGAGATCGTAACGGAAATCAAAGCGCTTTCCGAACGCATTTCCGTAGAAAGCGTTGCAAAGGCGTTTCTATACAGTCTTTCAAGCGGCGATCTCAAATACCGCACGGCTTTATCAAGCCTTATTTGGGCGAGATCGCTACCTACGCACAAATTGATTTTAAAGGACGTCAATGAATACGGTCGGCGCGTAGTTTCATGCAACGTTTGCGGTTGCGTTCACGGACTTGAAAAGCAGGAAAATATCGACTGGAACGAGTACGGCGTGTTTCACTACTTCTCGCCGATAGATTACGGACGAAAACCGAATTTCAGTTGCGCCGAATATGTTCTTAATGATTTACGCGCGTTTGAAAAGGCTTCCGAAGTGGAACCGCGCGACGAAGATTATCGAATATTGAACGGAATATTTGCCTGCGCGAAGGAAATGAAGTCTCACAATATGGACACGGCGCTTGTGAGCGAAATTCGGAAAAGGAGGTTTTTCAGCGCGACGGGGAACGGTATTCACTGCATTTTAGGAACGCTCGCCATATGCGACGTTTTTGAAAGCTCTGAACATAGAGGTTTCCTTCATAGTTTTACAAACGCTGGGGATTTTAATGTTCGACGGGACGGTCTGACTTTTTACCCGCTTTACTATTGGCGGGGAAAGAACGGCGTCAACTACGACGCCGTCAATGAGATATTCGGCTCTTTCTGCGGCGATAAACTGTCCCATGAGCGCGCCTGGATTCCTCTAGACCAAGCGGCGTCAGCGACCAAAAAGAAAGCGCGTTCAAACGCAGAGAGTTACTTTACGCCAGGCGTCTACGTCGTCATGCTCACAGACGAAGAGCGGCGTTATCTTGCGCTTAATCCGATCGACCCAACTTGGGAAACTGCGATTATGTATAGCGCAACCTACGAATGGAAGAAGCGAACCGTTCTGTTTTTTGATAGGGATACGATTGTCAAGGCGATCCATGAAGAGTATGTAGTTGAGGAGGACGGTTCCTATCGATGGCAAGATTACCACGAGTTTGACACGCGTCTTGAAACGATAAATAGGACGACGTTGATTCCATTAACGTCGAAGGGAAGACAAAAACCTGTTAATCCGTCAAGCGTAATGGCGATCAATCCATTTGGATGTTACTTACTTATTACGTTAAAGAACAACGATAGCTCTATTACCGTACGAAACTTTAGAAATAATCAGACGCTAGAGATTGGCGAGGAGAAACGTATTCGCAAAATAATGACCGATACTGATTTTCACGAGTTCATGCGTTTTTATATTACATCATGTCCAAACAACTATTTTGAGCGGACTGCAGAAGTCCGAAATATGTCGCATCAGACCGTCGAGTTTCGACCAGGCGATATTTTTCGCTGTCAAGTGGATCGGACTCATTACGCTTACGGACTCATTCTTGGTAAAACTCGGGAACTCGAGAAATGGTCTGAACTTCCTAAAGAACATTCTTTTCGTCATCTCTTGACTATGCCGCTGATTGTCAGAATGTACGATTTTATCACGCCGGATAAAAATCTGACGGTAGACGATCTGAAAGACAAGCCGCTCAGAACGCCTGGATATTATTCCGATAACGATATTATATGGGGAAGACACAAAATTGTCGCGCATAAGCGTCTGACTCTCGATGATATTCAATTTGTGATTAGTGTTTCCGGACGATCTCCTTTCGTTCATTCTTCCGCTGAGCCGGATCTTTTGGGACGATTGCGAGTCGAATGGGGATTTTCTTTTGTCGAAATTCCCTGGGATGAAGCGCCGGAAAGAATGCGAAGTGAAATTTCTACGTGGAGAAATTTTACCAAGGGAGTATCTTTGTCGATTGAAGGCGACCTCTGCGGAAAAAGTCTTGAAGAGATATTGAAAGATCGACCGGGGCATATGAT
Organism: uncultured Planctomycetota bacterium; assembly: GCA_900317365.1. Taxonomy (GTDB): domain Bacteria; phylum Planctomycetota; class Planctomycetia; order Pirellulales; family Thermoguttaceae; genus RUG369. The sequence continues at coordinate 2,726 of ONGM01000204.1, forward strand.
CCAGCACGACTTGGCTCTTCCCGAGAATCGAGATAAATTTAATTTCCTTATGACCTTTCTCGGTTTGCCGGAGAACTGTACGTTAGACGAATTTGCCGCCAAATTCGGCGGTCTATCACGGCAGGAATATATTGATCTTGTCGAAAAGCGTTGTAAATGAAAGGATCGACGATATGAACCTTTTGATTCTGAATTTGTCGCGTATAAGCGCTGCGACAGATCTTCGGAAGCGCGTAAAGAAACTCGTCGGTATGCAACGCCGTCGCTAACAATTTTCGCGGGAAACGCTTTCTGAGTTTGAGACGATATAGCGCGAAGTCGGCGATCCGCAAATTGAATCGAGCGAACGATAAACTCGACCAATCGCTGATCGAAACGGAAGAGCGAGAGGAGCTGTTTCAGTTTTTCTTCGACGCAGGGAGCTATGTCGGGGTCAATATTTCCAAGACGATCGAGGACGCGCGGGACTGGTGATTTCGCTGGAGCCTTTCATTGAACTTGAACCCGCCTCGACGATTTTGTAGAATGAATCCGTCGCGCTCAGCGCAACGTTGGCGTTTACCTGAGAGATTGTTTACGGAAAGGCAGAGGCATGTCGAACTACCTACGCCGCGTATTATACGCCGGATATTGGCTTTTAGTAGCCTTCGCCTTTACCTATTCCGGGTATTGCTATTTTCGCGCGCACGATATTTCTTCGCCACGCGCCGCCGCCGTTTCTTCGTCGGTGACGCCCTCGCCTGAGGTCTCGCCCGCCTTAGGCGCCTCGCCTGAATCTCAGGAGCAAGGTCAGGTCGTCGAAACGTCGGAGCCTGCGGAAACAGTTTCCGCCGAACCTCTCTTCGCCGCGCCGACCGTCGCCTTGCTGGAAGTTGCGGAGAATTAAGAAGCTCGTGAGTATGCAGAAGAGTCGCAAATTATTTTCTTCAGAAACGATTGAAGAATTTAAGTCGACGCTCAGCGAATTCGTTGACAATATCGTGGGTAAGAAGGACGATAAAGAGAATATTCGTCAAAGCGCGAAGGCTGCGATTCGGAAATTGAATCGAGCGAATAAGAAACTCGATTACGAGTTTATCGAGACGGACGAACGCGAGGAATTAGGCGAATTCTTCTATATGGCGGGAAGCTACGTTGGAAGCTACGTTGGGGTCGATATCCGAAAGTTGTTTGACTCCGCGCGAGACTGGTGAGTTCGCGACATTGTTTCGTAAAACCTTTCCTTTTGATTCAAGAGCGGCGCAATTTTCAAAGAGAAGTCGCGTTGCTCAAACCCTGTGCGAGGAGCGAACCGGTGTTAGATAAAAAAGCGTTGACGTTTTTAAAGAAGTATTACCTTCCGAGAAAAGACGAGAGACGACCGTCCGGCTCGGAGAAAGAAAACGCGATTAAAAGCGGCTTCATCATGCCTGATTCCGATATGTCGCACGACGAGATTGTTGCGGAGGTCAAAGCCCTTTCCGCGCGCATATCCGTCGAACGCGTCGCCAAAGCGTTTCTTTATAGCCTTTCAAGCGGCGATCTCAGATACCGTTCGGCGCTTTCCAGCCTTGTTTGGGCGAAGTCCCTTCCCGAACATGAAATGATATTGAGAGAACGTGAAAAATACGAAAGTCGAGCTCCTTCGTGCAACGTGTGCGGCTGTTCTCATGGTCTTGATGAAAACAAGGAGAGCGTCGATTGGAACGAATACGACGTTTTCCGCTATCTATCGCCGACGGAGTTCGGAAACAGGCCGGATCTCATGTGCGCCGAATATGCGCTCAACGATTTGCGCGAGTTTGAAAAGACGCCTGAAGTCGAACCGCGCGACGAAGATTATCGGGTATTGAACGGGATCTTCGCATGCGTGAAGGAAATGAAGTCTCACAATATGGACACGGCGCTGGCGAGCGATATTCGGAGAAAGAAGTTTGTCGACGCGACGGGGAACGGTATTCTCTGCATTTTGGGAACGCTCTCGATCTGCGGAATCCTGGAAAGCGCGGAACAGAAGGGGTTTCTCCATAGTTTCACAAACAACGGAGA
>ONGM01000202.1 GCA_900317365.1 uncultured Planctomycetota bacterium
AGAATGGCGTGAACGGAAAAGCCTCCTGGAGGCGGGCAGTTCGTGCAACCGCCGCGATACCCAGTCGGCATTGGGAACGCTCGATTGACGTCGTGATAATTCTGACTTGCGAGCGCCAATTGCTTGATGTTGTTGACGCATTGCATACGTCGAGCGGCTTCGCGCGCCGCTTGCACCGCCGGCAGAAGCAGACCGATTAAAATTCCAATGATCGCAATAACGACCAACAGCTCGACAAGCGTGAAGGCGCGCCTTTCGCATCGTCGCGGCGTCTCATTGCTAAATAATCTCATATTCGTTCTCCGTAAACAGCAGAATATATCGTTAGTGAATGGAGCCTCTTTTGTCTGATGATTCTAACTTGATAAAACTCAAACAGGTTAGTTTTTTCTAATAAAAGTTAGCGTGCACTAACTTCAAAAATGATCAAGGGTGCGCTGGAGTTTTTTTGAAAATTTTTCCAGCCTGTTGCGATACGGCTGTTGGTTGGCAGAATGGGTGTGGATTATTTCAAACGTAGAGAATTTAGCGTTTATTAAAGATAGAAGAGTTTTTGGGGTTTGCCTTCCGGTCAAACTTCAAAACAGCGTACGGCTCGACTCTTGGTTGCGCGCAGAAAGACTGACGGCGCGATCCGTAGACTGTAAAGACGTCGGTCGACCGCGCCGTTGCAAAGGCGTTTCATTTGAATCCACGAGCGCTCTTGTCGACTAGTAATAATGGATTCCGCGACGTTCGTCCCTTTCTTGCTTTGCTTTTTCTTTAAGCTTTTCATCCTTGAGTTTGGCTAAATCGCAACAATGAAGCGAGAGTTTGAAACCTGTAATGAGAAGCCAAAGCCATACGAGGAACCCCATGCCTCCCCATGTAGCGTCGGTGTTCAACGCCATGATCAGAAAGTCGTAAACCCCGTGCGCGGCAAATGGCGCCATGAAAGAATAAAAGAGGTATTTCCACAGATTATCCTTTCGTTGACTTGAGGCTTCCGCGAAAGCGTTGGTCGTCCGGAGAATATTAATTCCCTTTGTTTTGCCAAGGATTGCGAGAGCGAGAAAGTAGCCCATAAAGATCGAATCGATGAAATGTCCCGGAATGGACGTGATCGCGCGAAAAAACGCCGTCTGAACCGAGTCGCCCCCGGAGAAAACATAAAACGCGTTTTCAACGAAGGCGAAGCCCAGCGAGATGAACGCCGCAAACGCGACGCAACGCGAATATCGCGTAAGAAATTTACAAGAGAGCACAAAACACGCTAAGATAGCGTACTTAACGGACTCCTCAACGAGCGCGGCGACGAAAAACGCGTCAATAAAGGCGCCGGAGATCGTCGTTTCGTCAGGTTTGAAAACGTTCGTCGCCAAAATTTCCAGCGGCAGAACGACGATCGGAGATAAAGCGCCCGATAGAAAGAGGAGCGTATATGTTACCCAATGTCTTTTGAACTCCTTGCCGTCCAGTGAGACGCGCTTCAAAAGCAAAAAGACCGGACCAATAACAAAGAGCGCCATCAAGATGATGAGACCGCAAATAAAAGGATAATATAATAATTCCATCGTGGCGCCTTGTTATGAAGTCGACGAACTCTTCTCTTGAATCGCAGGCATAAAGAGAATTATGCGACCGCTGAAATTGCAAAGGTCAAGACGGTCAGCAAAATGACGTTTACGACAAAGTAGGTAACGGAAATTTTTACTACCGTTTGAAAATCAGTCGAACAAAGAAGTTGCACGACGACTCCGGTTATGACTAACGAAATGATTGATGGAAAAAGAATCGCCAACCATGTCGATTCAACCGTCGCCAACGCGACGGCAGAGAGAATTTGAGAGGCGATCGACGCTCCTAAACTGGCGAGGAACGCCGTTCCAAGAGACGTGTCTTCGTCTGTGAACATTTTTATAATGACGACCAGAATAACTGCGTTAATCAGCGCGCCTATCATGGTTATTTTTCCCTTATTTATTGCGATTTCGGATCAACGCAATTGAATTCAATCTTGGCGATTTTATTCCTTGAAAGGGGGCGTTTGCGAAGATCGAAATGTCTATACCGTCCAGTTTATAAGCGTCGTTCTACGTTTTGTCAGACGTCCGCATGAAAAGAGAAATTTTGTTGCGTTTTGTTTGATATAATTGCTTTAATCCATACATTGACAATCGTTTTAAACGATTCGATAATCCGCTACATGAAGTCAAGAGAATCGACCGAGATTCAACGCGTTTCCGAATCGTTCAACGAGGTCGCGGCGGCGTCGTGCGATTGAGTTTTTTAAAAAACGGCGCGAACAATATGAGACGCAAAAGGGAAGTCCGTCATATTGACGTTGCTTCCCCTTTGCGTCTAAATCGATCTTTAAGTATTCCGCCACCGCCGCGCGTCTAAGCGGCGACGACTCTTTGGACTTATCGGCGAAAAGAACGCGATCATTGTAGCTTCGGCGGTTGAATCGCTTCCCCGTTTTGTTGCTTGATCTGTTCCTCACGATCGTAGACGCCGTAGAAAGGAACGTTGGAATCGAGCCAGAAATAGAGCTTTCGCCGCTCGTCGTCGGTTAATTTGAGATTGGCGTGGTTCTCGTCGTCGATTATATTTGAAAGAGGACTCATATCGGCGCCGCACTCGCCGGGAACGGAGACAACTTGTCGAATCGAAGGGCTTAGCCATTCGTACCAGCGCAAATAGGGGCGTAAGTTATTGTACGCGACGGAAAAGTCTCCTTCCGGTTCGCCAGTGAGCGCCGGTTCCGTTGAGCTCGCCTCGCCTGAGTGGCATTCGACGCACCGCGCGTCCAAGATCGGCTGGATTAAGCGCGGGAAGCTGAACGGATTCGAGCCTTCCGGCGCGCCTTTAAGCTCTGACGGCGCGCGAAGCGACGCCGAAACTCGGCGCTCGGAATTGGAGAACGTCGTCTGCTGCTGTTCGTGGCATCCGACGCAGCCGCGATTCTCGCCTGGCTGGAGATAGACTTCGCTCAACATCGTCTGAACGGCGCGACCAGACTCGTCTACCGCTTGGAAATAGAGCGGCTTTCTCGCGGGCGCGGTAAAGTAGGCGCTCCC
>ONGM01000200.1 GCA_900317365.1 uncultured Planctomycetota bacterium
ATGAGTTGACAAATCCTCGCAACAATCTTTGCGCTTCGCCGTAATTCTTTTCGCAGAAGTACGACCGCGCGTTGTGAAAGGACGCGTCGAGGTAGAATCTCGAGGAGGATCCTTGATCCAGAATGTATTTGAGATGCTGACGCGCAATGTTTGTTTCCGACGGGACCTCGCCGTTGTGCAACGCAAGGTACGACGTGCCGAGATAAAGTTCCGCCATATCGCGATTCGCCGCGTTCGGATACGCCCTAACGTATTGTTCGAGCGTCGTGATCGCGTTTGCGTAGTCGCCGGTCTTGTATTGAGTCTGTCCAAGCTCGAGCTGTTCGTCGCCAGGAGCCGCGTAAATAGGACGCAACGTTGCGAGGGCGACAAACGTCGCAAGAAGGACGAACCAGAACGTTCGCGCTTTGCGTGTGTCGGTATGGAACTTCATTTTGGCGCCGCCTTTCTCTCTTGCCCTGAATCTGCGCTTGCGCGTCGAGACGCAATTTCACGATCATAACGCTAACGCGTAATTATAAATAAATTATCGGCGTCGGACAACCGCGATTTTGGCAAAGAGTCGCAATTTAACGCGCGAATACGCCGATAAGCGCCGAACTTGACGATCAACGCGGTATTGCGACGCGGCGTTGCGATTTCTTTCTCGATAATTTTTTCATTTTCGCGCGCTCTTCGTCTGGAAACAATTGATTTACGCGCCGCGCTCGGTAAAATTGTGTCAACGCGCGGCGTCGTCGCGCGGCGTTTCGAAATCAGGACTCACGACTTCTTTTCACAGGGAATCGAAATATGCCGACATCAACCAACAAAAATGGCGAATGGCGCTCCGGTCGACCGTCTTTCAAGGCGTTTTATCCCGAGGTCTTCATTCTGACGGTTATCACGCTCGTTATCATCGGCTTTGCATGCCATCTCAGTTGCAAGGTCGTTAAGAACACGAAGGGTGCGAAAATGGAGTCCGTTTCCGTCGACGCGACTTTCGTGAGTAATTTTGCGTTCGCGCGAGAAGACTCGATCGACGAAATCGTGATCGACGAGGAACCGGTCGCGGAAGAGCCTGCGGCGGAGCCTGTCGTCGAAGAACCGGTCGCGGAAGAACCTGCGGCGGAGCCTGTCGTCGAAGAACCGGTCGCGGAAGCGCCTGCGGCGGAGCCTGTCGCGTCGGAACCTGTCGCAGAGGAACCGGTCGCGGACGCGCCCGCTACGACTCCGACAGCGGCTTCGACTTCTGAAGCGACTGCGCCGAAGAAGTCGGTCAAAGGCAAACTGCTCGGAATTTGGATTCCGAGTATCGTCATTATTTTGGCGTTGTGGGGATGGCGCGGATGGAAATGGATCTTCGCCGTCTTTGGCACTGAATACGAGCTTCGCGTCGACGAAGACAACCCGCGCGCGGCGACTTTCCTGATCAAGCGCGGTATCTTCAATAAAACGACGGACTCTATGCATATTGGCTCGATTAAAGACGTTCAAAGTTCGCAGTCGATTTGGCAAAAGTATCTCAAAGGCGGCGTGGGCACGATTCGACTCATGACGAAGGATCTCACGGACGGCGTTGTCGTCATGGACAACATGGCGGAACCGAGCCGCGTCTTCAACGCGTTCGACACGTTGCGCAAGCACTACTGGGCGCGCGGCGGCATGACGCTCAATAACGGTAGCGGAGACGATTTTGCCGACGCCGACGGCGGTTTCCATCAGAGCGACCTCGAAGGCTAATTCGGTTATTCGCGTCGATTAAGACGTTTTTATAAGCGCGCCGTTCATTTGGACGGCGCTCATTTTTTCTTAGGTATAGCAATGACGAGACACATTCAGATGACGGCGGCGTTAATCGTCGCGTCGCTTTTCGCCGCCGTCGCTACTTTCGGCGCCGAAGCGCAATGGACTATTCGTAACAAAGCGCGCGAATCGATTACCGTTGTCGCGCACCGCGGCGCAGGGGACCTGGCTCCTGAAAACTGCATTTCTTCTTTGGAACTGACCTGGGGTATGGGCGGAATCCCGGAAGTCGACGTCAGAACGACGAAAGACGGACACATTATGATGTTCCACGACGGGAACTTCAAGCGCGTCTGTCCGAACGAATCGGAAGAAATTCGCAATTCGAGCGTGGAAAAAATGACGTATGAAGAGGTCCGGAAACTCGATATCGGATCCTTCCGCGGCGAAGAATTTAAAGGCGAGAAGGTCGTTTCGATCGAAGAGATCGTAGAAGCGCTCAAGAAGGACGCGCGCCGCGAAGTCGTAATCGACGTCAAAAACGTTGATTTCCAAGCGCTCGCCGACGCCGTTAAGGACGTGCGGTTCCAAATCACGCTGACGTCGGGAAATGAAGACGACCTCGCCAAGTGGGCGGATATTAACCCGTCGTGGTTCGACGCCACTCTCTGGATGGGATTGGGACGTTACACCGATCAAGACGTTGAGAAACGCTTTGAGAAACTTCGCGCTAATAATTTCAAAGGAATTAAACGGCTCCAGATCCACGTTGCGAAAGACGCGACGGGCGCGTTGAAACCGTCTCCGGAGTGCATTCGCGCGCGCGCCGAAGAGTGCCGCGCTCGCGGAATCGAATTCCAAACGATGCCGTGGCGAACCGCCGATTGCCCGCACGCCGAAACCGATATTGAGTTCTATAAGGAGCTCATCCGTCTCGGCTCCATGGGCTTTGGAACTGATCGACCCGACTGCGCGTATCAGGCGATCGACGAATTCTACGCCGAGTCCCCTGAGGATTGGAACGTTCGCGACAACATCCCGTTCAAAGAGATGCTCGTTCAAGGGCACCGCGGAATGGGGGACGAGGCGCCGGAAGGCACGCTTGAAACCTTCCGACTCGCGTGGGAAAAAGGAATCGTTCCGGAAGCCGACGTCAGAATGACGAAGGACGGCGTGATCATGTCCTTCCACGACAATAATTTCCAACGCATTATTCCCGACGCGCCGGAAAACGTTCGCAAACTTGGCGTTAAGGACTTCACATACGAGGAATGCCGCAAGCTCGACGTCGGCGCTTATAAAGGCGAGCAGTTCAAAGGTCAGCGCATGGTCGATCTTAACGAAATGATCGCCGCGTTGAAAGAAGACCCGCAACGTCTTATTTTCTTCGACGTTAAGCAAGTCGATTTCCAAATTCTCGCCAAAGCGACGCAAGAGATTCATCCGCAGATCATTCTAGCGTCTTCCAACTACAATGAAATCAAGGAATGGAAGAAGTACGCGCCGCGCTCTAAGGCGATGCTTTGGATGCCCACCACGTGGGCGGGAACGCCGGAAGACCTGGTCGATCGCTTCAATAAGATTCGCGACGAAAACTTCGCCGGACTTTACGCGTTGCAAGTTCACGTCGTTGTCGACGAACAGGGAAACGTCAAACCTACCCCGGAAGTTCTCCGATATTGCGGCACGGAACTTCGTAAAAAGGGCGTGATCTTCGAGACTCTCTCCTGGAAGAACGGCGATAAGTATCAGACCTACAAAGTCCTGATGGACGCCGGAAGCGCCTCCTTTGCTACCGATTATCCGACCGCGACGATGGAGGCTATTCAAAAATATTACGACGAAGGCGAGACGAAATAATCGCTCTTAACACCCGACTTCATATAGAGAACCGGCGCTCTTAGACGCGACTGTCTAAGAGCGCCGGTTTTATTATTGAACGATGCGTACGGCGGCTTTCCAGGTCAAATTTCCCAACGCGGCGTCGCAACCGGGCAAAACGCTCGAACGTCTCCTAATCCCACTTCAGGCGCGCGGCGTCGAAGACGGGACCGTCGACGCAGGCGCGTTTATAGTCCCACGTTCCGTCGTCGCTCTTCCAGTTGACCACGCATGAGAAGCAAATTCCCATTCCGCACGCCATCGGAGACTCCAGGGACGTCCAGCATTCGCAATGTCGAGCCGCCGCCCAGCGCGCGATCGCCTTCAACATCGGAGTCGGGCCGCACGCGAGAATTTGCGCGTCGGCTAGGGGAACGTCGGGGGCAAAGACCTCCGGTAAGACGTCGGTAACGAAACCTCGCGTTCCGACGCTCCCGTCCTCCGTTGCGACCTTAACGTCGACTCCAAGCGCCTGAAACTCCTCGACGCAGGTTAGGCGGGCGGCCGTTCGCGCGCCGTAGACAAACGTCGTCTGCGGACGTTCCGACGCGTCGCGCTTCATAAGCTCTTTGACCAGCGTATAGAAGGGCGCGATTCCGACCCCGCCGGCTATTAGCGCCAGACGCCTAACGCCCGCTCGCTTCGCCACGTTCCAGCCGTTGCCGAGCGGGCCCCAGAGTTCGAGCTTGTCCCCGGGCGTCAGCGCGGTCATGCGCGTCGTCCCTTTTCCGACGACCGCGTAGAGCGCCTCGACGCGACCTGTCGCGACGTCCGCGTCGTAAACCGCAAACGGGCGACCTAAAAGGGGATCCGAACTCTGATAAAGACGCAACATAACGAATTTACCAGGCTCGACTCGCTCGGCGAATTCCGGCGCGCGAAGACTGATCTTCCACACGCCTTCGCCAACCGGTCGATTCGTCAAGACCTCGCCGACTCCAGCCCATAACTCCTTCCGACTCGTAACGCAATCGCTCACGGCTTTCTCGCCCCCTTTCGACGTCTTCGTTCCTTTGTTTTCCTTTCTTTTCGTCCGCTACCTGCGCCCGTTACCTACGCCCGCGCCCGCGTCCGCCGCCGCCTTTTTTACCCTGACGAACGTTGCGCGCCGTCTTGCGTTCGCCTCGCGCGCGCTTTTCCGACCGCTCGCCGCGTTTGGAGTCGCGTCTGTCGTCGCGTCGGAACCCGCGCTTACTTCCGCGTTTGTCGCCGCGCTCAAACTCGTCGGCGTCGCGCTCTCGGCGCCTGCCTGCCGACGCGTCGCGGTTGAAACGATCGCGGGGCGAGGCGTCCCCTTCGTCGCGCGTGAACTTCTTCGGCCCGATCGTGCGCGTTTCCTCCTCGGGGTCGCGTCGGACCTTTCGCCGCCTCGACCCGCGTTCCGCCGCGTCGTCGTCGAGGCGTTCAAGGGTTCCTTCGTACGGGTCGGCGGACTCGCGTCGCTTCGGAACGCCGCCGTAACCGTTTCGCAACTGCGTTCGCACGGCGTCGGTAAAGTTCGGGTCGGACTTCGCGCGTTTTTTCTCGTCGCGCTTACC
>ONGM01000199.1 GCA_900317365.1 uncultured Planctomycetota bacterium
GGCGACCGCGCCGCCTCGGAAAGAACTCGTGTTTTCCGTAAAGGTCGAGTTAGTAATCGTGAGAAGATTATGGGCGTAAATCGCGCCCGCGCTGTGTCCTGAGTTCCCTTGGAAGGTGGATCCAGTTATCGTAACCGAACTTGCGACCCAACCTTGAATGGCGCCGCCGCCCCTGCCGTCTCCCGTTGCGGAGTTGTCGATGAATTCACAGTCGACAACTTCAATGGCGCCGTCGGTGTTAATTGCGCCTCCGGCTATAATGGAAACGTTTTCGGTAAAAGTCGAATCGGTAAAAGTCGCATAGGCGCCTGTCGCAACGAAGACTGCGCCGCCGTCAATCGTCGTCGTATTGCCCGTGAAATTGGAATTCTCAACAATAAGTTTTCCGGCGCCGACCTGGATTGCGCCGCCGCGACCAGAACTGTTCGCGTTGAAGACGGAGTCTTCGACCGTCATGAATCCGGACGTCAACCTAATCGCGCCGCCGACGTCGGAGCTACGTCCGTTCGCGAAGGTCAGACCTTTGAGCAAAACGGGCGACTCTTCCGTTCCTGCGGCGACTTCAAAGATTAGCGTAGCGTCGGCGCCGCTGATCGTCAGACCGGGCGCGTCGTTTTCCGCGTCCCAGATCGCGGTCGCGTCGATTGCGATCGCTTTGAGGATATTGATCTGGGAATCAAACGCAATCGTTGAACCGGCGAGGGAGGCGGCGAAGGTTATTGTGTCGCCGTCCTGAGCAAGTTCGACCGCTTCGCGCAACGAGATCGCTTCGTCGTTAGAATTGTCGACGTCGGCGGCGGTCGTAACGACGATCGTCTGCGCTAGACCTTGATAATCGTTCGAGATTTCCAACGCGACGTCGTATGAAAGTTGCGTTAGATTGTTGGAAACGTTCTGACGTCCGTCAAAGGTTGCGCTCGAGAGGTCGAGCGCTTCGAATTCGACGAGGCGCGGTTCGGTCGACGCTAGAACGGTTTGTTTGCGAATTACCTCGTCGGCGCCGATCGGATTGACGCTTAGAAGTTGGCGGTCTTCCAACTGCTCCAGTCGCAACGTCTTGCCCTTTGGCGTTTGACGCGCGTCGTCTTTGCGCGCGGACTTGAAGAGTTTTTCGAGGAAATTAGAGGGCGAATTGGTCTTTTTCATATCGAAACCTTTTCTAGTTTAAAACGGAAGACGTTAAAAATCAAAGGAATAATACCATATCGCTCGGCGTCGTCGCGAGCGTCGCGTTCGTTTGTTAAAGATCAAAGAACTCGAATTCGTCGAGTTCGTCAAGAACAGCGAGTTCCGCGAAGACGTCGCTCGTTGCCTTCTCGGTCGGACGCTCGCCGTACGACGTCAGGTAAAACGACGCGCAATCTTCGTCTGAGGACTCGAAGAGATCGAGAGTAACGTCGTAAGCCTTGTTCGAGTCGGCGTAGAGGTGGGCGAGGAACGCGCGTCCGTCGCCGGGACGGAACTCGGTCGTTTGTCCGTCTCCCCACTGCACGACGCCGTATTGAGCTGCGCGACCTCCGAGCGGGAAGACTTCGAGGTCGAGTCGTATTCCGCGCGTTCCGAGGGGCGTCGCGACGACGCTAATCGAAGGCGCGACATGATCGACGACAAGGGTTCCTTGAGCAGGGTCGCTCCAAACGTCGTTGACGCGCGCTCGGGCGGCTAAAACGTGTTCGCCGGGCGCGACGGGGAGTTGCGCGGGGTCGAATCGTAGGGCGGCGGCGTTGAGCTTGAGCGGCTTTCCGTCGATCGACCATTCGAAATCGGTCGGAGAACCTCCTTGCGCGGCGACGTCGGCGAAGAACGCGGCGCCTTCCTGAACGCGGTAGGTTTCCTTGTCGAGGTTCGCGCCCGGCTTAATCGCCGCCGTTTGCGTCATGCTCGGAATCTGAGCGTAATTCTTGGCGTCGACGCCCGATTTCGTGAAGGTTGCCGTGAGTTCGTAATTTCCCGGGGCTGCGTCGGGGAACTTGCATTTTGCGGCGACGACGACGTGGTCTCCTTTGACGAGTCCGTCGTACTTGCCGACGCGGAAACTCGCGTCGGTCGAACCGTCGTACGTCTTGTCGAGAATCGTCCAGCCTACCAGCGAGAGTGGGCGCGCGATAATTTCACCGGTCGCAACGGAATAGCTCGTTTTTTCGAGTTGGTAGTCGCTATTGCTGAGCGCGCCGTCTGAGAGCGTTACCGTCTTAGCTTTTCCGACGTCCTTCGTATCGAATTGACAATTCGCGGAAAGAAGTTCGACTTGATCGCCGTTGATCGCGCCTTGAAGGGTATACGTGAAATTGGCGTTGAGTCCGCCGTCGTAAACGCGCGATATGGGCGAGAAGGCGAGTTTGAGAGAGGCAGGCTTGATCGTTATCGTTCGGGTAGCGTTCGAGTTGTTCCCGACGCGGTAGTTCGTCGAGTTGATCGAGGCGATTGCGACGTATTCTCCGGCGTGAAGAGGATCGGCGTCGTTTACAAAGGCGACGTCCGCAGGAATGCGCGCGCCGGAAACGTCGAGATACGTCGCCGTTACGCTATTGCTACGCGACGTTCCGTTATAAACGTATTCGTTCTCAAGTTTCCATTCGAATTGAACGTCGCGGGGCGTGATCTCGCCTCGATTGTACGTCGCCGACGAATTCGTCGCCTGGTAATTGCTCCCAACCGGGAAGCTGAAGTCTGTAAAGACAACCGATTTGTTCGCGCCGACGTTTGGATCGTCGAAGAGAAAAGCGCCGCCGATAAGTTGCGCCGAATCGCCTGAAAGAACGCCGGTAAGCGTATACGATCCGGAGCCTTTCGTCGTTCCGTCGTATTGCTTGACGTTCACGCTCCGAATTGAGACCGTAACGGAGCGCGGCGCAATCTGAACGCGCGCGGAACCCTGCATAGGATCGGAGCCGGGGCGCGAGATCTTTGCGTAGACAAGGTAGTCGCCCGCGTTGACGAAGCTCGGCGCGTCGTCAGCCCACGTCTCGCCGTCGACGCTATACGCAACGACGTCGCCGTCTTGAACGCCGGTTAAGACGATCGTGTGCGGCTGGCGATCGTAGGTTCCCGACCATCCTGAGATCGTAACGTCGATCTGTTCCTCGACGTCGAGGGTCGCGACGTCAAAGAAGGTTTCTTGCGTCCCCCATTCTCCGAAATCGGCGCGAACGAGAATCTTGCTCGTCGGTTGGCTTTCAAAGTCGAGGGACTTGGCGACGACGAGTTTGTCGCCTTCGAGTCTAAAGCAGTTTGCGTTGACGTTTTCCGAGCTGTCGACGATGGAGTAGGTCGGGGCGCCGACGGCGGCGTTGACGGCTGCAAAGACGCCGACGACGGTTCCGACCGGAGCGTTTTCTTCGACCGACGCGTTTGAAAGCGTGAAGTTTAGATTCGCCTTTTGGTGGAGTTGAAGTTTGGCGTACGAGTCGCAATTAAAGACGTCGGCTCCTTCAACTTGCATTCGGATTCCAATTAGTTTGCCGTCGTAAGGCGTGAAGCCGAGATCGGGATTCCATGGAATCCCGATTTCCCAATCGTAGACGTCGAACGCTTGATTATGAGTTCGTTTGCTGAGTATGTCCTCTTTGGAAACGAGACCCAGACGCAATTCCGACATTCCAAAATGCGTGTACGCGTTTCCACCGTTTCGGTCGTATATATCGAGTCCGTCTACAGATTCCATGATGTTGTAGACTTCATAAAGTTCGCCCCAATTGGTTCCGAATGCTATTGCCAGGTTGTCCTGACCAAGGAAATAATTATCGCAACCACCGTCAAGCCAGATATTAACCCAAAACGCGCCGTTGGCTTTGACTCCTAGATAGAGATAGTCTTCGTCCCACGCAGAATAGAGTGAAAAGGCGTCGTTTTTCGTCTCTTGGAGTCCGTCTGGATACTCGTTTGGATACCCGTAATGATCGAGTACGAGCGTCCATGCGTCTTCGCTGACAACACCGTCAAGACGAGGGGTCTTTTCCTTGATCGCGCCGTTCATGACGTAGACGGGATTGAGATCGTCCCCGTCCTTAACGCCGTTCCCGTTCGTATCCGGATCATTGGGAACTGAGCCGCCAAACTCTAAGAGACACGCCTCTTCCAAATCGGTAAGACCGTCCGCGTCGGTATCCTTCTTGCTCGTTGAAGTCCGAAGCGTTTTTTCTGTAAACGGCAGAGGTTGAGAGAGACCTTGGTCTTTGGGAGAATCGTCGGGCAATCCGTCGTCGTCGGCGTCGGGAACAACGATGATTTTGTTTATTGCGCCGCTTACCGCCGTGTAGTTGGCGTCGAGCAACGAGCCGTAAATCGAAAGGTTCGCGCTGACCTGATCAAATCCACGCGTATCGATAATTTGCCACAATTTATGGCAGTCGTCGTATTTTAAGAACTCGCCGTATATCGCGAAATCAAACGCGTGATTCAATTCATGTAACAGCCCTTCCGCCCAATAGCCGACATTGCCAAACCCCACCCAACGATCAAGGAAAAAGCCGCTGCCGCCGACTCCGCCCCCGGCGTGCGGTCTCAACATGATAATAACGTCAAAATCGTCATTAATCGAGTAACCTTGCGAACGCGCAAACTCTTCAGCTCCGCTTAAACTGTCGTCGGTAAGATCATCGTGGCAAAGGAGCGTCGCCGAATTGTCAAGCCAAACGTTGCAACGCGTCCCTTGATAAATCATTTCACGATCGCGTTGAGCTCGCCCGAGAGCCTTTTGCTGTTCCGCTTGTGAAAGCGCGGTATAACCTGATTCGCTGAAGTTTGCGTCTGTGTACAGAATCGTCAATGTTTTAAGACGCAACATTTGCTTCTGTCCGACTTCCACGCCCGTATTGAACTTCTGCGGATCCGTCCAGCGGATTGTATTATTGAAAGAGTCCAAATACCCGACGGAGTAATAGAGAACTGAATTCGGCGTCAAGTCGGATACGGTAATCGAATGGCTCGTCGTCTTTTTAGCGCTTGACGCGACAATTTCCATTTCGTGAGTCGACTCGCCGATTTTTACGTATGAACCTGCGGCAAGATTTGTTTTCCACGTAAAGATCGCCTCCGTTCCGTTCGCGTCTATATCGAGATCGACGATCGAATCCGTAAAGGCGTCGAAGGAGGTTGGCGACGTCGTTTCGTCAAAAGTCGCGGTCGTTTGAACGATACGACGATTGAGTTGATCGACGAGAAGAACGTCGCCGTTTGGTCTTACGGCAATTCCGCGCGTTATTCTGCCGAGATCGTCGAGACCGCCGAAGAAGTGCGGTCCGCTGAAAGTCTGTCCGTCCCGCAAAACGCCGAGTCGACCTTCGTAATATTTCTTACCTGTCGCCTCCGCGACCGCGCCGTAAAAGAGATTCCCGTTGGAGTCAAACGCGATCGACGTCGGGCGAGAAACGTATTCTTTCGTCGCGCTATACTTTCCGTTGGCGTCATAGATCTCGATTCGGTCGTTATTGCAGTCGGCGATCCAGATTTGCCCTGTCGTCGGGTGAACGGCGACCGACGTCGGATTATTGAAGCCAGTGTGATCCGATTTCGCAGTTCCGCCGATCGCCCAGACTTTCGAACCTGTCGACGAATAGCACAAGACGCGATTCGTTCCGGCGTCGACGACGTAAAGACGTTTAGTTTTCGCGTCGTAATAGATACCCTGCGGATCCGTTAGATTGTCGTTCGCGCCGATTGTTCGCGCGTAATCGCCGTTCGCGTCGAAGACCTGAACTCGCCCGGTCGCGTCGACGACGTATAGCGCGCCGGAGTCTCCGAGCGCGACGCCGCGCGGGGAAACGAGCCGCCCGTCTTCTTCGCCCCACGTTCCGATCGTCTTGATTTGCTTACCTGAAGCGTCGAAAACGCGCACCACGCCCGCGTTGAGATCGGTGGCGTAGACGTAGTTCTTCGAATCGACCGCGAGCGCGAAGTAGACGCCGCGATCATAGTCGTTGAACTCTCCCTCCGGTTTCTCGCCGCGATATTCCCATGCGCCGACGTCGGCGTATTTGATAGCGCCGGAACCTGAATTTGACTTCGACGCGTCGTAGCGAGCGCGCCCGAGTCCGTCGGAGGTCGCTTTGTCCGTATATTTCGCCGCGTCGACCGCAGGGCTAAAGGACGCGATCGGAATGAAATATCGACCTTCCGCGTCTTTTGTTATCGGTCCCAAATACGCGTCGACAGGATCCGCTTCCGACGCGCCGACAAGGTTGCCGTTTTTCCCGTTTTCCAGCCCGTCGACAGCTTCCGAGATTCCGACGACGTTGTTATACGAATCTGAAACGCCCCTGAGACGGACGTCGGGAGAGGTAGGCGCGAGATTTCCCGAGATGATCGAGTTCGTCGACGTAAACGTTCCGCCGTCCTGAAGGATTCCGCCGCCCGTGTTCTTGGCGGTATTGTATGCGATCGTAACGTTTAACAGCGACAGTCCCTTATTATACCAAATTGCGCCGCCGTTTTCCGAGACTTCGTTTCCGGCGAGCGTGGAATTCACAATCGAAGTTTCGCCGTAAGCCTCGATCGCCCCGCCGGATCCGTTGGAGCGCACAAGGCACTTATTATAAATGATTTGGGAGTTGACGACGGAGAGCGATTTGTTCGAATTGCAATGGTAAATCCCGCCGCCGTTGTCCTGAGCGGCGTTGGAACTTAGAACGACGTTGCGTATTTCCAAATCACCGTCGCTTCGAATGGCGCCTCCGTGGTAGGCGGAGTTGTCATGAATTATGGAATTGACGACGACGTTGGCGCCGTTTAACGTCATACCGCCCCCGTCGTTATTAACGCAAACGTTCGATCCGACGTCAACGCGCGTCATTTGCGTCTTGCCCCCTGAGGTATAGATTCCGCCCCCGAAACTGTTCGCGAGATTATTCTCGACGGTTGCGTCGGTTAGCGTCGCGCTCGCCTTTTCGTTAAGCTCAAAGTAAAGTCCGCCGCCGTTGTTCGCGGAATTTCCCGACGCTGAAATACGCTCGACGCGACCCGTCGCGTTTTCTGGCAACGAAAGAACGAAAGCGCCGCCGTTGTTCTTGGCCGCGTTTCCTTCGAACGTAAGGTCGGTCGCGACGACCGTAGTTCCCCTCAAGTACGCGGCGCCGCCCCAGTCCTCGCTTGTGTTCCCAGTAAACTCCGCGTTTGTAACCGTTAGCGTTTCCGAATTCCAGATTTGAATCGCGCCCCCTGTTCCTTGAGCCGCGTTGTCGACAAAGTCGCAGTCGTCGATCGCGAGCGTTGGACAATCGTCCGTCTTTATTGCGCCTCCTTGATTATTGGCGGTATTTCCCGTAAAGTCCGTCTGCGCAATCGTAAAGAGTGCGTTGTAGACGCGTATAGCGCCGCCGTACCCTTGCGACGCGTTTTCCGTAAACTCGCAATCGGTAACGGTAAAATCGCTTTGGTGTACCTGAATCGCGCCCCCTTCGCTTTCCGTCGACTTATTGCCGGTAAAGATCGCTTTCGAAACGTCCGTCGTTCCCAACGTAAAGCGTATGGCGCCACCTAAGCTTCGCGCCGTATTGTTCTTAAACTCCGCGTCTTGAAGCGTCGTTTTCATGTCGTGCGTAAAGATCGCGCCGCCGCAGTCGTTCGACGCGTTCTCCGTATAGTCGCAATTGATCGAGGTAAAGACGAGTTCGCCCTCCGAGCCGCCGCGTTCGACGTAAATCGCGCCGCCGTTCCCCTGCGAACTATTTGTCGTGAAATTGTCCTCCGAAAGCGCGAGGGTTCCGGCGCGCGAAAAGATCGCCCCGCCAAGCGTTCGCGTTTCGTTCCCTTCAAATACGCCTCCTTGAATCGTCGAATTCATATCCGTTATGAAGATCGCGCCCCCCGCTTGGTTCGACGCGTTCTCCGTATAGTCGCAATTGAGCGATGTAAAAACGAGTTCTTCCTCCGCGCCGGCGCGTTCCGCGAAGACCGCGCCGCCGTCTCCCTGAGAACTATTCGACGTGAATTTGTCCTCCGAAAGCGTTAGGGATCCGAGTCGCGAAAAGATCGCCCCGCCTGCGCCGCTTTGCGTCCCGGTCGTATTCTTCGTAAAGACGCTGTTCTTAACTTCGAGCGTTCCGTCGTAATTATCGATCGCGCCTCCGTACGCCCATTTCCCTTCGACGGAGTTATTCGTAAACGTCGAATTGTCTACCGTCGTTATTCCGCGCGTGCAGATCGCGCCGCCCCGAACGTTCCAGCCTTCCGTCGTATGCAACGCGCCGTTTCCCGTAAACTCGCAACCGACGATCGAAGCCGTCGAACCTTCGCGAATGAAAACCGCGCCCGCCCACACGCTGTACTGACCCTCCGCGCCGTTTTCACTAAAGACGCAGTCCGTCGCGCTAAACTCTCCGCTCGCGTATATCGCGCCTCCGAACGCGTCGTTCTGACCCGCCGCCTTGTTCTGCGAAAACTCGACTCCGACGAGCGTCGCGTAACCTATCGAATAGATTCCGCCGCCGTGCGCGTTCGCCCTTTCCGGATTAATCGTGTTCTCCGAAACGGTTCCGCCTGTCATCGTTAGGCGCCCGCTATTGTAGATTCCACCACCGAATGAAGACGAGATATTATTGCCGACGACGCTACAATTCGTTAACGTGAGATTCTCGCCCTGATTATAGACGCCCGCGCCTCCGTCGGAATCGTTCCCGCCCGTAGTTTTGCCGCCTGTAAGCGTTAGCGACTTGAACTCGACGTCGATCGTACCAGACGACGAATGAACTTTGACGACGCGACTGCGTTGCCCGGCGTCGATCGTCAAGCCGCGCTCTAGCGCCGACGCGTCGATCGTTAGCGATTTGCCGACGAGCAACTCGCCTTGCTCGAGCGTAATCGTTGCGCCGTCTAAAGTTGCATCGAAGGTTATTGTGTCGCCTTTTCCCGCTGCGGCGATCGCTTCTCGTAGCGAGAGCGCCTCGTCGTCGGGGTCAACGACGTCCTCCGTCGTCGTAACGACGAGCGCTTGCGCCGCGTTGGCGATGGCGCTCGCTTCGACGCCGCGTTCTAATCGAGCGTTACATAAGAACGTTTCGAGTGGGACGAACCCGGAAGCGGCGTCGAGGAGTTCGCGCGTTTCCAGCGCTTCCACGCGAAGTCGACGCGAGTTGAGGGCGTTCGCTTTGCGCGACCGGCTTTCGGAAGCGGAGGTAAGCGTCGTTACGAGACGGAGAACGAAGTTGGGCTTCATAAAGAGTCTCCTTATATTTCACGCGCGGAAACGCGCGAGCGTCTTTTGCCTTAAAGTTTGTATTCCCATTCTCACCGTCGCGCCGCCAATTTCATAGCGTTGGCGACGCGACGCGAATCAATTATTAACAAGAGTTATTGCTAGTCAAGAAGACTTTCGGCGATCAGATCGAGGGACTCGTCGAATTCCTCGAATAGTTCGGCGTCGAAATCGAGCGTCGCGGCGGAGTTCGTCTGACGCTCGTACGCGCCAAGGTCGACCGTACCGTTGACAATACGCGTCTTGCCCCGTAGATCGGTCGAGCCGCTCACGTAGCTGTTCTTGCCTTTGTCGATCGCCTGCGAATTTGTCGCGAGGGTATAGTCCCAGTTCGCCGCGTCCGTAAAGAGCGGCTTTGTTGCGTCGTAGGTTAGGTTGTCGACTGCGGAGTCCCACGCGGTATAGGAGGAGAGCGTATAATAGGCGTACGCTGACGCTGTCGGTTTGTTCTTATTAACGTCGGCGCCGTACGTCGCTCTATTGCCCGCGATGATCGTATTGTATGCTCCGAAACTCGAATTTGCGTATAGGTGAACGCCGCCGCCATAAGTTGCGGAGTTGCCGGCAATCGTGCAGCTGTAGAGGGTTGCCGATCCTCCGTAAATATCGACGCCACCGCCACGATACGCAGAGTTTCCGACGATGAGGCTGTTCGTTGCGATTACTGTTCCGGCGGCGCCGCAATAGATTCCGCTTCCAGCATTATTGCGAATAATGGCGTCGATTAGCGAGACTCCGCCGCCTTCAATCATAACGCCGACGTCGTTGTTTCCGCTGATATCGGAATTCGTCGCCGTGAAATTACCGTCTTCTACGACCACGCCGACGTTGTTCTCACCGATAAGGCAATCCGTCGTCGAGACTTCGCCGCCTTTAACGTTGACGCCGCTATTCAGGTTTCCGGTGATCGTGCAGTTCGTTGCCTCGACAGCGCCGCTGGCAATGGAAATCCCCGAACTGCCGTTATCGTTGAGCGTGCAGTTTGTCGCCTCGACTTCGCCGCCGGCAACGGAAAAGCCGCTATAGACGTTTCCGCTGACGTCGCAATTCGTCGCCGCAACAACGCCGCCGGTCGCGCGGAAGCTGTACAGAGAATTCCCGATAGCGGAATTCAACGCCGTGACGGCGCCGCTATAGACCTTAACGCAGTAGTCGTTCTCACTGAAAACGCAGTTCTCAATGGCGAGACTGCCTCTGCTCAAAATGGCGTCGCCATTCCCAGCCGAGGTCCGTCCGCCGGTGAGTTTGAGCCCTTTAAGAACGAGGGATCCGTTTGCGCTTAGCTGGAGGATGCGAGTCGCTCCTCCGCCGCTCAGCGTTATGGCGGGCGTATTCGTTGCGGCGTCGTAAAGACGCATGGCGTCGATCGTTAACGTCTTGCCGACGACGATTTGTCCGAGTCCCGAGTCGAGCGTTACGGTCTTTCCTACGAGGGCGGCGTCGAAGACGATCGTTCCGCCGTCAACGGCGTTTAAGACCGCTTCGCGGAACGTAACGACTCCGTCGGTTGCGTCGACGACGTCCGCGAACGACGTTACGACGATCTTGTTTGGGTCTGCCTCCGTCGTTACGCTGCTCGTTTCGCTATAAGGTGAATCAAGAGCGTACATTCCGTCTCCCTTAGCGAGAACTTTGACGACGTAATCGGTCTCGTCGAGAAGCCCCTCTATCGTATAGCTCGTTGAGGCGACGCTTACCGTTGTGAATTCGCTTGCCCCAGCAAGCGCGTACGCCAGCACGTACTCCGTCGCGTCGACGACTTCGTCCCACTCGACCGTTATGGAGTTCGACGTCGCCGAGGTCGCGACGATCGATGGCGCGGCGATCGGTTCCTCGACCGGCGGATCCGTCTTGACGACGACGGTGCCGCAGTACGCGGAATTCGTCCAGATTTCGCCGTCTCCGACCGCTCGCACGCGCACGTAGTAGGTTGAGTCGGGCTTTAATCCGGTGAGATTCAAACTCGATTCCCCCGCTTTGA
>ONGM01000237.1 GCA_900317365.1 uncultured Planctomycetota bacterium
ACTTTATCGTTGTTGGCGTCGGCGCCTTCGATCGCTTTGACCGTTTTTTCGACGTCAAATTCGTTGTCGTCGTTGAGGAAGTCGGGCTTTTTGCCTTCCGGGAATTGGAACTTCGGACGCGGCATATCGCGGAGCTCTTCAATGGTGAGGAATCCGTCGCCGTCTTTGTCGGCCGCTTGAAGATTCTTCTTCATTTCCTCAGGCGCGTTTTCCGGAATTTTGGAAAGTTCGACTTTCCCGTCCTTGACGGCGTCCCCGAAGAATCCGTTCCCTCTTCCGAAGCCAAAACCAAATCCAGGCTGACCGAAGCCGGGTCCGGGTTGCCCGAAGCCAAATCCAGGTTGACCGAAGCCAGGCCCGGGTTGACCGAAGCCGGGACCGCCGAAACCTGGCCCCGGTTGACCGAAGCCGCGTTGACCGTTCGGACCGCCTTGTCCGAAGCCGCGCTGACCGCGATCTCGCTGAACGTCGGTGCGAATCGCGTCGAATTCTTCGCCGTCGAGGAAACCGTCGCCGTTTTTATCGGCGTCTTTGAACGCGTCTTTGCGCTCTTGAGGGAGTCGGTCGTTCGCGAGAACTTTCGACAGATCGATCTTGCCGTCTTCAGTGCGCGCGTCTTGTAAAAAACGACCGGTTTGACGCTGCGGAGCGCCGTTTTGGGCGCCGACATACTTCATCGACGCAACGCCGGCCGCCGCCATGGCGACTAATACGAGGAATTTTTTCATGTCGTTCACCTTGCTGTTATCTTTATCTCTGAATGAAGTCGACGCCGTTTCGCTTTTGCTCAGACTAACGAGCTTACCTGGACTAACGAAACGGCCTCGAATGTTGACTTGGTTTCGTAAACGTTGATTTAACAAATAGTACCAGCGTTTCGGACGCCTTTCGCGCCCCATGTTAGATTAAACCTGCGATTTGGCGTCGGGTTTCGCTTTCCGAGAAAAAAAGTTCGTTTTTAGAAAAAAAAGGCGTTCGCAACGCGTCGAGATCGTTGCGAACGCCTTTCGTTGGAGAAAAACGGTTCGGGAAACAAAGATTCTGGGAAATTCTGTTCCGCCGGTTTACAGCGTGTTGATTTCGCCCCGCGAGCGCGTGAGCGCCGCCGCCAACGCGGTCATATCGACCGTCTGAGAGATAAAGCGGCAACTACCGTCCGCGAAGAGCGCGTTCGTCCCCGACGGGTGCCGACTCCGCGCCTCGTATTGATATTGAGAGCATTCGGCGCAGGACCAGTCGAAGGTTCCGGAACTAAAGTGCGAACACGTCGGTTTGTAGTTGATCGGCGCCTTCGTCTTGCGGAAGATATTCGTGCCGACGATCCAACTGCCGTTGTCGTACGTCTTCGGCGTTCCCGTCTCGTAGCTCGACGCCTCCATAACCAGAATCGTATTCGACGTACCGTCCGTTATATCCGAAATCCGAATGCCGCGACCTTCAAAGAGGCACCCGAGGTTGTCGTGCTTCAGGGTCCACCCGTCGGTCGTTTCGGAGCCGTAGTCGGAGATCTTTTCCGTCACGACGCCAGCGTAGTGAGTCGGCGCGATTTCGAGTTGTTCGAGCGCCCAGCCGTTGTCCGGATTGTAGTAGTCGACTTTGCGCACCGCGTGGTCCGGGTCGGACGGGCAGAGGTACATACTAATAAGGTTGCGACCTGCTTTCTGATTGTCGGCCGAGTAGACCTTCTGCTTGAAATCGACGAGGTTCTGAATGTTTTGCTGTTCGCAGTAGGGCAAGAGGAGCGCCGCCCAGCCGAAATAATTCCCGAGATCGGTTCCGTTCGCCTGCGGTTCCGTGATTTTTCCCGGGGGAAACGATCTGAGCGTGTCGTGATAGTTGTGGAAGGAAAGCCCGATCTGACGCATATTGTTCGAGCATTGCATTCTGCGCGCCGCTTCGCGCGCCGCCTGAACCGCCGGAAGAAGCAGTCCGATGAGAATACCGATGATCGCAATCACGACGAGAAGTTCGACGAGCGTAAAGCCGCGCGAACGAGTCGACTTTCCCAAAGAGTCAAAGGATGAAATGAAATGAAGTTTCATCGCGACGTTCTCCTTACTTTTCCGCCGAGCGGCTCGAACGGAAATCTTTTCAAGGAAACGGAACGACTTTTCTGAGGCAAAGGAGGAACGTCCTCCGATCGCAACGAGCGTCCTTCGCGCGCGCAACGACGAGCGAGCCGTCCGAAAGGCTCGCAAGACGTAGGAAGGTCTTCTGACTCGCGAATTCGCCGATCGCCGTCTTCTCATCGCAAGATCGCGACAATGACGCGGTTAATTTCTTCTCGACCGACGCGATCGGTATATGTCGACGCGATGCGCGACGCTCTTTCGCTCACAGCGGCGAGGACCGTTCCGGATTTGCGCCGGATTCCCTGTTACGCTTACCGCCGTCGCCGCGTTTCGCGCCTACCGAAACGCAACGGTTTACTCGACGGAACTGCCGCCTACGTCCTCAAAAAACGTTGTCCGCAGTCTTCCGCAAATCGAACGGAGCCGCGAAAACAACCGCAATATTATAGCGCGCGACCTGATTTCGTCAACATGTCTAACCTGTTGTCGCTTGTGTTAAATGAGAAAAGATATAGCGAAAATGCGCGTTGTTTATTCCGTTTAGGAAAACGCGCGCGATATCGAGGATTTTTCGGGAAAGGATAATAAGGCGGGAGAGCGCGTAATTTTTCACGATATTTCGCGCGGTTTGGGAAAGAAGCGCGCGCCGGGGCCTTTTATACTGTGATATGGTCGGCGTCTTGCCGCCGTTTTTGCCATTGACGCGGAGCGCCGCGTCGCGCGGTCTTTAAAGAGAACGAGTATGAATCGAGTCGTTGCAACGAATCTGTTACGCAAGAGAATTTGCGCGCGTTTTGTCGGTCGCTTGGCGCGTTCGCGCGCTGTTGCGACGGTCGTCGCGACGATCTTCGCGCTAACCCTCGGCGTCGCGAACGCGCAGGCGATTCGCGGAGGGCGAGGTCTCGGACGCAATCTTCCCGCGCCTCCAAGTCCTCCCGCGACCTCCGTTCCCGGACGCGTCAACTCGCCCCTCGACGTCAGACCTGTAAAAGACGTCAGACCTGTAAAATCCGACGCCCCGACGAACTCCCGACCCGACCCGCTCATGCGCAACGAAGACGGCGTCCAGACGAAGTACCCGGCGATCGCCAAGGTCGTGGCGAGGTCCCCGGCGCGCGAGAACGAGGACGGCTCCCAGACGATTCCCGTCTATTACGGTTCCGGCGCATACGTTTCCGAGTACGGACCTTGGGGGATCGTGCTCACGAACTGGCACGTCGTGAGCGCCGCGAGCGAGTCGATCGAAGTCATTTTCCCGCGCGGTTCGAGTCCGGCGCGCGTCATTCTTAAAGACGTCAAATGGGATCTCGCGGCGCTGGTGATTCGCAAGCCGTCGCAGGCGCTGCCTATTCCGATCTCGCTCGACGTTCCCAAGTGCGGCGAAAGACTCTGGCCGGCCGGGTACGGGCCGACCGCAGGGTTGACCGGATTCCAGATTCAGTCAGGCGCGCTTGAAAACTACGTCGCGCTCGGCGATCCGGCGGACGAGACCCCGAAAGACGGCGCCCAATCGAAGGACGGACCCGGCGCGGGCGATTCCTCCGCCAACGTCGGGTCTGGCGACGCCGGGGAGGGGGTTGAGAAGACCGCGTCGAAAGCGCCGAAATCGAAGCCGTTGTACGAGACGGAGGCGATCGGCGTCGCGGTGCGTTGCGGCGATTCCGGGGGACCGATTCTGAATCAATACGGGGAGCTTGCGGGTCTCTTGTGGGGGTCCGACAAGCGTCGTTCCACGATGGGCACGAGCAGCGTTCGTTTGCAGGTTTTTCTGACGCAGGCGATTCGCGAGGCGGCGCGTTTGCGCGCGGAACGCGCTCTCGACTGCATGGAAAACGGCGGATCTCCGGACGATTTTCTCGCGGCGCAGAGCTCCGGGTCATATCCCGACGCGTTGCTTTCCGAGACTCCGATGATCGACGCGGTAACGTACGAAGGCGTTTTTCCGATTTCGACGCGTCCGGTCTATCGCGCGGGGAACGGAATCGACACGCCGAAGACGTTGCGCGCGTTTGAAAAGATTTCGGCGATGAATCATACGCGCAAAGTCGCCGAAATCTATTGGAAATCGAACGTCGACGGTCTTCCGCCGTCCCCTCCGATCTTTTCGCCGACCTTTGTCGAGCAGCAGCGTCAGACGGGGCAGGATCGACCGGAGTTGATCGAAGACGACGGCTTTGCGGCGCTCGACGCGGCGGCGATGGAAAAGGCGAAGCGCGAACGCGAGCTGATCTACGCGGAGGAGCCCGCTTACCTCGCGGAGAATTCCGACGCGGCCCCGACGATTCGTCAGACGGCTTTCGAACGTCAGTCGAGTCCGACCCTTCAGACTAAGGGAACGACAGAAGAGGCGAAACTCGCGAGCGCGACGACGAAGAAGTCGAAAGACGGGTTCAAAGACGGGTTCCTGTCGCGACTCTTTTCTTCGCCGACGACCGCGACTCAGAAAGTTACGGCCGCGCGCACGGACGTCGCGCCGAAGAATCGCGAGGCCGGCGCCGCGAACGAGCACGCCCCGAATCGCGACGGACGTCAGATTTCCTCGATCGAAGCGTACGCGGTCGTCTTTGCGATCTTCTGTCTCTTCTTCTTCGCCGCGCGCGGATTTCGCGACACGACGGAGCGAAAAAACGCAAAATCGCGCTTGCGAAAAGAGTCGTAAGAGGTTATATTTCGGCGGCGTCGCACGGAAACGCGGCGCCCCGCGGCGAATGTGAGCCGCGTTGAACCTCAGACGCGGTGGATCGATGACCGAACGACTCAAAAGAATTCCGTGGCTAGACGCGGCGCTTCCCGCGTTCGCCGTCGCAAGCGTGTTGGCGTTGCTCTTTCGCCTCCCGACCGGCGTTATGGACGTCCTGCTGGCGATCAACCTTGGACTCGCCGCGACGATCTTTCTCTCCGCGTTTTTTATTAGTCGACCCCTCGATTTCAGCTCCTTTCCGACCGTTCTCCTCACGACGACGCTCTATCGACTCGTTTTGAACGTTTCGACGACGCGACTCATTTTAACGCAAGGGAACGCCGGCGGGGTCGTCGACGGGTTCAGTCGGTTCGTCGCCGGGGACAATATCGTCGTCGGGGCGGTGATCTTTCTGATTTTCATTATTATCCAGTTCGTCGTGATTACGAAGGGTGCGACGCGCATTAGCGAGGTTTCGGCCCGCTTTGCGCTCGACGCGTTGCCGGGTCGTCAGGCGGCGATCGACTTCGATCTGAACGCAGGCAACATTACTCCTGAAGAGGCGCGTCGGGCGCGCGCGGACTTAGACGCGAGCGCGGACTTTTTCGGCGCGATGGACGGCGCGAGCAAGTTCGTGCGCGGGGACGCGATCGCCGGACTTGCGATCGTCTTTATTAACGTGATAGGCGGGCTTTGCGTCGGCGTTTTGCAGAACGGGCTGAGCGTGTCGGAGGCGTGCGCGCTCTACGTCAAGCTGACGATCGGGGACGGGCTGTCGTCGCAGGTTCCCGCGTTTTTGATTTCGCTTGCGGCGGGACTGATCGCGGCGCGCGCCTCGGGTAAGCAGAGCGTTTCGAAGGTCGCGACGCGTCAGACCTTCGGGCGACCGATCGTCTTGGTCGGCGTGGGAATCTTCCTTCTTTTCCTGGCGTTTACGGGGTTGCCGTTCGCGCCGCTCGTAACGCTTTCCGCAGGTTGCTTTTTACTCGCGTGGTTCCTTTCCGGGCGCAAAGACGCGTCCCTCGGCGAGGCCGAGCGGGAAGGGGCGGGCGAGACAGGCGCGTCTCGCGGGGCGAAGAAGGAGGAGGATCCGGACGACGTTAATCCGTATTTGAAGGTGGATCCGATTGAGATCGCGATCGGGGCGGGGCTCGTCGAGGTCGCGACGCCGGCGTCGGGGCCGAACCTTTTGGAACGTGTTCGCCGGGTTCGTCAGACGTTGGCGCGGGAACTCGGGGTCGTTCTTCCGAAGGCGCGGATACGGGACGACGGCGAGTTAGACGAGCGCGCGTTTGTGATACGATTTTACGGGGAGCCGGTCTACGAGGGGACCGTATGGCCGGGAATGGTTCTTGCGGCGGCGACTCCGTTGGCGTTCGACGCGCCGCGCGGGCTGAAGACGACGTCTCCGGACGGTCGGGACGCGTATTGGATCGAGGAGACGGTCGAATCGGACGCGCGCGATCTTGGATACGAGCTTTTGAGCGCAGGGGACGTCGTGGAGCTTGCGTTGTCTTCGCGTGCGCGCGTCGAGGCGTCGACGTTCTTAACGCGGGACGCGACGATGCGACTTCTTGAGCGTCTGAAGGAGAGCGCGCCGGAAGTCGTTGAGGAGACGCTCGGGACGGGTTCAGGGGACGCGGTTCGCGACCCGGGCCGCCTTGCGCGCGCGCAGAGCGTTTTGAAATTGCTTCTTCGCGAGAACGTTTCGATCCGACGTTTGGAGGACGTTTTGGAGGCGCTCAACGACTTGACGTTGCGCGAGCCGGACGCGACGGCGTATCGCGCGCTGGAGTATGTTCGGACGCGGTTAGGTCGGGTCGTGGCGTCGAGCGCGGTGGACGAGGACGGCACGCTTAGCGTCGCGACGCTCGATCCGGCGCTTGAGGACGCGTTGCGTTCGACGCTATCGACGTCGGAGAACGGCGAGACGAATTTTGCGCTTTCTCCGGAGCGTCGGGACGCGCTTGCGGAACGTCTGAACGAATGCGCGACGACGTTGCAAGAGGAAGGCGCGCCGATCGTCTTTCTCGTGGAGCGAAAGTTGCGCTACGCGCTTTCGACCTTTGCGCGGGAAATCGGCTTGACGTGTTCCGTTTTTTCCTTCGACGAAGCGGCGCGATCGTCGGCGACGATACGGAACGCGGCGACGGCGGCGCGACCGTAACGCCCGCCGTTGCGAAACTTACGACCGCGCGCGTGCGACTGAGGAAATCTTGCGGAAATATCTTGGCTAAATTTTGCAAACGGAGTCGACAAAACGTCGCGAGGCGATTATAATATATGCACGGAGTCGGCGTTCGCGCTCACGGTCGCGACGTTCTCCGGCGCGGTTGGACATGTGGCGTTTGGTAAGAAGGCTGTCGCGTTATGAAAGAGAAACGATACGGTTACGGCCCTTGGGAATATCGATATATTTGCAAGAGTTGCGGTCATGCAGTGCGCGCGCCCAAAAATGAACTCCCATGTAGCGTTTGCGGCGGCGAGTTCGGTCCGAAAATCTCGGTCCGGAAGCTCTATTTGGAAGCGGAAAAGCCATACGAGATCATCGAAGTGGAATATCAGCTTCCAAAGAATTTCCTCGATCGCATTAAGGAAATGTTCGGTTTCAAAGTGGAACCGCGTTTTGGCGTTCGCGAAGAGAAGCGACGACCGAACCGACGATGGCGATGGCAGACTCACGCCGAAGTCGAAGAAGAATCCGGCGTCATGCGGCATGAAGATTTCCTGTAAAATCTTCCGCGCCCCTTGCGTATACACGACTCTCTGATATAATACGAGGAGCCGTTGGGCAATGGTCGACGACGACGTCGATCTATCGGGGCGTGGCGCAGCCTGGCTAGCGCATCTGCTTTGGGAGCAGAGGGTCGCACGTTCAAATCGTGTCGCCCCGACTTATTTTTACGAGAGCGTCTGCCATGGACGCTCTTTTTTTTTATTCGTTCGGCGCGTTCGCGCGTCTCAATTAGGCATCCGGAGGCGGATCGACATGAACGAAGAAGCGATGGAGACCGGCGCCGCGACCCGCAAAGACGCGACGCGCGTTGATTTGCGCAATCCCTGGATTGCCGCCGCGTTGACCTGGATTCTTCCCGGCGTCGGGCACTTCTTTCAAAGACGATATTTTAAAGGGCTCGTCTTTGGGGCGTCCGTCTGGTCGTTGGCGATCGCCGGCGTCGTTATGGGGTCCTATCGCGTTGAAACGGAGAACGGCGCCGAGCTGTACGTCGCTCGAAACGTCTACTGCTCATGGCGACCCGGCGATATGCGTATCGCGTTCATACCGCAGTCCTTCGTCGGACTTTACGCCATTCCGGCGATCGCGCAATATCGCGAAGCGAAAAGTCTCGTTCAGGACGTCGCCCGCGGCGTTCGCGAACCGGAGCGCGAGCATACGACTCTCAACGCGGCGTTCGCGCCGCCTCAGATCTCATCCGAAATGAACGCGCGGCCAAAACAACCAACTGCAAACGATATTGCCGCGCGACTTCAGTCGTGGCTCGACGTCGCTCTGCTCTATTCGATGTCCGCCGGGTTCTTTAATCTGCTCGCCATTTTCGACGCGCTCGGCGGCCCCAATCTGATCGACGAGAAGAAATCGAAACAGAACGACTCCAACTCGGAGAAACAAAAGAAAGAAGAAACAAAGTGAGCGACGGAACGCAAAAAAAGACGAGAGCCTGCGCTTCGATCGGGCGCGAGGGCTCCATTCAGATTCGCGTGCGATATCAAGAGACGGATCAGATGGGAGTCGTCTATCACGGAAACTACTTTACCTATTTCGAGATGGGACGCACCGAACTCTTGCGCGAAGCGACCGGCGTGAGCTATCGCCAGGTCGAAGAACACGAAACGAAAATGGTCGTCGTGAAGGCGGAGTGCAATTATATTCATCCGGCGCGTTACGACGATTTGCTCACCTTGAAGACCCGCGTCGCGCGAATTACGATCGCCAGTATTGAACACGAGCACGAACTCTATCGCGACGGCGAACTCCTCGCGACCGGGCGCATACGACTTGCGACCGTCGATTCTACCGGCAAAATCGTGCCTGTCCCCAAATGGATACGCGATCTCACGACTCCTGAAAGCTAGCGCTTCGGCGTCGCTCCCTTGCGGAGAAACGGAGACGTTCCGACGACGGCGCGTCTTAGGAAGAACGATGACAGAGACTTACTTTATAACGGGCGCGACGGGCTTTATTGGCGAGCGTCTCGCGCGCAAACTCGTCGAGCGCGGCGCGCGCGTGCGATGCCTTGCCCGCCCCAATTCCCGGCGCGAAACGCTGAAAGAACTCGGCGTCGAGTTCGTCGAAGGCGACCTCGAGAACCCGGAAGCGCTAACGACCGGCGCGACGGGCGCGACCGCCGTCTTCCACCTCGCCGGAGTTACGCGAGAAATGCGCGGCGCCGACTTCATGCGCGTGAA
Source organism: uncultured Planctomycetota bacterium (assembly GCA_900317365.1). Classification (GTDB taxonomy): domain Bacteria; phylum Planctomycetota; class Planctomycetia; order Pirellulales; family Thermoguttaceae; genus RUG369. The sequence goes on from ONGM01000237.1 coordinate 9,181, forward strand.
TCGAGACGGCGCCGAACGCGTCGCGAAGGCGTGCCTCGCGGCGGCGGAGTCCGGAACGACCCCGATTCTGACGTTCGTCTCATCCTTGGCGTGCGCCGGTCCAGCGCCGAAAGGATACCCCGGGGACGCCCTCTACGACGAGTGCAGACTCCTTGTCGAGACCGATTTGCCGCGCCCGATTTCGCCTTACGGTCGGAGCAAGCGCGCCGCCGAAGAGACGCTGCAAACCTACGCCGACCGATTGCCGATTACGGCGATTCGCCCGCCTTACGTCGTCGGCGCCGGGGATCGCGAGTCGGCCCCGCTCTTTCGTCTGGCGAAGCGATTCGGCGCGTTCGTGGAGCCGGGCTGGCGGGATCGCTATTTTTCCTTTGTTCCCGGCGACGACGTCGCTAACGTCTTGATCGCGGCGGTCGAGCGAGGCGAGCGAATGACGCGAACGACCCTTGACCCCCTCGCCGACGATCCGACGCGCTGTTCCGGCGCGGGGGTCTACTTCGCGACGGCGCCGAAGCCGATTCGATTTTCCGAGTTTGGACAAATGATCGGTCGCGCCTTCGGACGGGCGAAGACGAAGGTCTATAAGATTCCCCCGCTAGGAGTCGCCGGCGCGGGTCTCCTTTGCGAAGGCGCGAAGAAGGCGTTGGGCGTAAGACCCGGCATGGACTGGAACAAGGCGATCGAGGCGCTTCGCGGACCTTGGATTTGTTCCGGCGCGAAAGCGACCGCCGGACTCGGCGTCGCGATCGACGAAGATTTGACGCCCGCAATTGAACGTGCGGCGCGGTGGTACGAGGAGACGGGGCGCGTCTAGCGTCCGCGCGAACCGCGTTCCGAAAGAGAGCGATTTAAATAGGAGATCGGCGCGTGAAAGAATTGAGTTATTACGAATCGGCGTCGGAATCGGCGCTGCTCGACTTGATCGGCGAGATTCGCAAAGAGGCAGGGGACTTGCTCGCGATCATGGCGCACTATTACGCGCCGGACGAGACGGTCGCGTTGGCGGACGAGGTCGGCGACAGTCTCGCGCTCGCGAAGAAGGCGGCGGCGTCGTCGGCGAGCGCGGTTCTCTTCTGCGGCGTCCATTTCATGCTCGAAACGGCGGATATTCTTATGAATACGCCGGAACGGATCGCGGCGCGCAACGGTCGGCGCGCGCTCGTCTTCGCGCCGGACGCGACCGCCGGATGCCCTATGGCGGATATGATCGACGAGACGCGCGCCCTCGATTGGGAGCGGCAACTGAAAGAATACGTTGACGTCTCCGAATTTACGCCGATTACGTACGTGAATTCGTCCGCCGGAACGAAGGCGTTTTGCGGGCGACGTCAAGGCGCGGTCTGCACGTCCGCAAACGCGGAAAAAGTTGTGAGCGACGCCTTGGCGCGGCGTCCGAAGCTCCTCTTTATGCCCGATTCTCGACTCGGACGCGCGACCGCCGTTAAGCTCGGCGTTCCCCTCGACGAAATCGTCTTTTGGCGACCTGACGAGCCGCTCGGCGGAATTGACCCGGACGCGTTGCGCCGCGCTCGCGTGATCCTCTGGGACGGATATTGCCCCGTTCATCAGAAGTTTTCCGCCGAAACGATTCGCAAAATTCGCGCGACGGAACCGACCGCCGTCGTGTGGGCGCACCCGGAGTCTCCGCGCGAAATCCTCGATCTTTGCGACGGATACGGCTCCACGACGAAGCTCTTAGACGTCGTTGCGAACGCCGCGCCGGGGGACGTCGTCGCCGTCGGTACGGAATGGAAGCTCGTCGATCGCATGAGGCGGCGGAATCCCGACAAGAAGATTTTGTATCCGGCGGAAGAGCCTTCGATCTGCGAGGATATGTCGAAATCGACGTTGCCTAAGGTTGCGCGCGCGCTCGACGCGTGGCGTTCCGGGGAACCGACGAACGTCGTTTCCGTTCCCGCCGAAGTTGCCGGCGACGCGCGCAAGGCGCTCGAGTCCCTTTTATAGCGCGAAAACTTGACGCGGCGCGTTGGGGCAATTAGAATAGAGTAAACGCGCGACGGTTCGCGCGGTTCAGCGTTACGAGGTGAAACATGAACGCAACAGCGGTCGGCGCGATCGAGTTATCGAGCGTTGGCGTCGGATATCAGGTTCAAGACGCGCTCATGAAGGCGGCGAGCACGACTTTAATCATTGCGCGCACGGTCTGTTCCGGCAAGTATCTCGTCGTCTTTTCCGGCAATATAGCGAACGTGGAAGCGGCGATGGAAACGGCGGAAACGGTCGGCGGCGTCTCCGTTATTGATCGACTCGTCGTCGCAAACGTTCATCCGGCGCTCTTTCCCGCAATGGCGCAGTCGGTCGTCTTGTCCCCGGAAGAGATCGGCGCGCTCGGCGTCGTGGAGACTTACAGCGCCGTTTCCGCAATGGTCGCCGCCGATTACGCCGCGAAAGCCGCAGACGTTACCCTCTTTCGCCTGAGCCTCGCAATGGCGATGGGCGGCAAAGGCTTGCTCTTACTGACGGGGAGTCTCGCAAGCGTGGAAGCGGCGGTCGAAGCGGCGAAAAACGCCCTGAAAGACGGCGGACTGCTCGCCTCCGCCGTCGTCCTCGCGCGACCGGAGCGCGAACTCTTTACCGACTATATTTGATCCCCCTGCGCGCGTAAGGAAGAAGGTTCGATTATGAAGATCGTCGTCGTCGGATCGCGCGGCTCGCTCGGCGCCGCGCTCGTTAAGCATTGGAACGACCCGTTCGTGGAAGAGCGAATCGCCGCGAACGTCGGCCGTCCCGTCGCCGCTTCGAACGACGAAATCGCCCCCTTAAACCTTCCCGACTTCGATATGTGCTCCCGCCTCGCGACGCTCGATATGATCGGCGATCTCAAGCCTGACGTCGTAATCAACGTCGCCGGGGTGAATCATATCGACTGGCTCGAATCGCACGCGAACACGGCCCGCAACCTTCACGCGACGGGACCCGCCCACCTTAGAGACGCCTCGAAACGGGTCGGCGCCAAGTTCGTGCAGTTCAGTTGCGCGGAGGTCTTCTATCGTTCGAAGCTCGAGCCCGGCGCCGCCGACGTTCGCGAGCGGGCGGAGTCCCCGGAAGCGGCGCGAAAACGGGTTAAGCCGTTTGCCGACGACGGCGACTCGCCGTTGCCGATCGATCCTTCCGCGCCGGGTTTTGACGAGCTGACCGTGCCGAACCCGGCGAACGTCTACGCGAAGACGAAGCTCGAGAGCGAGCGCGTCGCCTCGGAGGCGGAGAACTCTTTAATCCTCCGTTTATCCGCGCTTTTCGGCGAGCCGAGCGACTATTCGAGCGGGAATCTCGTGTCGTCCCTATTGAACGCGTTCTGCCGCGCGAATCGTATTTCCGTGATTAACGACCGCCTTGTCGAGCCTCTGTGGGCGATCGACGTCCTCTGCGCGCTAAAGACGCTCCTACGCGCCGACGCGACCGGGCTTTACCATTTAACCGGCGGATCGCGCGGAACTCCGAAAGAAATCGCGGAGTTTCTCCTAAAGCAAACCGGACTGCGCGACCGCGAAATCGTCGGCATTACGACGGAAGAATACGGCGCGAAGGTTCCTCAAAGCGCCTTCCCGATCCTCGCGTCGACGAAGTACGACCAAGTCGACGGCGCCTATAAATTGCCCGATTGGAAAAAATCTATCGACGATTACTTCGAAAGACGTGCTAATATGTTTATGTAACCGTTGTGATTTAAGGTGTTGTAACTTTTTTCTTGTAGGTAGGACGTAATCTGTCCTAGCCTCTTGACGCCGTATTTTTCTTGCAGTATAATGTCTCTTGTGATTCTTGGCGCAAGGATCCGTTGACGAAAACGCCTAACTGCGGCGACGCCGCTGGGGAATTGGAACAATGGCTAATCTTTTTATCGTGAATTCGGACGGAAGCAAAACTTTAGTAACGAAGGAGCAACTTGTAACGTTCGCTCAGAGCGGTAGGATTAACGCGGATTCTCAAGTTGAAGTTCTGGGACGCGTCGTCGCGGCGTCGAAGATCAAGGATCTGAAGCCGTATTTCGAAGCGTATGAGAGTTTGACGTCAGGGACGACGTCGGCGTCGGAACCTGCGCCGAAGGAAACGCCGTCAGTTCCGGAGGAAACATCAAACGACGAAACGAAGACGCCGACGACGGACGCTGATATTTATGGCGTCGCTTCGCCGCCTCCTTCCGCTACGGATTCCAGCGTGCCTCCTATTGGCGCTTCCGCTATGATTCCGCCTTCAAGAACGGAGACGACTTCGACGAATACAAATATTCCTGCGGCGCTTGACGATTCAGCGGAGGTTTCTTCGATTGTCGACAAAAAACGCGTGAAAACTATGGCACGTAAAAGACTGGGCGTGTTCTTCTTTTTATGTCCCGTGCTAGTGGGATTGGCTACGCTTGGCTTTTTGTTTGCCGGGTACGACGCCTATAAACAGATGAATAACGCGAAACTTAGAGCAAACTCTACAAAAAGCTTAGTTGAAAGCAAACAAAGCAATATTAAGAAGAATGAGCTTAGCGCTGAAATTAAGCAAAAAGAAATAGAGATTGAGGAAAAAGAGCTTGAAAGCGAGAGAGAGTACTTTAATAGGAAGCTTCGTACCGATAATGCTACCGTTTATAATCAAATGAATTATCAAAACGCAAAAATGATATATCAAAATGCCGTGATAATATATCAGAATGAGAAATTACAATGTCAAAACGAACAGTCGCTTTGTCAAAATGTTGAAATAAATTATCAGCATGAATTGTTGAATATCCAGAATTTAAAGCATAAGTCAATATTAGAATTCGTAATTGCTTTGCTTATCGCGTTTCTTGGATATCCTATTTGGCGCATTCCTCGGATTCATACAGAAAATGCCATTCGTCGAGAAATTTATCAAGCCGAACAGATAAAGTTTCAACAACAATTGGCGAACGCCCTAACGTCAAAGACATTGTGAGATTTCTATAAACACACAGTTCTTTAATAAACGGATAAGTAAACTCATAATAAAATCACTATTTAGGATATTAAACCATGGCAAATCTTTATATTCTTAACGCCGACGGCAGTAAAACGCCGGCGACCAAGGATCAGGTTATCGCGCTCGCACAAAGCGGGAAACTGACCTTGGATACGAGACTCGAAGTTCTCGGACGCGTCGTTCCCGTCTCGAAAGTTAAGGAGTTGCGGCAATACTTTCCGACCACGCCGCCTCCGGTTCAGGTTCCCGAGTTTGTTTCACCTGGGGGATCTTCCGCGTCGGCGACGTCTCAGAGCGTTGAGGCGCAACCTGGCGGGGCGATCGCGCCGATTCCCAATCTTGCTCGCGCCGGAAGCGTCGCCCCCTACGCTGGCGCCGCGTCGTCGGTATGCTCGAATTGCGGGAATGCGATTCCGTCGGACTCACAATTTTGCGGAATTTGCGGCGCGCCGAACTCCAGCGCGGCTCCTGTCTCCGTGTGTCCGCAATGCAGAAGCGCGATTACCCCGGGCGCTCGGTTCTGCTCAAAATGCGGCGCGTCGACCATTGGAACCGCCGCTCCGCAAATGAGCGCGCCTGTGATCGTGAACGTCGCCGCCGTTCATCCGGGCGCAGGAGCGATCCAACCTGGCGTAGGTGTTGTTCAACCGGGCGCTATTGCCACAGTAAAGCCAAAGAGTAAAACGACCGCCGGTTTGCTCGCATTATTCCTAGGCGGCGCCGGGATTCATAAATTCTATTTGGGAAGTTGGGGATGGGGATTGATCTACCTCATCTTTATTTGGACGTATGTCCCAGCTCTCCTTGGTTTCATCGACGGCATTGTACTTCTAACAATGTCGGAAGAAAATTTCAACGTGAAATACGCGCCCGGTACGGAATCAGCGTTTAAATGGTAACCCGCCGCCGCCAACGTTCGGACGTTGGATCACGGTTCGCGCTACCGCGCGGTTGCCATTGAGCGAGAAATTTTCCGAGCGGGCGAAGCCCGCGCCGCCCCGCCCTCCATAAGGGCGGGGGAAGCCGCCGGTTTTAACCGGCGGACCCCCGCTGAAAT
>ONGM01000096.1 GCA_900317365.1 uncultured Planctomycetota bacterium
TCGTAAATTAACGGTGGTACTCTTGTAGCGACTGAATTGCGTCGCCGCCTTTACGCATGGCGTCGATTCCCTGAACGGCGGCGTACGCAGCGGCGAGCGTCGTCATATAAGGAATGCGGAGCCGAATCGCGTTCTTGCGAATGTAAGAGTCGTCCTCCTTACCGCGTTTGCCAAGCGGCGTGTTCACGACAAGTTGAATCTTGCCGTCAATCATGAGGTCGATAATCGACGGTCGACCCTCGTTGATCTTGAAAACCCTATCGCACTCAATTCCAAGGTTGCGCAAGGCGTTGTAGGTGCCTTCCGTCGCAATAATATTAAAACCGAGTTCAGCGAATTTCTTCGCGACGTTTGCAAAGATCGAACCCATATTGCGATCATTTTCAGAGATCGTCATAAGTACGGTTCCCTCGTTCGGCAACTTGCATCCAGCGGCTTCCTCCGCTTTATAGAAGGCAAGTCCGAACGAATTGGCAAGTCCAAGCACTTCGCCGGTCGAACGCATTTCCGGTCCGAGAATCGGGTCGACTTCCGGGAACATATTGAAGGGGAAGACGGCTTCCTTAACGCCGAAGTGCCCAAAGTTTCTATCCGTAAGTCCAAGCTGCGAAATCTTCTCGCCTAACATGACGCGTGTGGCAAGAGCCGCCATCTGAATATTGCAGACTTTGGAAACGAGCGGCACCGTTCGGCTTGCGCGCGGGTTCGCTTCGAGAATGTAAACGACGTCGTCCGCGATCGCGTATTGGATATTCATGAGACCGACGACGCCCATCTCGACCGCAATGAGTTTAGTGTAGTCGCGAATCGTCTGAATATGCTTCGGCGCAATGCTAATAGGAGGAATAACGCAAGCGGAGTCTCCGGAGTGAATACCGGCCAGCTCAACGTGCTCCATAACGGAAGGCACAAAGGCAGTCTCGCCGTCGGAAATAGCGTCCGCTTCCGTTTCGATCGCGTTGACGAGAAAGCGGTCGACAAGAATCGGACGTTCAGGCGAGACGTCGACGGCGGCGTTGACGTATTCGACGAGCTGTTGTTCGTCATGAACGACTTCCATCGCGCGACCGCCTAAGACGAAGGAAGGTCGAACCATGAGCGGATAACCTATGCGCGCGGCGATCTCGAGAGCTTCGTCGACGTTCGTCGCCATTCCGGATTCAGGCTCGGGAATATTGAGCTTTTTCATAATTTTGCGGAATTGATCGCGGTCTTCCGCCATATCGATCGTTTCAGGCGAGGTTCCGATGATTTTAACGCCGTTTGCGGCAAGGTCTGCGGCGAGATTCAGAGGCGTTTGACCGCCGAACTGAACGACGACGCCGTCCGGTTTCTCCGCTTCATAGATACTCAAAACGTCTTCCAAGGTCAATGGCTCGAAGTAGAGCTTATTGGACGTGTCGTAGTCGGTGGACACCGTTTCCGGGTTGCAGTTGACCATAACGGTTTCGTACCCGGCCTTACGGAGCGCCATAGCGCAATGGACGCAACAGTAGTCAAACTCGATTCCCTGTCCGATTCGGTTGGGGCCGCCGCCGAGAACCATGATCTTCTTTTTCGGGCTAACTTCGTTTTCTTCTTTGCCGTTATACGTGGAGTACCAGTAACAGGCGTTTTCGACGCCGCTCACGTGGACTTTATTCCAGACCTCTTTAACGCCGATCGCGAGGCGCTGTTGGCGCACGCTCTTTTCCGAAACGTTGAGGAGTTCGGCGAGGTATTTGTCGGCAAAACCGTCTTGCTTAGCGCGTTTGAGCAGATCGTCGGGAAGCGCCTTGCCTTTATAAGTAAGGATTTCCTCTTCAAGCTTGACAAGCTCGAGCATTTGTCCGAGGAAATATTTTTTGATCTTCGTCTTGTCGTGAATTTGATCAACGGTCGCGCCTTTGCGCAAAGCTTCGTAGATTTGGAAATACCGCCAGCTGTTCGGAACGCTGATCTCCTGAAGGAGTTCGCCGACGGATTGCTGGTTGAAATTCTTGGCAAACCCGAGCCCCGGTCGACCTTTTTCAAGAGAACGAATCGCCTTTTGGAACGCCTCTTTGAAGTTTTTACCGATACTCATAACCTCGCCGACGGCGCGCATTTGAGTTCCGAGCTTGTCGTCGACTCCGCGGAACTTTTCAAAAGCCCAACGCGCGAATTTCACAACGACGTAATCGCCGTACGGTTCGTATTTATCAAGAGTACCGCCGCGCCAGTAGGGCATTTCGTCGAGAGTCATACCCGTCGCGAGCTTCGCGGAAACGAGCGCGATCGGAAAACCGGTCGCTTTTGAAGCGAGCGCGGACGAGCGGCTCGTGCGCGGATTGATTTCAATAATGACGACGCGGTCGGTGACGGGGTCGTGAGCAAATTGAACGTTGGTGCCGCCGATAACGCCGATTTTCTCAACGATCTTGTACGCGTACTCTTGCAGGCGCTTTTGGAGTTCGGTAGAAATCGTGAGCATCGGCGCGGTGCAGAAAGAGTCGCCGGTATGAACGCCCATTGGATCGACGTTCTCGATAAAGCAGACGGTAATGAGCTTGTTGTTGGCGTCGCGAACGACTTCAAGTTCTAGTTCTTCCCAACCGAGAACAGATTCTTCGACGAGGACTTCATGAACGATGCTCGCGTCGAGACCGCGTTGGACGATCGTTCGGAATTCGTCCATGTTGTAGCAAATACCACCGCCGGTTCCGCCCATCGTGTAAGCCGGTCGCACAACGACGGGAAGTCCGAGTTTCTCGGCGATTTCTACCGCATCCGACAACGAGCGGGCGATTTCGCTACGCGGGGTCTCGATTCCGAGTTCTTTCATGGTGTTCTTGAACTCTTGACGATCTTCTCCGCGTTCGATCGCGTCGAGCTGAACGCCGATGACTTTGACGTTGTATTTGTCGAGGACGCCGGCCTTTTGCAGTTCGGTCGCCAAATTGAGAGCCGATTGTCCGCCAAGGTTCGGAAGGAGCGCGTCGGGTTTTTCTTTTTTAATTATGCGTTCGATCGACGCAACGGTGAGCGGTTCAATATACGTCGCGTCCGCCATAACCGTGTCCGTCATGATCGTCGCGGGGTTGGAATTGACGAGGACGATCTTATAGCCGAGCTCGCGGAGCGCTTTGCACGCTTGAGTTCCGGAGTAGTCAAACTCGCACGCCTGACCGATGACAATAGGACCTGAACCGATGATAAGAACCTTCTTAACGTCGTCGCGACGCGCCATGTTAAGTCTCCTTAAGAGCAATATACTATATCGTGGCGATCGACATACGACTCACAGCCGAGTCGATCAACCGGCAGAACGCGCCGGAGAACCGGAGAAAGAAATCGCATAGAAAAAACGCCCCCGATCGCGATTCCGCATTCAGCGGTAAACCGCGCTCGAAGAGCGTTCGGGAGACTTTGCGTCTCGCGGCGCCGAACGAACGCGGAACGTCGCGACCGGCAAAATGCGGCGTCTTTTCGTCGGCGATACGTCTTTCATACGATTCGCAACGTGAGCGACGCGCCGCTCGTAACGAGCCTGCCTTAAATTCATATCATTATAAACTCGTCCCTATTCGCGTCAACCGATCGGCGTGAAAATTTGATTGACGAAGACGCCGCCGTCGAGACGCATACGACGCGAGCGTTTGTATTCCGCTCGCGTCGTAGAGGAGACTGGGGATACTCGACGCTCATTACTGCGGCAGGAGGATCTGGTACGAAAAAGTCAAAGTTCGACTTTCGCGCGGCTTCAAGGTCACCGTCGAGTTCAATTCGTACAGAGGATTATAGAAATTCGCGTATGGTCGGAGGATTCGATCGCTAAGTCTCAACACTTGGGGTTCAAATCCATTCACAGAACCGTCGACCAACTTTCCAACGATAGGCTGGGAGATTTTCATTTCGGTCTCTTCGTCGCGTTGATTTTTGAGGTCGATCGTCACATCGACAACGGCCAATCGATAGAACGAGCCGTAAATTTTAACGACGCGTCCCCAGTTTTTTTCCACGAAAACGGCCTTCTCGAAATCAGGCACGAAAGAATTGCGTTCGATCACAAGCACAACGGAGTCTTTCGCCACGATGGCGCTCAAAGAGTCCGACGCGTCTTGCGTATTCAGATCGCGTTCCAGTTCAGAGGACATAACGCGAACGCTTAACGCCTTCGTAATCGGCAGAATCGTCGTTTCGCCGGGATTCGTCCAATAGAGCGTGTTCTGCCCGAGGAACTGAGTTCCGGAAGTTACGGACGCTGCGCCGGTCGTTATGGGGAAATCGAAGGGATTTTTAAATTCAAGGACGTCCCAGGGTTCGGAGAAGATCGCCATTTGCGTCGCGTTGGAACCGGACGTTGTTCGACCGTAAGAGCCGGGAACGCCGTCGCCAATACTACGCGACAAATTGTTATACTCGTCCGTGCGAGTGGAACCAATTCGCCAATAGACGACGCGTTTGTAGTCCGCCGCCTTCTTATCGACGAGAAACATCGTTCGGTCATTCTTGGAGAGCGTTTTCTCACCGACGTTTTGCGAATAGACGTCGATTCCGTCTTTAACGGACTCGGTATCGGCGGATATTGAAACGTTGCCGTTCATGTCGTTTCCGTACAAGCCGCCGCCCATCGCGGCGTTGTTGAGCGTAATCGCCTGTTGAGTAAGAACGCTCGAACGCCGGAAACCGCCCCCGTCGCCGGGATTAGAAAGACTCGACAAAAACGCTTGCAAGGTCGCGCCGGGCGCCATTAGAGAAGCGACGTTTTGAAATGCGATCTGCGGAAAACCGGAATAAAGAGAAACCGGCGCGTCTTTAAAATCGCGCCATTCGTTGACAAGAATCGCGTTTTGTTCGATATTGAGTTTTGTGGAATCGACTAAATCGACGCGATACTGCGGCGACCAGCACAATCCTTGGGTCATGTAAAACAAGCGAATCGTCGCGGAGCCGCTTTCCGGTAATTTTTTAACGGTAAAGACGAGTCGATCGCGTTGACGAGTTACGAACGCCGGTAGGTCGCCTTCTTCGATCTGGACTTGGTCGACGGCGTAAGGATTTGCGATCCAAATCTTTTTACCCTCTTTCGTTTCGACAAAGACGCCGGAGTTCGTACGGTAAACGCCAGTCGAACGAGCGCTCATCGAGTAATCGATCGTAGGATTATTCGTAGAGTTCGTCGCGTAGACGACTTTTGCGACGATCTGTTCGTCGTTCCCAGGTAGTCGAAGGCGAAGCCAAGTATCTTTGAGATCAGTCGCCCAATTAAAGTCGGTCGCTTGGTTAATCGGGATTTCGACGTCGCCGAAATTCGCGCTCGTTTCCACGACGGCGTCGCTCTCGACAAAAAACGAGCCGTGCAAAGGACTAGGCGGTTGCGCGGCGACGAATCGACCGAGCGCCGAAACTTCATAATCTTCGGCGACGACGCCGATACCGTTTTTAAAGGCGCCGATCAACTTGATTTTCGGTTGAATCGTCGTCTCATGGACGTCGTCGGACGCGACGGCGACCGTCGGCAACGTCGTCGCCAGCGTTAGCGCAAGAATCGCCGAGCAAAAGAAGACGTTGATTTTTCGTAGTTTTTCCATATAGCGCTTTCCTGTTCGTTTAGCTATTGGTAAGAGGTCAACGTCGTTCCATGACGAGTTCACTGAGTTCCGTCTGAAGCTAATAATACATTATCAAAAACAGAAATCAACGGGTCGAGCAAAATAACGTCGCTTATGGTTAAAGAATCGTATATAGCGTTTAAATCGTCAATATTCGATTGGTAATCGTTTCCCCAGTCGATTTCCGCGACGCTATTAACGATTTGTCTTTTCTTTTCCTGTCGACTCGTCGCCATATCGCGACAAATCTCGACGGGATTCGCAGCGCGCAGAACCGCGCGCGTTGAGTCGACTTCGTCTTGCGTCGAGAGCTTCTTCAAGCCTAAATCAGCGAGGTTCACGAGAGCGTCCCAGTCTTCTCCTTCCCTCTTATTTTCAAAATTGATCAAAGCCAGGGCATTGGGAACCAACGTATCGCTCGTCGACTCTTCAGAACTGTCGAGACTCCGTCCAGAATCGACGTTATTCCGCTCGACCACATGCGACTCAGGCGCCGACTTCGGCACGGATTGCCAAGCTCCCCAGAAGAGCGCCGTCAAGAGACTCAAAGTTGCAATTCCGTAGGACCATGTCTTTAACGTTCGAGAAGAAGAGAACCAGCGTCGCGCGCCGACGGATGGAAGCGCGCAAGGGACGTCCGACGCGTCGAAAGTAAAATCAGCTTCGGTAGCGTTCGCAAGAAAGTCGTCAAGATCGGAGTCGAGAAGAGCCTCTACCTGCGCGAGATCATCCTGGGAAAGTTCATCGTCGTCCCAAAGCTCTTCCAGCCCTTTCGAGCCGTTGACTCGATCGTCGTTAAACAAATGATTTGATCCCATATTACCGTCCTACTTCTTACCGTTACTACGTCCAAACCTACTCTTAAAATACGTTCGCTATTCCTCGTTGAGGTCTTTAAGGTACCACGCCAATTTGTTACGCGCCCTGTACGCAATCGTGCGAACCGAATTCACGGCCTTGCCGAGGGCCTTAGCGGTCTCGTCGTCGTCGGCGCGTTCAACGTATTTCATCCAAATCGTTTTAAATTCATCGTCGGTCAAAACCCTTTTTGCGATCCGCCATATATTTTCGCGCGTTTCGCGACGAACGGCAAGTTCGCTCGGATTATAGTCTGCGATCGCGCCGCCGTTCGGACGCGTCGGCGGTCGGTCGGAAGCATAGACGAACCCGTCCCGGCAACCGTCCGAATCGTCGTCGACGCGCGTCTGATCGTCGTAAGAAACGACCTGACGATCGCGCGCGCGTTTCCGCAACCAATCAAGATAAACGCGATACGCTATCTGGAAAAGCCACCCGCTTAAAAAAACGCCGTTAGAAATATCGTCGAGATGTAGAAGCGCGCGCATAAGAGTCTCTTGCGCCAGATCGTCGGAGACGGCGTAAGAATGAACCCGACTATTGAAAAAGCGCGACAGCTTCGCCCGATACCGTCGATCAATTTCATCGAACGCGCCGGGTACCCGAACTTTAAAGAGTTCGACGAGGTGTTCGTTCGTCGCGTCCGATAAGTTCATCTCGAGGTTTTCCATTTGTTGAATCGTCAAAACAGTAAGAGAATGAGCCGACCTTTCAAGTCAGCGCTCGAAAGGTCGGCTTCATTCGATCGACGAGCGTTTTCGGTCTGTTCAAAGAGCGAGGAACGTCGCGCGTTTCAGTTCTCGTGATTATTTGCCAATACGCTCTTTGGCGATTTTGAGGAACGCTTTGATTTGTTCGGCGGAGACTTCGCTGTTCGCGACAAAGTTAGATCCGTCTCGTTTGAAGACGACTTTTCCGGCGACTTCCAGTCCAAGTTTCTGTTCCGCAGTCAAAGATTCTTGACTCGTAGCGACAAGTTTGACGGCGGCGAGAGAGCCGTTTGCGAGATCAACATAACTCTGAGCGGAGGTCTCGTCGGCAATCTCGGCGACAACTTCCTTTTTGAAGCCGTCTTTTGAAGCGAACGCGCGAGTCTTCACGCCCTTGATTTTACTGAGAACGTCAACGGCAATTTTGGCGCGCGGGTCAGTGAGCGGGTCTTTCTCCGAGATGAAACCAGCCGCTTTGGCAAAGACGGTCTCTTTAATGATATTCTCTTGAACCAGACCTTCAACGTCGAGTCTTTTGGTAACGAATTCGCTCGTTTTCTGGAAACGTTCAATTTTCTTTTCCACGTTGGCCTTTGAGCCGACGACGATCACGTATTTATCGACGTCTTTCAGAATCGTTCCGCCGAAATAGATCGTCGCTTTGATCTCGGCGCCGTCGCGAATGCGAATTTTGCCGATCAAAGTCGAATCGTCTTCTTTCAGGATTTCCAGATCTTCCGATTCCAGGTATTTGCGCGGATCGAGATCGCCAGGATTCGCATTGAAGACAAGAGTCAAGGAAAGACCTTCAACGCCCTTCGATTTGATATCGTCGATCGATTCCGGAAGCTCGGCGGCGACGACAACACAGTCGACGTACTTGAAGTAGGAAACGAGGATGGAACGCACGAAGGAGTCTTGTCCCGACGCTTTGCGCAAGACCTCGCTCAAGTAATCGTATTGTTTTTTCGGGAAATCGTCTTTTTCGTAGGCTTTCGCGACTTCGGAGTCCGCCTTGTCAAGGAATTGATTCACCAGGGCGAGTTCCTCTTGAAAACCGACGGCGTCGTTCATGGCGCAACCCGCTTTCGCGAGAGTCGTCGGAGACGAATACAAAATCACGGAATCGTCGGCAAAGGGGCATTTGGTTTCCTGCGCGTCGGCGATATTCGCGAAAATACCGAACGACAGAAGGCAAAGCGCCGCAAAAGCCCAACCGAGGCGAAAACTTTTATTATTTTTCACTGTTAACCTCTCCTAAAAGATTGTTCGAGCGTCCAAGCCGTTTCACTCGGCGCGCGTTGATATTGTTAATGACGGTGGCGAATGAAAAAATGTTGCGCGTATTCTCAAAAGAAAGAAGATTTTTCTTTACAAAATGCTTTACCGTCAACAATTAGACCGCGTCCGAAAATCCGGAACGCGACTGACAATTCGAAGCGATCTTTCGGTTCTCCCCATGTCTCTCGTGGCGGAAAGGGAATGCGAAGACAATGAAGACTATAAGGAACAGGGAATGAAGTAGTCAACAAAAAAGGTCTCGGCAAAACTCTTACCGAGACCTTAGCACCCCCTAGGGGAATCGAACCCCTGTTTATGGACTGAGAATCCACCGTCCTAGGCCACTAGACGAAGGGGGCGTGCGCGTCGCTTCAAACGACTTTACCACATTATACCGCGCTTTGAAAATCGTCAAGCGGAATTTCTGAAAAAAATCAAAATGGGCGGTCAAAACCTACGCGAGAGCAAGTCGCGAAAATCCCTTGACCAATCGCGGCGCTTTCTTTAATGTCTCGCCATATCCTCGGACGATTCGCGCCTACAAGATACGATCGGCTTTTAAAGCGCGAAAACGTCGTTCCACAACACGGCAGGTCGCAGATAATGATTCGACGTTTGTACCATTCCTTTCGACGCGAAGACGACGCGTCCGCTCGCATGGCGAAGGTTGGAGTCGTCGCGCTTTTACTCTCGGCGTTGACGCTCGCTTCCTTAGGCTGTTGCGCGCGTTTGCGCGAACTTCAAGCGCGAAGACTAATCCAAAAAGATTCCCCAACAATACAAGAAAAAGAGCTACGCGCGTCGACCGAATTGGTCTTGAACATCGACGACGACGTCGAGAATATCACGCTTTCGCCGGACTCCAAACGCCTCATTCTCGAAACGGCGCTCCATTCGAACGATTCGCAACCGCTCGTTTTAGCCCGGCCGTCGTCGGCGCAAATCGGAGTCGAAGTCTGGAATATCGAATTTGCAGACGCTCGTCCGGAAGCGATCGCGCCTCAATCGCCCTATCTCGTCGCCGACGCCACAGGCGCCGCTGCCTTTGATAAAGAGGGAGGACGACTCTTCTGGCTCGATTCGAAGACGGCGCCTGTTCTCGCTCAAAACGATCTTCTCGATTCCGCCGTAGTCCGCGGCGCAAGCGTCGACGTCGACGACGCGCCGATCTTCTACGCGACGCCGTCCAGACTGTACGCCTCGCCCCCGCGAACGCAAACGCCCCAGCAGCCTGAGGAAGAATCCGCCTCCCTACCCGAAGCCTTACCGGCGCCCTTTCCCGACGTCGAGTCGTCTCTAGCTGACGCGTCCGAGCAAACGGCGCCGCCTGCGGAGGACGCCGTCGTTCCACCTGCCCCGCCTGCAATAGCGTCCCTCGCTCCCCTTCGCGCTCTTGAGTCTGAAATCAAAACCGAAGAGGAGCCGCATAAGTCGGCGGCGGCCTCGGAAGACGTCGTAGGCAATCGTCCGATTTCGGAAGGAGCCGATTCAACGTCGGAAGATTCCACGCCTGAAATAGGCGGAACCGACACGAAAGACGTCTCGGATCGTGAAGTTTTCGTTGCGCAGAAACCGTTCGGCGGCGCTCCGAACGGTCAAACAAACGTTTTATTCGTCAAGAAGTTAAACGACGATCTTTTCTCCTTAGCGCGCGAACCGGAGGAAGAAACCAAGAACGGCGCCGTTCAGCGCGTGAAAATCGCCCAAGAGGTCAAGGACGCCGCGTCGACGCGTATTTCGCCGCAAGCCAAATGGTTGATTTGCTACAATCCGACGCCGGAATACGCGCTCCGCCCTCTCGCCGACGAAAAAGCTGAAAACGCGGACAAATCGAAATCGGAAACGAAAGAAAACGAGGAAACGACAAAAGAGGAATCGACAAAAACCGAAGTCAAAGAGCCTGTCGTAGAGGAATTGAGACCTTTCGACGAAAACTGGTCGATTGCCCTCCTACGCGATCGCAAACGCGTCGCGCGGTTTCCGGACAAGATTAAAATGACGTTCGACTCTTCAACCTCCGATCAGGAGATATACGGGCGAGTCGTCGACGTTCTCGACGTGGCGGACGCCGAAGATCTCGTCGCGACGCTCGTCGAAGAAATCATGCCGGACGACCCTAACGCGCAAGCGTTACACGGGGACTTCAATTTCAATCCGCGATACAAGATCGTGATTTGGGATCTCAACGTCCCGCGAACGGTCGATCTTGCGAAGGCCAAGTATCCTCTTTTCGCTCTCGAAGTCTCGCAAATTGCGATACCCTACCCGGTCGAACGCAAATTCTGCAAATTTTCTCCGTCGGGAAAAGCGTTTGCGGCGCGCGTCGAGCCGAAGTTCGTTACGATATGGCAGTCGGTAAGCGGGCGCAGAATAGCGGAACTCGGCGAGCACGAAGGAATCGTGCGCAGTTTCGCGTTTTCGCCGCGCGAGATGAAGATGGTCGTTGGGACGGAAGGAGAGTTCGCGCGACTTCAGTTATGGGAAATCCGCAAAGGCGTCGTGTATCGCACGCTCGACGATTACGCGGAAAGCGCCAAATGCGCGCAAGCGATCGCCATTTCAGCGGACGAACAATACGTCTATTTCGCCAACGACCTCGGTCAGATCAAAAGGTGGAATCTCCGCGCGAGCGACGACGAATAACGAAACGATAACAACGACGAGAAATCTCGTTCGCGTCGGGGGTCTTCAAAACTTGACGCGGATCGATCGGCGCTTTATAATCGTGTCGGCGGCGCGCGCAATCGGCGTTTGTAAATTAAACGTCGAGAAAGAGAACGCGTCGCATCTTTTTTGAATGTTTTTGGAGCAAAAGTTCCAATATAGCGAGTCGAGTTCATGGGCGAACAAAACGAACAGGTCAATCAAGAAACGCCGCTTTTTAAATCGCGCGTTTTTGAAATTGTCGAGCGCCAGCAGCGCGGACGTAGCGGCAAACTCTTGCAACGTCACATCGTGAAACATCCCGGCGCGGTTGGGATCGTGCCGGTTCTACCCGACGGTCGAGTGGCGCTGATTCGTCAATATCGCATATCGGTAAATCAAATGATCTACGAGATTCCCGCAGGAACGCGCGAACAGGGCGAAGAACCGATCGTTACGGCAAGACGCGAGCTCATTGAAGAAACCGGATACCGTTGCGAGAATCTAAAACCGCTGACGTCGATTTTCACTTCGCCGGGCATTCTTCAAGAAGAACTCTTTCTGTTTCTGGCAACGGAACTCACCGCAGGAGAAAACGCGCTCGAAGACGGGGAGCTTATCGAGTTGGAACCGAAGACCTGGAGCGAAATCGACGAAATGATCGACTCCGGCGCAATTCAGGATTCTAAGACCCTAGTCGGACTTCTTCTCGCGGAACGCGCTTTGAATATTCATTCTTCGTCGCAAGCATAGCGCTTGTCGCGCTAACTCACATTCAACCGGAGAGTCGTACTATGACAATCAAAAAGACGCCGCGTCCTCAAGTCGTATTAACAGGTTTCGCCGACGAATGCTCCAATACGAAAACGATGGTCGAGCAATTCGCAACGTTCGCCGCATTGGGGCTGCAATATTACAGCGTGCGTTTCGTCAACTTAGGAGACGGGCAAGGCGTTAAGAACGTTATGAAATTGACAACCGACGAGATTCGTCAGGTCGTAGCGCTTCAAAACGACTACGGTCTTAACGTTTCGTCGATCGGCTCGCCAATCGGTAAGATTAAATTGCTCGACGTGAACGACGGCTTGAAAGACGCATACGTTCCGTTTGACGAATATCTTTCAAACGACGTTCGACGAGTCTGCGATCTCGCTCACATGTTTGAAACCAAACTGATTCGCGGTTTCTCGTTCTATCAGCCCAAGGACGACGATCCAAAGAAATATATTTCCCAAGTCGTCGATCGTCTCGGGAAAATCGCGGAGACGTGCCATCGTTCCGATCTCACGTTCGGACTTGAAGTCGAAGCGAATTTGGTCGGGTGCAACGGCTGGATCCTTGCGGAAATTTACCGACAAGTCAACCATCCGGCGATGAAATTGATCTTCGACGCCGCAAATCTTGTCGTGCAAGGCTACACTACGGCGGAAATTTTTGAACAGTACGAGGTCATGAAGTCCGGAATCGGGTGGATGCACATCAAGGACTATAACAAGACGACGGTGGAGGTCAAAGGCGGTCGTCAGGACGAGGACAAGATGAAGTGGTTCGTCCCATGCGATCGCGGTTACGCGGGGCACGAGGCGATTCTTCGCGACTTCGCGAAAATTCTTCCGTCGCTTACGGAATACTATCAGAGCCGGGGCGTTCCAGGCGTGTTCCTCGATCTCGAGCCGCACGTGAAAGGCGGCGGTCAGTTCGGCGGATACAGCGGTTGCGACGGACTCGGGGTGGCGTTGCGCGCGTTGTGCAAGACGCTTGACTTCGTCGGAATCGATTATCATCTCCGCGATTTCGAAGATCTTCGCGCCGCGCGCGGTTTCTAGGCGACACGCCCAGTTTCCGAAGCGTTTCGTAAAAGGCAAGAAGCCGCGTTCCTTCCGCAGACGAGGAACGCGGCTTCTTTGTTTTCCCTCAAATCAAGATCAGCGAACGGCGCCGCGAGAAAAAAGAATTCTTAAAGGCGCGAAGATCGAACTCGCGCCGAAAAACCACGCAAGTTTATAAAATACGGTGGGAATGCAGACGACGTTCGGGCGAAAACGTCGGCGAAGGGAACGAAGCGAAGCGTCGACCACCTTATCGGCGCGTTGCCAAATGATCTCCGGATAAATCTGTTTGATATTTGAGTTGCGCATCGTTTCGGAGTCATGAAACTCCGTGTTGGCGAACCCCGGACAAAGAGCCTGAACGCGCACGCCGAAATTCCGCGCGTCGCATTGAAGACACTTTGAAAACGAAATCAGGTACGCTTTCGTAGCGCAGTAGTCGGCGGCGCCTTTTCCGGCGAGAAAACCGGCGATTGACGCCACGTTGACGACGTATCCGGCGTCGCGTTTGAGTCCGCGCGCTTTCATGGGAACTAACGCCGCGCGCGAAAGACGCATTGACGCCAAACAATGCGTCAAAATCATCCGCGTTTCGACGTCGACGTCGACGTTCGGAAACGCGCTATTGCCGCCGAAACCGGCGTTGTTGATCATATATTTCAAATTGGAAAGACTTTCGACTCGCGCCTCGACGCGCGCTAAATCGTCGCTACGAGAAAGATCGGCGACAATCGTCTCAACTTCGACGCCGTACTTTTCGCGAATATCCTTCGCGACGTTTTCAAGCTTTTCCTTCCGTCGCGCCACAATCAAAAGATCGTTCCCTTCGGACGCGAGACGATTGGCGTAAATCATTCCAAACCCGCTCGACGCGCCTGTGATCGCGGCGACGGAGCGTCCATTAGCGCCTAGTGACATACAAAACCCCCTTTCGTTTCGTTAGGTCGCGGTAACTTTTCACCAAAATCTACCTCATACGCCGCAAAAATCAATAATCTTGACAAAAAGAAAACCAAATCTTCTTTCTACCACTTGAAAAAATTTTTTCTTCGATTACAATGTGATCAACGCTGAGAGATTAATCGGCGTGAAACGACTTTCATCGAGGATCCCCGCAATGGGAGCCCGCGAACCTGGTCAGGTGAGAAATCAAGCAGCCATAAACGGTAACTTTTATGTGCTGGGGATTCTCGATGAGGGTCGTTTTTTATTTCTTGACGTTTTATTCCTTACGATTGTACCGAATAAGCGAGCTTCCGTTGAACGCGCGCTCGTCATCTTTCGCTCCGACAAGTCGACAAAAGCTGTATCGCGTGTTATACTAGTGGCGTGCGCTGGCGTTCGGCGTTGCGAACTAGCGCTTAGCGTAATCTCACCATTCATTCCAAGAGGTCGACACGTGAAACGCTCTTCATCCGATTCGTCGAACGACGTCAGCGGCTTGCTCTTTGGCGGAGCGCCGGAACCTACCGACGCGCAAGACGGGGCTAACGAAAAGGTCGTCAAAAAACGCTCGCCTCGTAAAACGAAGAAGGCGAGTCGCGCAACGGCTCCTGATGAAAGCGCGCAAACGCAACCGTCCTTCGGCGCGCTCTTCGAATCCAATCCTCTTTTCATCAACGCTACGAGCGACGCTCCCGCTCCGTCCCCGACGCCGGAACCCGAAAAGCCTGCGCCCGCTCCTGTCGAAACAACGCAGGAGCAGAACGATCTCCTAGCGTCCGCGACGGCGCCTGCGACGACGATTGACGCTCTGATCGACAATCAGAATCCGGGCGACAATCAGGTTGTAACCGCAGAAGAACCTCTCGACGAAAAGACGACCGAACCCGCTCCTGACGTCAACGTAAAAGTCGACGCAAAAGTCGCGACGGCGCCTGAGCCTGTCGAATCAAAGCCTGACGAATCGGCGCCTGTCCCGCCGCGTCCCGCCGCAGAGGAACCTGCGGAAAGCTCGGTATCGGAAGCGACTGTCGCCTCGTCGCCTTCCGACGCAACGTCCGCCGTCGCTGAAGAGCCCGATTCCCCTGCGCCGGAGTCTCATACCGCGACCGCTTCTGAACCGGAGCGCGCGACGTCCGCGCGCATCGCGACTCCTCTTTCCGAGCCGTCGGCGATTTCCGAACCGCAGCCCGTCGCCGCGCCTTCGACTCACAACGCGCAGAAATCAGGCGCCTATCAGGTCGTCGCGCGACGCTACCGTCCCCAAACGTTCAGCGAACTGATCGGTCAAGAAACTGCGGCGCGCGCGCTCACGAACGCTATTGCGAGCAACCGAGTCGGACACGCGTATCTCTTCACCGGCGCGCGCGGAGTCGGCAAGACGTCGTGCGCGCGCATCTTCGCTAAAGCGTTAAACTGCGTCCATGGTCCGACGACCACCCCGTGCTTAAAATGCGAAAGTTGCGTTAGCATTGCGTCGGGCGAAGACGTCGACGTGCTCGAAATCGACGGCGCAAGCAATCGCGGAGTCGACGAAATCCGTCAGTTGCGTCAGAACGCCGCCGTCGCGCCGAGCCGGTCGTTATACAAGATTTACATAATCGACGAAGTTCATATGCTCACGCGCGAAGCGTTCAACGCGCTTCTCAAAACGCTGGAAGAACCGCCGGAGCGCGTCAAGTTCATCTTCTGCACGACGGAGCCGAACAAACTCCCGATTACGATTCTGTCGCGTTGCCAGAGATTTGATTTCAATAGTATCGGCGGCGAGTCGATTTCTTCTCGACTTGCGCAAATCGCCTCAGAAGAGGGAGCGCAGGCGGAACCCGGCGTTTTCGACGTCCTCGCGCGACGCGCCAACGGCTCGATGCGCGACGCGCAGTCCCTACTCGAACAACTCCTTTCCTTCGCGCCCAACTACATTTCCCTCGCCGACGTCCGCAACATGATCGGTTCCGTCGACGATAAAACGATCTTCGATATCCTTGACGCAACCCTTGAAGGGAACGCCGCTCGAGTCTTCGAAACCGTTAGTCTCGCCGGAAAGCACGGAGTCGACTTCGGCGCTATGTTGGAACAGATCCTCGGAGTCTATCGCGACCTCATGGTCGTTTCAAGCGGATGCGGACCGAGCGAGCTCCTTTATTCGCCTATGGCGCGCTATCAAGATCTCCAGAAGATCGCAAACGCCTTTGGAATCAAGCGGATCCTGGCGTCGTTGCAAATTCTCGATCAGACCGCGCAACGTATGAGATTCAGCGCCCAAACGCGCGTTCTCGTCGAAATTGCGCTCGCACGTCTCTGTCGACTCGACGGACTGCAAGCGCTCGAAACGCTCATTACGCAGTTGAAACGCGGGAGCTTCCCGCAAGTTCCCATGCCTGCGTCGCAAGCGTCGCCGTTAAGCGCCCCCGAATCGCCTGTTCAATCAGACTCAGGCGATCAAAAAAAAAATCGGGACGTTCTAACGAATAACGCCGCAGAACCCGAAACGAACGTCTCGAGTTCACATGAGACGGAGCGCGCCGCCGTTCCTGCAAATCAATCGGTCGAACAGCCGGTCCCAGCTTCGCCGAAGCCGCGCCCGGCGGTCGCAACGTATCGAGACGCGGCGCCTGAATGGCTGGATTATTCGAGCGAAAACCTCGCTACAATCTGGTCGGAAGCGACGAACGCAGGCGTCATTTTGCCGGCGCAAGCTCAGAAATTCGCAAAAATCGTCGTTGAAAAACCGCGTAATTTTGTCGTCGTCTTCTCTGCGGCAAATAGCGTCGCGCGCGATTATTGCGAAGGCGAACGCGACAAAATCCGCGCAAAACTCGTGGAACGCCTCCAGTCCGACGCCGATCTGCGCTTGATCGTCGATCCGTCTATCAAAGAAGCGCCTACGCCGAAGCCGACCGGCGCCGAGGCTACCCGCGAAAG
This sequence comes from uncultured Planctomycetota bacterium, assembly GCA_900317365.1. Lineage (GTDB taxonomy): Bacteria > Planctomycetota > Planctomycetia > Pirellulales > Thermoguttaceae > RUG369. The sequence continues at coordinate 16,762 of ONGM01000096.1, forward strand.
ACCTTCCGCGCCCGGCGCAAGTCCGACCGGACGCTCCGGCGCGAGGTTGAATTATCGCGACCTTTATCGAACGGCCGCAGATTCGGAAGTCGGTCGGCAGATTATCGAACTCTTCGAAGCGGAACTCGCCGACGTTAAAGCTCCTTACGATCAGCGAAGAAAGGATCGCTGACGGCAATCCCATGACCCAAACTACCGCGCGCGATATTTTAACGATACCTGAAATTGCCGGACTCGACGCACGCTCCGGAATTATACGCATTCCCCCGGAACTCGACGTTCCGCTAACGCCGCGCGTGCGACGTATCGTCGACACTCGAGCGTTCCGAAGATTAGCGCGCGTGTCGCAACTCGGATTCGTGCGACTCGTTTATCCCGGCGCTTCGCATTCGCGGTTCGAACATTCGCTCGGGGTCTATCGCGTCGCGTTGCTCGTCTTAAAACGCCTCGCTCACGACGAACGGTTTGCCGCCCTCGTTAAAGCGGAAGAGGCGGAACTCTTTATTCTCGCCGCGTTGCTGCACGACGTCGGGCACTTCCCCTTTTGTCATCTTCTCGAAGACCTAAAAACGCCGGGACTCGTTTCGCACGAAGAAGCGGCGAAAAGATTTATTTGCGGAGAACTCGCCCCGGCGTTGCGCGAAGACTGGAAGATTGACCCGACGAACGTCTGCGACGTCCTCATGAAACGCCCCCCTGCGCGTCGGAGCGACGAATCGGACGCCGAATACGATCGTCGCGCGACCGTCTTTCGACTCTTAGCGAGCATTCTTTCGGGTCCGGTCGACGTCGATAAGATGGATTACCTCATGCGCGACAGTTGCGCGGCCGGCGTTCCTTACGGTCGAAACTACGACTTGGAACGCCTCGTAGGGAGCGTCTGTCTCAATCGTCAAGGGGACGGCGTGGCGATCGCGAGCAAAGGCAAGACGGCGGCGGAACTCATGGTTTTCGCGCGATACGTCATGTTCAGCGAGGTTTATTGGCATCACGCGGCGCGCTCGGCGACCGTCATGTTCCAGCGCGCGATCCATTATCTCGTCGAATGCGCCGGCTTGGACGCGTTTCCGGCGTTGGCGTCGGAATTTCAAACGCTCGACGACGATCGTTTTCAAGCGCGACTCTTCGAACTCTGCAAGACGTACGAGACGTCTTCTTCCGCAGAAATTCGTTTTCAAGCGCGTTGCGCGTTCGCTCTGCTCGACGGAATCTTCGGCGAAGAGCGTCGACTCTTTAAGCGCGTCAGCGAATTTAGCGCAATGGAGTCGCCAACGTTGTACGCGCGACTCGCCGGTCGACCTTACGACGCGATTTGCGCCGTCTCCGACCGTCTCGCACGCCTTGTCGGAACCCCTAAAGAGACGATCCTTCTCGACGCCCCGCCTATCGATAAGGAAGTCGAATTTAAAATCGACGTGTTCTACCCGCGCGAAAACGTCTATCGTCCCCTCGCCGAAGTCTCGCCGGTCGTCAACGCGCTCGCAAAGGAGCAGTTCGACGACTACGTCAAGCGCGTGCGCATTTTCGCAACGCCCGACGTCGCCAAAACGCTCGCCGACGTCGACGTCGATCGCGCGCTCTCCGACGCGTTAGACGATTTCGATAATCGCGACGAATACGCCGCCGACGTCTACGATTCCGACGACGTCTGACCCGCGCGAACTTTGACGTCGCGTCGTCAGACCGCCGATACGTCGAGGGCGCGCGAACCTAATATTCCGCGTCGCTAAATCGCGCCGCATTGCGAGCGGGGACGTTTGCAGTCTTGCGGAATTTGTTATACTAAATACAAATTCGTCAATCGAACAATACCGATAGCGCGTCGCGCGCCGACGCCGTCTTTTTGTCGTTAGGAACTCCATATGAGCGAAGGTTCTTCCAATAATCAAACGCGCGCCTATTTAATGAAGAGATTCGAAACCCTAGGTATTCACCCTCGGGGAAAACTCGGTCAAAACTTCCTCATCGACCTCAATCTATTGCATCTTTTGCACCGTTCCGCAGAGCTTTGCGAGAACGACGTCGTTCTGGAAGTCGGAACCGGCACGGGATCCCTAACAGGCGCCATGGCGATGGAGGCCGGTCAGGTCGTCACGGTGGAAGTTGACGCCGTCATGCACGAAATGGCGAAGCAAGAGCATTGGGACAAGAAAAACATACGCTTTCTTTTCGCGGACATTTTGGAGAATAAAAATCGTCTCAATCAGGACGTTCTTCGCGTCGTTCGCGAAGAGTTGGGTAAATCGCCGGATCGACGTTTCAAGTTGTGCGCCAACCTTCCGTATCAGATCGCGACGCCGTTGATGTCGAATCTTCTACTGACCGACATACCGCCGTATTCGATGACGGTAACGATTCAGAAGGAAGTGGGCGACCGAATCGTCGCGAAACCGCGCACGAAAGATTACGGCGCGCTCGCCGTCTGGATGCAGGCGCAGTGCGATTGCCGAATCGTGCGCGTCATGCCGCCGACGGTTTTCTGGCCGCGTCCGAAGGTCGATTCCGCGATCGTGCAGGTCGTATACAACGAAAAGAAGCGAGCGCGTATTCCGAATTTGAGGTATTTCCACGAGTTCATACGAGCGCTCTTTTTCCATCGTCGCAAGTTCCTGCGCTCCGTACTCTGTAGCGCGTTCAAAAACAAGCTGGGCAAGGAAGTCGTCGATCAGGTCTTGGACGAGATGGAACTTCAAGGCGAGATTCGCGCCGAAACGTTGCCGGTCAATAAGATTCTTGAAATGTCCGAAAAGTTCCGCGTTCATCTCCCGGAAGACAAGCAGTTCCTGCTGAGCTAACCGTCCGGAGCTTGAAGAAAAAAGCGCAAAATACGGATTTTTTTTCAATTCTTGTTGACGGCGCGATCGTTCCAATTAGAATAACTATTAGAGCGTTTAAGCTCCTCACGCCGTCGCGTAGTTTGCCTTCGCGACGTTTTAGATAGAAAATAAACGCCCGCCGAATCCTTTCGGCGTCGTTACATATTTGAAAGGTCAACAATGGGTTTCAACCACGTACAGCTTATTATCGTCGCCGTCATTGCGTTTTTGCTCTTCGGCAATCGTCTTCCGTCCGTAATGCGATCCCTCGGTCGTAGCGTCACGGAGTTCAAAAGGGGCGTCAACGGTATTGAAGACGAAATCGAAAGCGCGTCCAAATCCGCGAAGAAAGTCTCCGACGAAGAAAGCAAGGATAAGTCGGAAGAGTAAGAAACGCGCGCAAGCGTTCGCGTAGTTCCGCAATTGTAACCGCAATTCTTCGCGATAGCGGTTTGCCGTATGGAACGCCGCTTTCTCATAGAGAGGGAGCGGCGTTTTTCTTTTCTTGTCGCCCAATTTTTCTCAAAAAACGCGATTGGCGCCTGAAAATCACCGTTTTCAACGTAAAATGACCTGTTATAAAACGCGCAATCATTGTATAATGCCCTATGCTCCTTCCGTATGGCAGAAGGTCAGAACAGCCGAAATTTAGAGGATTTTATGGCCAACTTTTACACTGACAATCAGGATATCCAGTTCCTTCTCGATTATTTCGATCTCAAGAATATCGCCGAAATGCAAGAGCGCGAAACGCCGAACGGCGACGCCGATTACGCGCCGCGCAGTCTTGAAGACGCGATCGACAACTACAAGAACGTTCTCAAGATCGTCGGCGAACTCTCTGCCAACGTACTAGCGGAAAACGCCGAAACGGTCGACCGCGAAGGGAACACGCTCAACGACGATCAAACGGTAACGCTTCATCCGCTCGTTCAGAAGAATCTCGACGTCATGGCGCGCGCGGATCTCCAAGGTTTCACGCTTCCGCGCAAATACGGCGGTATCAACTGTCCGACGCTCGTCTATACCATGGCGACCGAAATCGTCGCCCGCGGCGATTGCTCTTTCATGAACATGTTCGGACTGCAAGGAATTGCGGAAACGATTTACGCGTTCGCGTCGGAAGAACTCAAAGACGAGTATCTTCCGAAGTTCGCACGCGGAGAAGTTACCGGCGCTATGGCGCTCACGGAACCGGACGCCGGTTCCGACCTTCAAGCCGTTCGACTCCGCGCGGATCAAGACGCCGACGGAAATTGGGTTCTCAACGGCGTTAAACGCTTTATTACGAACGGTTGCGGCGAAGTCCTGCTCGTTCTGGCGCGTAGCGAACATAATATCTCCGACGGTCGCGGTCTGAGCCTATTCGTCTGCGACAAAGGTCCTTGGCTCAAAGTCCGACACCTTGAAGAGAAGCTCGGCATTCACGGATCCCCGACGTGCGAAATCGTCTTCACGAACGCGCCCTGCCGCATTATCGGCGAACGTCAACGCGGACTCATTACGTACGTCATGTCCCTCATGAACGGCGCGCGACTCGGCATCGCCGCGCAGTCGCTCGGCGTCGCGGAAGCCGCGCAACGACTCGCGCGCGACTACGCCGCCGCTCGCGAGCAGTTCGGCGCCCCGATCGAGGCGCTTCCCGCCGTCGCGGAACTCGTCGCCGACATGAAAGTCCGTATCGAAGCCGCGCGCGCTTTGTGCTATGAAACCGCGCGCGTCTGCGATTACGAAAACAACACCAACAGACTCCTCGAACGCAACGCCGACGCGCTCACGGCCGAAGAAAAGAAAACCTTCCGACAAAAAGCGCGATATTACAAAAAGCTCAACGCCATGCTCACGCCGATGAGCAAATACTTCTGCAGTGAAATGAGCATTAGCGTCTCGACCGACGCCCTCCAAGTTCTCGGCGGAAGCGGGTACATGAAAGACTACGCGGCGGAACGATACTACCGCGACGCGCGCATTACGACGATCTACGAAGGAACGTCGCAACTGCAAATCGTCGCCGCAATCCGCGGGCTGACTTCCGGCGTCTACAAGGATTACGTCGAGACTTTCGAAGCGAAAGAGCTTGGCGACGAAAAACTCGAAGCGCTCAAACAGAAACTCGTCGTCGCGCGCGCAAAACTTGAAGACGCCGTCGCCTTCGCGCGCGAAAAAGGCTCCGTCTACGTCGAACTGCGCGCTCGTAAGATGATGGACGCCGCGATCGCTATTCTCATCGGGCACTATCTCCTCGGGCAAGCGACCGTCAACGACAGAAAGAAGAAGGTCGCCGACTACTATATCACGAAAGAACTCGCCAACATCCAAGGCGCGCTCGCCTTCGTAGAAAGCGGTTCCACGCACGTCCTCGACGATTACCTCGAACTCGTCGGCAAGCCTGAATAATCCGCTCTACGTCTTTTAACGCGCGCTCCCCCGTCCGTCAACCGAGGGAGCGCTTTTTTGTGTCTTGCCGTATAGACGGCCCGCTAAACGGTCTTTCGCTATACCGTCTCTCTTGAAAACGAATCAAAGACAAACCGTACCCTGCTTCGCTATTCGCGCGCTCTTAGAAACGTCAAAACCTATCCGAATCAGGCAAGGAGAAAGGCAAAGACGTTGAAGAAAAAGATCGCGAAAAAAGAACGCAAAAAAGATTGTCGAAAAAACGGCGCCGGTCAAAAACTTTTCCTTCTTTTGAAAACCGCTTTTGGGAAACCGTTACGACAAGAAACAAAAAAGCGGTTCAAATGAACCGCTTTTAGTGGAGAGTAAGGGAGTCGAACCCTCGACCTCGACATTGCGAACGTCGCGCTCTCCCAACTGAGCTAACTCCCCGTATCGGGCGTCGTTTAACGTCTCGTGTCAAACAACACGGGTAATTATAGAGCGGTTTCGCGAATCGTCAAGGGAAAAAAACAAAAAATTTTTCTTTATTCTGAAAAGAGTCGTTTCACTCGGAAATCGCCGAGGAAAAAGGACGTCAGCTTGAATCTCGAATCGCGAGAGAATAAGATATAACGCGGACGCGCGACTCGGCGCGCGTCCATTCGCCTACCCTTTACAAGACTCAATAGGTCAAAAATGTCGCTAAAACAACTATTCTCATTCGTCGCGTCGACAATCTTGGTCAGCGCGACGGGCGTTTTTGCGTTTGGCGCGGAGAACGACGCGCAATTCGCTCCTAATCTCATAACGGATCGCGCGCTCGAGCGCACTTCATACCAACAGGCAGGCAAATACGACCCGCGCTTCGACGTGAAAGCGGACGTCGTCATGGTCTACGGCGCGTCGGACGCCGTCGTCGAATCGTTGCCGGAATGGCGCGAAAAAAGCGGATCCAAAATCGCGATTATGACCGGCGTCGCGTGGGGAGGCTACGGCGAGTATCTCGACGGGAAATTCGACGGGGTCGACCACTGGGACGACGCGCAGGTCAAAGCGGACGGTTCGAGAATGATGCACGACGCCGCAACGCCGTACCTTTCGCCGAGCGTCTCGTTCACAAACTACCTAACGTTCCGACTGCGCAAGCTCGTTGACGCCGGAGTCGACGAAATCTATCTCGAAGAACCGGAATTTTGGGCGTTCACCGGATTTGGAGACTCATTTAAACGAGAATGGCGGATTTATTACAATGAAGATTGGATTCGACCGGACTCGTCCCTCGACGCGCAATATCGCGCTTCGAAACTCAAGCAGAGCCTCTATCGTCGCGCGCTCGACCGCGTCGCCTCAGAGCTCAAAGAGTATTCGATTAAAACGTACGATCGACCTCTCAAGATATACGTCGCGACCCATAGCCTTCTGAGTTACGCTCAAATTCAAATGGTCAGTCCGGAAGCCTCGTTGCTCGATCTCTCCGGCGTCGACGGGTTTATCGCTCAAATTTGGACTGGAACCTCGCGGTTCGGAAATTTCTATAACGGCGTTTTCGCAGAGCGAACTTTCGAAATGGGGCTGCTCGAATACGGCGTTATGCAAGAACTCGCGCGCGGAACGAACAAACGCGTTTACTACCTTAACGACCCGGTCGAAGACAATCCCCGCTACGATTGGAACGACTACAAAACGAACTATCTCTGCACGCTCGTCGCGTCCCTCATGCGCTCCGGATCGCACTATTACGAAGTCGCGCCCTGGCCGAGCCGCGTCTTCCTCGGCTCATACCCTGCCGGATCGCCGGACGCGACGCGAATTCCGCAAGATTACGCGTCGACCCTGACTCTCGTCTTCCAACAGTTGCGCGACATGGATCAGGCCGACGTCGCATGGCTCTCCGCTGAAGAGGCGAACGGCGAAGACTCTCCTGTCCAAACCGGCGCAACCGAAGGAATCGGCGTCTTTCTCGCTGACTCCGCTATGTTCCAGCGCGCCAACCCGACCGCGCGAGATTGCGCCGCGCCGGAACCGAACGACCCGTTGCGTCCCACCGCGAACGAACTCAACTCCCTCAACGACTTCTTAGGTCTCACGACTCCGCTCGTTAAACGCGGCGTTCCCGTCGACGTTCCCGTTCTCGACAACGCGATGCGTTTCCCGCATTACCTTGATCCGTACAAGGTTCTTGTTCTCAGTTACGACTTCCAAAAGCCTTTCTCGTCCGGACTGCATCCGGTAATCGCCGACTGGGTCGCGCGCGGCGGCGCGCTCGTGATCGTCGATTCGCGTAAAGACGGATACAACGCCGCGCGCGACTGGTGGAATTCGCACGAAGAAAACGCGTACGTCTCGCCGATCGATCATCTTCTCGAACTCATGGGATTGGCGCGCGATCAAGCGCCGGGTAAGTATCAATACGGTTCCGGCTGGGTCTTCGTCGAGCGCAAACGTCCGGCGTATTACTGCCGCTCCGAAGCGAACGCGGACGAATACCGCAAGCTCGTCGCCGACGCCGCGAAAACGGTCGGGATAGATTTCAAAGAGCGCAATTACTTCCTCAAAAGGCGCGGTCCCTACCTTCTCGCCTCCGTAATGAACGAATCGATCTCGAACGATCCGCTAACGATCAACGGACGATTCGTCAATCTTTTCGATCCGAAACTCGAAATTCAACGACGCGCGACAATTCGTCCGAACGAGCGCGCGTGGCTTCTTGACCTCGACCGGGTAACGGCGCCGTCGCCGGCCGTTCTGGCGTCGAGTTGTCGAATCGAATCGATCTCGAACCGCGCCGACGGCGCCGTCGTTCTCGACGTAACGTCGGCGTCCGATATCGTCGCGATCACGCTACTCAAACTCGACGCGCAGCCTCAAGACGTTTTCGTCGACGGCGTGAAAGCGGAAAACGTCCGCTGGGACGAAGAAACTCATACGCTCTTCTTCTCATTCCAATCGAGCGGCAAAGGAACGATCGTCGTCAAGTAGCCGGCAGATCGCCGCGCGGCTTGACGTTGCGCTCCGTCGTCGATCCCACGCCGCGCAGGCTCCAAAATGCGCGGCGTTTTTTTGATCGAAAACTCTCTTTATGACGACTCCGATCATTGGCGGAGCGCTCGCAAA
>ONGM01000086.1 GCA_900317365.1 uncultured Planctomycetota bacterium
AAGAACGCCGGCACGCGCGGATAAGTCGCGAAGAATGCGTCGATATAGTCCTGCGCTTCCCCGGCGCTGATATTGAGCTTCTTCGAGAGTCCGAACGCGGTTTGACCGTACACGAGTCCGAAGTTGACCGCCTTCGCCATACGACGCAGATTCGGATCGACGTTTTCCGGGGCGACGTGGAAAAGCTGGCTGGCGACGCTCGCGTGAACGTCCTGATTCGTTTCGAACGCGCGAATGAGACGCTCGTCCCCGGAAAGATGCGCGAGAACGCGAAGTTCGATTTGACTGTAATCGCACGAAACGAAAGCGTCGAACCCTAACGACTCGTCGGGTACGAAGCCGGAACGAATCAATTTGCCGCTTTCCGTGCGCGTCGGAATATTTTGCAGGTTCGGATCGCTCGAACTGAGTCGTCCGGTCGCCGTCGCCGCCTGATTGAAGGTCGCGCAGATGCGTCGCGTGGAAGGCGCCGTTTGGAGCGGGAGCGGTTCGAGGTACGTTCCGCGCAATTTCACAAGTTTTCGCCATTCGACGATCTTGTGCGGAATCGGATGCTCCGTCGCGAGTTCTTCGAGAACTTCCGCGTCGACGCTCGGACCGCTTTTCGTCTTTTTAACGACGCGAAGGTGGAGGTCTTCAAATAGTAGCCGCTGGAGCTGCTTCGGAGAGTTCAAATTGATCGATTGCGCAAAGCCCGGTTCGGGATCGTAGAGCGCGACTTCGCGACGAATTTCCGCTTCGAGTTGCGTTTGTTGCGCAAGAAATTCCGCCGACGCGGCGCGAAAGACGTCCGCGTTAATTGCGATCCCGTTTAGCTCCATCTCCGCGAGAATCTCGAGAATTGGAAATTCGAGATCGAAAGCGAGGCGTTCGAGTTCCGGCGCCGCCGCGATCTTCTCTTTAAACGCGTACGCGGTCGCCAGCGGAACAAGAACGGAGTCGGCGGCGTATTCTCCCGCGACTTCGAACGGAAGAAAATCGATCGTCGTCTTCTTAGCGCCGGATCCTAGCGCGCCTTTGATATTGAAGAGCGTCCGATCGAGGTACGCGGCGGCGAGTTCGTCGAGTTCGCGCCGCGTTTCGCCGGAGCGCGCGAGGTAGTCCGCGAGCGCGGCGTCGAACCCGATTCCGCGCAATTTGACGCCATGATCGAAGAGAACGAGCGCGGAGTATTTTAAATTGAATCCGATCTTGGCGATTTCGCTTGATTCGAGGGGCGCTTTGAGAATATTGAGCGCGTCGTCGATTTCGAGCGTCTTTTCACCAAGGGGCGCGCGTAACGGGACGTAAAACGCCTCGTTCGTCGCGACGGCGAACGCGAGCCCGCAGAGCGTCGCGAAGCGCGGACGAACCGCGCCGATTTCCGGAAGTTCTCGCGTTATCGTCGCGACTGAGAACGCAGACGCCGCCGCGAGCGTTTGCGCGAGCTTTTCGAGCGCGTCGCGCGTTTGAACGACGACGATTTCCCTCTTGCCAACGTCGGAAGCCGCGTTCTTCGGGAGCGGCAAGCTTGCAAGGTTGCGGAAGCGTTGCGCGCCGACGAGTTCAAAGACGGCGAAATCGTCGTGCGGAACCGGAGCGTCGGACGATTTCGATTTTGACCCGTAGAGCGAGGAGCGCAGTCGCGTCGCGAGCGGCGCCTGGGGATCGAACGAGGAGGAGGATCCGCGCGACAAGGCGGCGGATTCCGAGCGAGCCGGAGCGTCGCCGCTGACGTCGAGTAGGGACGGCGCGGCTTCAGACGTCGTTCGTCCGAGAAAGGCGTTGCGATCCTCTTGGATTTTTGCGAGCCATTCGGACGGCGGGGCAGGCTCGTCGCCGAACTCTTCCGCGAGCGCGTCAACTTTATTGAGGAGCGATCGGAAGTTCCAGTATTTGAACGCGACGCGCAGGTTGTCGGCGTGAATCGGCCCGAGCTTGCCTTCGTTCCAATCGAGTTCGATCGGAGCGTCTTTTTTTAGCGTAACAAGTTGTCGGCTGAGGAGCGCGTCGTTTTGTCCGTTGCGAATATTTTCGAACCGCTTCCCCTTTTGTCCGATCGCGCCTTGAAAGACGCCTTCGAGCGTGTCGTATTTCGCGAGGAGTTCGCTTGCGACCTTCGGACCGACGAGGGGCACGCCGGGCACGTTGTCCGCCTTGTCCCCGACGAGCGCTTGGAAGTCGACGACCTGACGCGGCGCGATCCCCCAATCGGCAAAGAGTTCCGCCTCGCCGTAGGTCTGATCTTTTCGGATGAGGTAGATTGAAGTCGAGTCGTTGATGAGTTGTCTGGCGTCTTTATCCGAAGTGGCGAGAATCGTTTTGCCGCCGAGTTCCTGAACGCGGGTCGCGATCGTCGCCATAACGTCGTCCGCTTCGAAGCCGACGACGCCGATCGCCGGAACGCCGAGACATTTCAGAAATTCGCGCGTGAAATCGAATTGTAGCAGGAGATCGTCGGGAGTCGGCGGACGATTTGCCTTGTATTCCGGATAGAGCGCGCTTCGAAAGGTTGGCGCGTGCATATCGTAGGCGCAGAAGAGATAATCAGGTCGCAATTTCGTCATTAAGGCGACGATATCGCGCGCGAACCCGAAGACGGCGCCGGTCGGTTCCCCGAAAGCGTTCGTCATTTCCATACCGGGAGCGTGAAAGACCTGGTATATGAGTCCGTACGCGTCGACGACGCAAACGGTTTGATCTTGAAGTAACGACACTGTTTTTGCCTCCATACAGGCTGGCGCGTGAATATCCCTGAACGTTTTCGCTTGAACCGGCGTCGAAGGAACGATTCGCCGAGTCGGCTCTGCGCTTAAGCGTTAAGTATATCTTTGAGCGCGCGGAATAACAAGAGTCGTACATAAAGAGACGGTTAAGAAAAGAACGAGGGGCGGTGGAGGAAACGCGCGTGCGCCGTAGAATATAGCGAATGTTGTCGTTTTGAAATAATCGGAGATTTGTCTGGATTTTTCCATAATATGACCAACGTCCATGCCATTCGGTTCGTCGGCGAGACCAATAAGTCGTTCGTATTTGTTAGTCGTTGAGATTAAACGCGTTTCAGCCGATTCGCATAATAAGAAAAGCGTTTTCTCGAACGCGACGCAGATCGTTGAAGGAGCTCTTCATAAGCGTCGTCGTTTTCTTATTGCAAGTCTGAAACGACGGCAATTGCAAACGTTATTTCCTATCTCCTACGACGCCTCCCACGTCGTTGACGGTGTGGCGTAGTAGGGCGCTTATTCAAATATAGTGAATATAGTTAAGATAGGTAAATAAAAATTATTCAAACGGACGTCGTTTCCGTTTAATATTTCTGAACAAACAACGCAAATATCACTTTGTTTATATAGGATAAATTGGAAAGATAGAAAAAGTTTTTTCGCGCGCGTCTCTATAATGAAAGAACGCCTTGCTCGTCGCGTATGCGATAAACAAGGCGTCGTATTCGAGGCAAGCGGAGATTCAGACGCGATTATTCGTCGTAATCGTCGTCGTCGTCGTCATCATCGTCGTCGTCATCGTCGTCGTCGTCCCAATCGTCGTCGTCGGCGTCGTCGTCGGCGTCGTCGTTATCGACCTCGTCCCAGTCGTAATCGTCGTCGTCCTCGTCGTCTTCCTCTTCGTCGTCGAGCCACTCGTCGTCTTCGTCGTCGTCTTCCCAATCGAGATCGTCGTCATCGTCGTCCCAATCGTCGTCGTCGTCGTCTTCGTTGGCGCTCCCGTTCCAGTCGCCTTCTTCGTCGTCGTCTTCGTCGTCGTCTTCCCAGCCGTCGTCGTTGTCGCCGTCGCTGTTCTTCGCGGCTTTGACGTCATGGTAGGTTGCGATAAGCGTCGCAGCGTTGGCGAGTTCGTCGTCAAGGTAATTACGCATTGTTAATTTCACGATCCGACTCCTTAAAATATGTGGATACGTTAGCGCGCGCCGCGGAATGCGTTGCTAACCGACGGCGGCGTCGAGGCGTCGCTACGTCGACTTTTAAACAAAAGCGGCGAAACGACAAACGGCGATCGCGCGATAAACGCGTTAATCTCCGTCCTTCAGTAATTTTCAGGGGCAATAATAATCATTTGCGGCGATACGTCAAGTCGTATTTGTTTAAAAAGGACGCTTTTTCCGAAAAAGCGGGTCTTGAAAACTTCGTTATCCGACGTTTTGCGAAAGTCGCGGACCGTTACCGTCGCGATCGCGCGTCTTAACGAGGATTTCCCCGTTTTCTCCAACGTCGTCGAAATGCACCGACAGAATCTTCGACACGCCCGAATCCTCCATCGTTACGCCGTAAATCGCCTTCGAACATGACATCGTCTTCTTCGAGTGCGTTACCAAAATGAACTGCGTCGTCGGTATGAAATCGTGGAGCGCGTTCGCGAATCGATTCACGTTCGCTTCGTCGAGCGCCGCGTCCACTTCGTCGAGTACGCACAACGGACTGGAGCGATGCTGGAAAATCGCCAAAAGCAACGCCACGCACGTCAGCGATTTCTCGCCGCCGCTCAAGAGCGAAAGACTCTTCAAGTCTTTACCCGGAGGACGCGCGACGATATCGACCCCGCTCTCGAGCGGATTATTCGGATTTTCAAGCGTGAGATCCGCGCGACCGCCGCCGAATAGCTTCTGAAAGAGCGCGTTGAAATTATCGCGCACCGCGTTGAACGTCTCCTCGAAGAGACGCTTGCAGTCCGCGTTCACTCGATCGAGTATTTTGTGGATCGATTTCCGCGCCGCGATGAGGTCGTTGTACTGGTTAAAGAGCGTCGCGTAACGCGTCTTGAGCGTTTCAAGCGTTTCGATCGCCTCCAAGTTCACGAACCCGAGATCGCGTATTTGGACGCGCAATTCTTCAAGCTCCTTCCGCCGAGCCTTCGCGCTCTTCTCCGTCGTCGGAACGATAAGTTCCAACTCCTCTTTCGCGCCGGATTCCGACGTCTTCTTACCGAGCGCGGTTCCGTCCGCCGCCTCACCTTCAAGACGATATTTCAGTTCGGTAACGTCGACTCCGAAATCCTCTTTCACGCGTTCTTCGACGACGCGAATTTCCTGCGCGTAGCGTTCGCACGAAAGCTCTTGCGCGCGGATCTTTTCACGGCGTTTTTCGAGCGCGTCCCGTTTTGAACGCAGTTCGGAGACCGCTTGGGAACGTTTCGCGTCGAGCGCCATGCGTTCCTTTGCGAGACTTCGCGCGTCGACGGCGGCGCGCTCTTTCGCGGCGTAGAGCGTCGCGATCGTCGATTCCGCCGCAAGCGCCGCGAGTTCCGCCGCGCGACGACGGTCTTCGAGCGTCTTCGCGCGCGTCTCGTACTCCGCGATTCGGCGAGAACGCTCGTCGTCCGCGTCCGCGAGTCGTTTAACTCGATCGGAAAGGGAAAGAATACGCTCTTCCGCTTTGGCAAGCTCGATTTTCAGGTTCGTTGTGAGTTTGGCTTTGGCGCCGCGCTCGAGATCGAGCGCGTCCAAGTCGCGCGACGCCATTTCCAGCTTGCCGTCGATTTCCGCCAACGCGGCGTCGAAACTCTGCTTCGCGGCGCGTTTGGACTCCACTTCCGCCGTCGCCGCGTCGAGCGACGATTTGACCTCGTCCATTTCTTTTTCGAGCCGACGCGCGCGTTCCGCAAGTTGGGAATCGTGCGTCTGAGATTCGACTCGGCGCAATCGCAACGATTCGAGCGCACGCGTCGTCTCTTTCTGCGCGCTCGATTCCGATTCGTATTCCGACTCGACGCGCGCGAGTTCGTCTTTAATCGATCCGACGCTCGACTGAATCTCGTCGAAGTCGCGCTGAAGCTTGGCCGTCTCTTCCGAGAGCGCCGCGAGTTCGCTACGTCGTGAAATGAGACCCGCGCCGCCTTGCGCCGCTCCGACGATGAGCATGCTGTCCGCCGTGAGAAGGGACCCGTCTGCGGAAAGAAAATTCGTCGGCTCGTCGACCGTCTTATAAAGTTGTTTCGCAACGGCGACCGATTCGACGATCCACGTGCGGTGCAGAAGACGTTGCACAAGCGGCTCGAACATCGGCTCCGTTTCGACGAATTGATCCGCGCGGCCGAGAACGCCCGGTTGACCGTCGAGTTTCGGATCGAGCGGAATCGATTTGCGCGGCGTCGGATCAAGCCACACGAATCCGACGCGTCCGACAAATCTCGCGCCTTGACGTTCGATGTGCCGAAAGAGTTCCGGCTCCGGGGGAACGACGACGTGCTGCGCGGTCTGTCCGAGCGCCAGTTCGACGAGCGGCGCCGCTTCCACGTTGACGCGAATAAGGTCGGCGACGAGTCCGTATGCGTTGCGGAACGGCGACGCCGGGTTCTTCATAGCGCGAAGAATTTCCTTGACGCCGGGACTGAGACCTTCGTATTTCACGAGAAGATCGTTCAGTAATGCGGACCGTTCGTCGAACGCCGCGCGTTTGCGTTCCAACTCTGAAAATTCGACCTGACGCTCGCCGAAAGAGCGTCGCAGTTCTTCGCGCTTGGCGTTGAGTTCTTCGAGTCGTTTCGTTGACGCGGAAAGCTTTTTCGCAAGTTCGGCGTCGACTCCGTTAAGTCGCGCGATTTCCGCCGTTTGCGACGCGCGCTGACGTTCAAGTTCCGCTAATTCGCGCCGCTTCTGATCGTAGGACGCCTGAAGGGATCGCAATTGCGTTTCCAATCCGGCGAGTTCGCCTTCAAATCGACTCGACTCCGCGTTTTTCGTTTCGCGCTCGCGTTGAAATTCTTCGCGCTGATTCGTAAGCGCTTCGACGCGCGCGGCGAGCGCTTCGAGCGCGGCGTTCTCGCGGTCGAACGACGTTGCGATCTCGTCGATCGAGCCTTGGGCGATTGCGAGTTCTTTTTGCGCGGATTCGGCGCTCGACGCGTCCGCGAGCGATTGCGCGCGAAGTTTCGCCGATTGCAAACGACTCGTCTGCAGTTCCGTTTGCCATTCGCGAATGCGCGCGCGCTGAAATTCGAGCGCGGACTCTTCCGCCGCGATTCGTTCGCGCGACGACGACAGCTCGCTTTCCGACGTTCGCAACGCGGTCTCGATCGCCGCGACTTCCTTCGAAAGACGCGACTGCAACGCGTCAGCTTCCGCGATCTCGGCGGAACACGACGCCTCGAAAGCGGCGAAATCCTCCGTCTCGACCGACGCGAGCCGACGCGCTTCCGTCTTCACGCGCCATTCGTAAACGGCGATCTCGGCGCGAAGCCGACGCGAGCGCGCCGTGAGCGTTCGGTACGTCTCCGCCTTGCCCGCCTGCGCCTTCGTCTTGCGGAGCTGACTTTCGATTTCGCCAACGAGATCGGAGAGTCGAAGAAGGTTTTGTTCGACGCGCTCGAGTCGACGCAAAACTTCCTGCTTTTTCGCGTTGAATCGAGAGACTCCCGCCGCTTCTTCGAGAACGGCGCGGCGCTGGTCGCTCGAACTTTGTAAGAGCGCTTCGACTCGACCTTGCTCGATGACCGCGTATCCCTGCGATCCAAGTCCGAAACCGCCGACGAGATCGCGGAAATCCTTGAGACGCGCGCCGCGACCGTTAATAAGATATTCCGATTCCCCGTTGCGATACACCCGGCGCGTAAAGTGTATCTCGTCCGCTTCTATTGGAATAATGCGCGACGCGTTGTCGAAAGAAAGCGTAACCTCGGCTGATCCGAGACTCTGACGCGTCGCCGAACCGTTAAAAATAACGTCCGTCATTTCGTCGCCGCGCAGTCGTTTCGCGCTTTGTTCGCCGAGCGCCCATTTGATCGCGTCGACGACGTTCGATTTGCCCGAGCCGTTCGGACCGACGAGCGCGCATACGCTCCCGTCCAGCTCCATTTTGGTCCGGTCGGCGAAGCTCTTAAAGCCGTACAGTTCGATCGATTTCAGCATTGGCGGAAGCTGCGGAATACAAGGTTAAACAACGCGCGTCGAGGTCGCGCGATTAACGCGACGCGCGACCGACGCGCGTATCTTATCAAATTCTCGCAACCCGCGCAAGCGGTATAAAATCGCCCTAAAAACACGGCGTTACGACTTGTAAAATCGATTGGACGCCCACGTCTCGCAAAGGAAGAGCGTCGCGAGCGTTACCGCCAGAAGTCCGTAAGGCTCGCGCGATTCGTCGCGTCGCGCCTTTGCGAGCTCACCGAGAATGGAGTCGGGATCGAGCGTCGAATAGGACGCCTCGCCCCAAAGATCGCGAAATTCCGATTCCTCGTAGCGCGTCATGTCGAATACTTCGCCCGGTATCGACGTCGCGAACGCCTCGTCGATACCGGCGCCGCCTTGACCCGAAGATTTCACGCGGTAAATCCCCGGCTCCTTCGCGCCGGGATAACGAACGCGGCGCCTCTCGACGTCCCCTGGCGTCGTCGTCGCGTCGCCGGACGGCGTCGAGACCGTTACCGTCGACGGAAACTCTTTCGTCGGAGATCGTATCGAAGCAAGCTCGCCTGTTGAGTAATTGAGAATCGACGACGCGCCGGTTGTGAGACGCCCCGCGATCCCGTCCATGAGCTCGATAAAGACCCACGCGCCCTCGCCGCTTGCGAGTTCGTTCCAATGGTCGCCGCCAAGCTGATCGGAAATCGGAGTCGCCAACGTTGCGACGAGTCCGAGTCCGAATTCGTTTTCGACGAGCGCCGGAGTCTGCGTCTCGCCGTATTCGTTTTGAAAGTCGGCGACGACCGTCGCGGTCGAAGCGGGATTGTCGAGTCGCCAATATTTCGACGTCGGCAAGGCGTCCCAGGGAATACCGAATCGCGCGTAATTTCGGAACCCGCCTAAAATCGGCGCGTCGTAACCGCGCGGCGCTATCTCGACGACCTGACTACCCAACGAGACGACCGACGTCGGAACGCACCCGAGAAGCGTCGTTGCGTCCGCCTTCTCATACCCGACCTTCGCTCCGTAATTGCGTCCCAAAAATATTCCAAGCCCGCCCCCTTCTTTAACGTATGTCGCGAGTTTTTCGAGCGTCGCCGCGTCGAACGGAGGCGGATCGAGAAGAAAAATCGCCTGATATTCCGAAAGCTCTTTAAGCGTAGAGTCTTTTAGCGACGGCCCCGCCGATTGAAGCGTCCCGAATTCATACGGAACGGTTTTTAGATTAAACGGCGCCCGACCTGTCGACGCCAATTCGTCAGGAGAGAGCGCTTGCGTAAGAAAGAGCGACGTCTCGTCCGTCGGTTCCGGCGCGACCGCGAGCGCCTTGCGCTCCGTCTCCACCTTAACGACAAACGCGCGACCGTCGTCGACCGCAAGCGCGTCCGCGCCTACGATATGAACGACCCCGAACCACGTTCCCGACGTTAAGCCCGATACGTTAAACGCGCATTCGCGTCGCCCTCGACCCGATTCAAAGCGCAACTCTTGCGTTTCGCGACGCGTCGCTTCCGATTTCCGACGAATCAGCGCCTCGACGGAAACGCCCCCTTCGAACGCGTTCGCGTCGTAAACGAGCGCTTCGACAACGACGTCCCCTGCCTCCTCCGCAAATCGATCGACCGCGACGTCCAATCGAAGCGTATTCCCTTCCGCGATCGTCTCCGACGATAACGTCGCGTCCGTAATCGACGCGTTGCGATAAGACGAGTCGCCAAGATCGAGATAGTAAATCGTCGGCTTCACGGCCGCGTTTTCATAAGCGCGTCGAATCGCCTTAAAATCGCGCGCGCTCCAGCCCGCCTTTGCGCCGTCCGTTAAGACAAAAATTTCGCGAGCGCCGAGCGACGATCGCGAAGAAAGATCGATCGCCGCCGCAAGCGTCTCACCGGCCGTCCGACCTGTCGTTGAAATCGCAAGCTTCTCGAGTCGCTCCTTCGCCGCGAAACGATCCGGAAGAAAAGCGTCCCCTTCGGTTCCGTTCGACAATATCGCGATCTCGCTACCTGACGGCGCTTGAGAAATAATCGCCGTCGCCGTGTCGCGCGCGCGATCAAAGAGCGTCGCGTTATTCTTAACTCGCCCCATACGCGGCGACGCGTCGACGACGACGAGCGCCGCGCGCGCCCCGTCGCGTACGACCTGCGTTTCACCGCCTTGACCAACGTTGACTCCGGACTCGACGTTCGGCTCGAAGAACGGGCGCGACAGCGTCAGACCTAAAAGAACGCAAAACGCGACTCTCAGCGCGAGAAGAAGAAATCGTTTCGCCTTCAGTCGCCTATTCGTGGCCGTTATGCGCGCCTTCGTGAAACGCAACGCCGGAAAGATCGTCTTCTTAGGTTTCCCGCGCGACAAAAGATGCGCGATAATCGGTATCGCCGTCGCCGCGAGTCCCGCGATAAATAACGCGCCTGTCGTTAAAATCATTCTTGTCGCCTCGTTTTTTCGTCGTCATTGCGCCTACCGACCTTTCGGCAAGCCCACTAGCGAAGTATACCCTTTTTACGGAGAAACGTAAACCCCGCGATCGTCGAACGCCTCGCCTCACCTCGCGCCGATTTGTCTGAGAAATAAAAAAGCCCGACGCCTGGGTAAGCGTCGGGCTATGCTATGACGTTCTGATATCGCGTCCGAAGCGCGGAACGATTATTTCACGTCGAATTCGGCGTCGATCGCGTCGTCGTCGCCGCCGCCGGTCGATTGGGCGCCGGCGTTCCCTTGAGCAGCCTGTTGCT
This sequence comes from uncultured Planctomycetota bacterium, assembly GCA_900317365.1. Lineage (GTDB taxonomy): Bacteria > Planctomycetota > Planctomycetia > Pirellulales > Thermoguttaceae > RUG369. The sequence goes on from ONGM01000086.1 coordinate 10,570, forward strand.
GTTGCGCTTGGGCTTGCTCGTAGAGCGCCTTGCTCATCGCGTGCGACGCTTGCTCCAATTCGGAGAACGCCGACTTGATCTTTTCCGCGTCTTCCTGCTTGCACGCTTCGCGCGTCTTTTCGATCGCCGCTTTCAAGACGCTCTTGTCCTCGTCGCGAAGTTTCGCGTCGTGTTCCTTCAGGAGCTTCTCAAGCTCGAAGCACATCGATTCCGCCTTATTCTTCGCTTCGACGAGTTCGCGGCGTTTCTTGTCTTCTTCCGCGTGTTCTTCCGCGTCGCGTCTCATACGTTCGATCTCGTCTTCCGTCAGACCGGAAGATTGCTCGATACGAATCTTCTGTTCCTTCTGCGTTCCAAGATCCTTTGCGCGAACGTTCAAAATGCCGTTCGCGTCGATGTCGAACGTAACCTCGATTTGCGGAATGCCGCGCGGAGCCGGCGGAATCTCTTCAAGGTTGAACTGACCGAGGAGTCGGTTCGCCGACGCGATCTCGCGCTCGCCTTGATAGACCTTAATCGTTACCGCCGTCTGGTTGTCGTCCGCCGTGCTGAAGACTTGCTTCTTTTCCGTCGGAATCGTCGTGTTCTTTTCGACCAACTTCGTCATGACGCCGCCGAGGGTCTCGATACCCAAGGACAACGGCGTTACGTCGAGCAACAGAACGTCTTTGACGTCGCCTGCCAGAACGCCGCCTTGAATCGCCGCGCCGATCGCGACCACTTCGTCCGGATTAACGCCCTTGTGCGGCTTCTTATTGAAGATCTTTTCAACGGTCTCTTGAACCTTCGGAATACGCGTGGAACCGCCGACGAGAACGACTTCGTCAACGTCGGACGGCGACAGTTTCGCGTCGCGCAGCGCCTGCATGACCGGGCCCTTGGTGCGTTCGATGAGCGGGTCGACCATCTTCTCGAATTCCGCCTTCGTAATGCGCATTTGAAGGTGTTTCGGTCCGGACGCGTCTTGCGCGATGAAAGGCAGGTTGACGTCGGTTGCTTCGGAGGAGCTGAGTTCGCGCTTCGCTTTTTCCGCCGCTTCTTGCAGTCGTTGAAGCGACATAGGCTCTTTACGAAGGTCAATGCCGTTCTTCGCGAGGAAGTCGTCCGCGATGTAGTTAATCAAAACGTAGTCGAAGTCGTCGCCGCCGAGGTGCGTGTCGCCGTTCGTGCTGATGACTTCAAAAACGCCGTCCGCAACTTGCAGAACGGAAACGTCGAACGTACCGCCGCCGAGGTCGAAAACGACGATCTTCTGATTGACGTCCTTGTCGAGTCCGTACGCCAACGCCGCCGCCGTCGGCTCGTTCACGATTCGCATGACTTCCAAGCCTGCGATCTGTCCCGCGTCTTTCGTCGCCTGACGTTGCGCGTCGTTGAAGTACGCCGGAACCGTAATGACCGCCTTGTTGACTTTGTGCCCCAAATACGCTTCCGCAGATTCCTTGAGCTTGCGCAACGTCTTTGCCGAAATCTCCGCCGGAGAGTACCTCTTACCGTCGATCTCAACCGCGACGTAATCGTCGGCGCCGCCGACCACTTTGTACGGAACCGTCGTCTCTTCCGATCCGACTTCGCCTCGTTTACGACCCATGAATCGCTTAATGGACGCCACCGTGCGCGACGGATTCATGACCGCTTGACGCTTGGCAAGCTCGCCGACCAACGTTTCTGAGTCGGTAAACGCGACGATACTCGGCGTCAAACGATATCCTTCGGGGTTCGGAATGACTTTCGCGTCTTTGCCTTCCATAACGGCGACGACTGAGTTCGTGGTTCCCAAATCGATACCGATGATTTTTTCGCCTTGTGCCATGGTGTGTTCTCCTAATTCTATATCTTAACCGAAAGAGCTACGGTCGCTCCGCGATCCGTCTTGCGCCCTTGTCGTTATTTCTTTTTTCATGAACGATCGATCTTTGAGCCGCGCTCGATCGCTCGTTCGCTTTTACTTGAAAGCAAGGTTGGCGCCAATGAAAAATTTTTGTGAAAAAAACTTTTCAATTTTCTCGTAAAAAGACGCCGATTTTTCTTTCTGCTTTCCTTTGAATCGGGTTTTTTCGACTCGTTACGAAATCAATTGAAATACGACGGCGCAGAATAAACGTTTCTTTTTTGCTGACAAAATGACAGAGAGACGGCGTTTTTTTATTCCGTGCGATGAAATTTTGCGCTTGAAACGCGGCGTTCAACTTTCTCGACGTCGGTTCACTTGCGTTGGACGCGACGCGCGATACAATGGGCGGCATGGCGTCGAGGAATGTCGAACTCGACTTAATGCTTTTAGCGGAGCGTCATGATGAAATACCTGATTACCGGCGGCGCGGGATTTATCGGCTCGCATTTGTCCGAACGATTCATTAACCAAGGGGACGAAGTCTCGATCGTCGACGATCTTTCGACCGGCGCGTGGGACAACGTCGCCAAAATATCCGAGTCGCCAAAATTTCACGCGTATATTGCCGACGCCGCCGATAAAGACCTCATGGAGCGTGAAATCCGCGCCGCAGACGTCGTCTTTCACCTCGCAAGCTCCGTCGGCGTTAAGCTGATCGTTTCGAGACCCGTTGACTCGATCCGGCGCATTATTCAACCGACGGAAACGGTCGTCGACCTCTGCGCGAAGTACCGCAAGCCCGTCCTCTTCGCCTCGACGAGCGAAACGTACGGTAAATCGAGCGACGCCCCCTTCCGCGAAGAAATGGACGTTACTCTCGGTCCGAGCTATAAGAATCGTTGGGCTTACGCCGTCGCAAAACTCCTCGACGAATTCTATCTGCTCGCGCATCGCGAACAGTCCGATCTGCCGGTCTTTATCGTTCGACTCTTTAACGTCGTCGGACCGCGACAGACCGGGCGCTACGGCATGGCGCTCCCGCGTTTCGTCGCCGCCGCTCTTAATAACGAACCGCTCGTCGTCTACGGCGCCGGAGAACAAACGCGCTGCTTCTCGTCCGTCTACGATATTGTCGAAGGACTCGCAAAAATCGTCCAAACGAAAGACGCCGCCGGAGAAGTCGTTAATCTCGGGAGCGACGAAGAGGTCTCAATTATGAACCTCGCGAAACGCGTCGTCGAACTCTGCGACTCGAAATCGGAAATTCGAACGATTTCCTTCGAGGAAGCGTACGGTCCGAACTTCGACGATATGAATCGCCGACTACCGTGCCTCGATAAAGCGCGAAAGTTGATCGGATGGAATCCGTCGCGATCCCTCGATGAAATTATTATTGAAACGCGCGATTGGATTCGTGCGTCGGGTAGAAAATAACGCCTGACGTCGTTCGCCTTTTCGCGTTGATCCGCGCGTCGCGCTCCGCCTCGCCTCGCGCCGTTCTTTTCGGCGGATTCTTTGATCTAAGGTCTTGTAATGTTGAAAATCGCCGTTTTAGGCTCCACCGGTTATACCGCTCTGGAACTCCTCAAGTTGTTGCGCCGACACCCGCTCGCCGACGTCGTCGCCGTTACGAGTCGCGAAAACACCTCGCCTATCGCCGAAGTCCACCCGTCTCTCGCGGGACAGTACCCCAACCTGCGTTGCGAAAACCTTACGCCCAAAGATCTCGCCGAACGCGGCGTCGACACGGTCTTTAGCTGCCTGCCTCACACCGCCACCGCCGCCGTCGCGCCTGAAATTCTCGATCTCGGGATGAAAGTCGTCGATTTCGGCGCCGATTACCGTCTCAACGACGTCGACGTCTTTAATAAGTGGTACAACGTCGTCCACCCCGATCCCGAGCGCCTCCCGAAAACCCCTTACGGATTGCCTGAACTCTTCCGTGAAAAGATTCGCGGCGCCCAACTCGTCGCCAACCCCGGATGCTATCCGACCTCCGCGATTCTGCCACTCGCGCCGCTGCTCAAAAACGGATTCGTCGCTCCCGACGACCTTATTATTGACTCCAAAAGCGGCGTGTCCGGCGCCGGTCGAAAACCCTCCCTCAAAAACCTCTATCCTGAATGCAACGAAGCGATCTCCGCTTACGGCGTCGGAACGCATCGACACACCCCTGAAATCGAAGAGGTTCTCTCCACCGCAAGCGGTCTCGACGTCCATGTGATCTTCACGCCGCACCTGACCCCGATGGATCGCGGTATTCTGACCACGACGTACGCGAAACCGCTGAAAAACGCCTCGCAAGACGAGCTCCTCGACGTTATGCGAAACTTCTACGCCGGAGAGCCCTTCGTTCAGGTCGTTGAGAATCTTCCCTCCACGAAAGACGTGATCCACACGAATCGTTGCCATATGACGGTTCGCGTCGTGCGAGGACGCGTTATGACGATCTCCGCGATCGACAATCTCGTTAAAGGAGCCGCCGGCGCCGCCGTGCAGAATTTCAACCTGATTCATGATCTTGACGAAACGACCGCCCTCATTTGACGACCTCGTTTATTGACGTCGACTCGGCGATTCGCGGCGACCCTCGCGTTCGTCGCGGATCGCGCGGCGCAGCCTGTCGACTTTCCAAAAATTGCTCGTTATGCCGTTGGGCGAGGAACGGACGTTGAGAACGTCGTCCGATCCTTTTTCCCTTAAAATATTAAGCGGCGCCCCTTACAGTAGTTGAAAAAAATATTATACTGTGCGTTACCTCGTTGTAATGCGATCGACGTTCGGAGGTAGACAGTCGTTGAAAATACTCCCCGATTCTTCGCGTTGAGACGCCGATTTCCGAGTGGTGTTCCTCTCGGGAGTAAGGAGTGTTTTGAGGGAACTTTTGCGCGTAACGCGCGTCAAACGCCTGTGTGGTCGTTGGACGCTTTGACGCGGCTTGCGTCCCGCGTCCGCGCTTTTTTAGTTTTTATGCTGTCGGAAACGTGTTTTTGCGCGGCAACCGTTGACTCTCAACTCAGATGTTATTATGCAAGAATTCGACGAAGACGGATTTTTATCATTGCGTCTTGGGGGAGCCTAGCGCCCCCATGAGTATGAGAGGTATTTTTATGTTTAATCATGTGAGATTGGGGCGCGGCAAGCAAGGCTTCACCCTCGTTGAACTCCTCGTTGTTATCGCGATTATCGGTATTTTGATCGGTTTGCTCCTTCCCGCCGTCCAAGCGGCTCGTGAAGCGGCTCGTCGTATGCAGTGCACCAACCAGCTCAAGCAGCTCGGACTCGCTTGCCAAAATTTCCACGACGTTCAAAAGTCCCTGCCGAACGCAAGCTATCAAAAGTTGTTCAAGAAGTTCAGCACGGATTACGGCGGGACCAACGGTCAATACGGTCGTTTCTCCGGACTCGTCGTCCTGCTCCCCTACGTTGAACAAAGCGCGCTCTATACGACCGCCGTTAATCAAATCGAGAACAACAACACGTCCCCGTGGACCGGCGGCGCCGACAGCGCGTGGTGCCAGTTCGTCGACGCTTTCGTTTGCCCGTCCGACGGCGGCGCTAAAATCGCCGGAACCGACACGCTTAAGGCGACAAACTACCACATGAATCGCGGCGATATGACCCTCAACTGGGACTGGAACGAATACCGCGGCGCCTTCTCAAACGGCGCTCAGCACGACATGACCCTTTCCGATATTGTCGACGGTACTTCCAATACGATGTTCTTCAGCGAATGCGTTGTTGGAACGTCTCGTATCCAAGGCAAGGTTAAGGGCGGCGTCGCGCTTCTCGAAGGCAACTTTAATAACGGACACGGATCCAGTTGGGAAAACTTCTATTTCACGCCTTCTGTTTGCGCGGCCGTACGCGGCGCCAACGGCGATATCAGCAATGCTTACAAAGTCAGCACGGAAGACGGTTGGAGCGTCGGTCGTCGTTGGGGAGACGCGCAATCGAACTACACTCTCTTCTATGCCATCCTTCCTCCGAACTCTCCGACGTGCGCTCGCGCTAGCGCTGAAAACTGCTGCGTTACGACTGCGTCCAGTTACCATTCCGGCGGCGTCAACGTCTGCATGGGCGACGGCTCCGTGCGCTTTGTTAGCGACACGATCGACGCAGGCAATCAGTCGAGCGACTTCTCCGAGGTCGTCCGCAACGCTGATCGACCGCAAGACTACGGCGGGAAATCCGTCTACGGCGTCTGGGGCGCTATTGGAACCTCCGCCGGCGGCGAGACCGTTAGCCTCTAAGCCCTTTCAAATTACAAATGTTGCGGCGTAGCCTTAAGCGACGCCTGAAACGATTTCGACACGCCGAAAGAACTCGCGCTACGCGCGGTCGACTTTCGGCGTGTTTTGTCATGCGCCGACGTTAAGCGGCGCGTCGTTTATGATGTTATTGGAGATTAACTATGAAATTGAAGAGTTTCGGCGTTGCTTTCCTCGTCCTCGGACTCCTCTTTGCTATCGGGTGCGCGAAGGAAAAAGGATATAAAAAAGTTACCGGTAAGGTTACCATGGGCGGCCAAGCGCTCGAAGGCGCCAGCGTTATGTTTTGGCCTCAGTCTACCGAGTTGGAAAGCGGCGGCGGAAAAACCGGCGCCGACGGCTCCTATAGCGTTACCTCGTCCGGATCTCAAAAAGGCGATACTGGTCTTCTTCCGGGACAATATAAAGTCACCGTCAGAAAGTACGCCGAAATCGACGACCCCGATCAAAAGGCTTTTGAAGCCGGCGAAATTACCTACGACGAACTTCAAGAACGTAGGGCGAAAGGCGGATCCTATAAGAAAGCGGCCGCTACGGAATTGCTCACGCCGCAAAAATTTGCGCGCGACGACAGCACGCCTCTTACCGTTACCGTTACTGACGACCCGAAACAAAACGTCTTCGATTTTAATCTCGACGAATAACGTTCGGTTTTGATCAGCAGAGATCGATAGAACAAGGCGATTCGCCGTACGAGAAGTACGCGAATCGCCTTTTGTTTTATTGACGCAGTGTCGGTCAAAAGAAATTTTGAATGAAATGAAAGAAAAATATATTTGGGGGGTTGAAAAAGATCAAACGGGCGCTATACTACTACCGTCGATTGCGACGAACCAAGGATTTTCCTTCCGATTCGTTGCTCAGCGCGGCGAAAAAGAAAAATGAAAAATTTTTCAAAAACCGCTTGACGAAATCGCGAGAGGCGCTAAAATCTCCTGAGTCGTTAGTCGACGCGAGACCGAGTTGAGAAATCAACGACGAGCCTCGTCGAGCCGAAAGGTTCGAATGATATTTAACAATCTGGTAATGCAAGAGTGGCGTATTTTTAACACACTATAATTTTGTCGATACCATGACGAGCGCGAGCGAGTTGGGGAAGAGTTCAAAAAGTATAGAGCGACAAGAATACTCGAAAAACGTTACATCTTCGGTCTTCCGGAA
>ONGM01000298.1 GCA_900317365.1 uncultured Planctomycetota bacterium
CCCAACGCTCAGATCGCGAAGACGTTGGGCGTCGGTAAGAAGAAGATTGAATCCTGGCTTGCGGAGAGCAAAGGCTAGATCGTCGACGCGCGACGCGACGTTTACGCCAAAGCCGAGAAATTCCCCTCCTCGACCGAAAGACAACTCATACCTTTCACAATAAGGAAACAACGACGACATGCGTTGCGAAGAAAAATTCAACGAAATCTATAAAGGCGACCCCGAAGGTCTATCATTCTGCCCATATCGAGTTTGTCCGATCGGCGCGCATTCCGATCACAATCTTGGCAAAATTACCGGCTTTGCAATCGATAAAGGACTCACGCTCGCGTACCGTCCCAAAAGAAACGGCGTCGTCGAAATGATCTCCCTTTCGTTCGACAAGCGCGCGCAATGGCACGTCGATATGACGCCGAGCCAAAAGGAAAACGATTGGGCAGACTATCTGCGCGGCGCCACCCTCGCCCTAAAAAAACGGCGTCCGCTTTCCGTCGGACTATGCGGCGTCATTGAAGGAAGCCTGCCGATCGGCGGTCTATCCTCCTCCGCCGCCGTCACGATCAGCTTTATCAACGCGCTGTGCAAAGTCAACGACGTCGCGCTCTCGAGACAGGAAATCGTCGACGTCGCGCTCGAAGCCGAACGCGACTACGTCGGCGTCTCCGTCGGAAAGCTCGATCAATCGTGCGAAATCTTCAGTAAGAAAAAGAACCTCCTCTACCTCGACACGCGCGACGACTCCTACGAACTCATACCCGAGTCGTCGAACATGAAGCCGTACAGAATCGCCGTCTTCTTCTCCGGGCTCGAACACAGCCTCGTCGGCTCAAAATATAATATGAGGGTCGACGAACTCCGCGCCGGCGTCTACGCGCTACAAGCCTTCGCGGGGCTCGAGTACGGAAAATTCAACGAAGCCGCCGCAAGAAACGTGCCGCGCCAAATCTACGACGAGTACAAAGATCGACTACCCGAACCGTGGAGAAAACGATGCCAACACTGGTACGAAGAGTTCGAACGCGTCGAGCAAGGCGCGGAAGCCTGGCGGCGCGGAGACCTCGAAGCGTACGGTCGACTCTCCTTCGAGTCCGGCGCCAGCAGTATTAACAACTGGCAGTCGGGCGCCCCGGAACAAATTCGACTCTACGAAATTATGCGCGAGACGCAGGGTATCTACGGCGGAAGATTTTCCGGCGCCGGATTCAAAGGATGTTGCGTCGCGCTTGTCGATCCCGAATTTCAAGAGTCGATCGAACGCGCCGTAACCGACGCGTACCTCAAAGACTTCCCTCACCTCGCCGACAAGTATTCCGTGTGCTTCTGCGAGTCCGCCGACGGCGCGACGATCGATTAGAAGACGCGGCAAGGACCACGACCTAACTTCGGTCGCAACTGCGATCGCTTTTTTCGGCGCCGCGCAATTGGCGCCGATTTCCCCAAGCTGAGGAATCGGTCAAATGAAATGCCTCTTTTTAGCCGCTGGTTACGCCACCCGACTCTACCCGCTCACCGAGAATTTTCCCAAGCCGCTCCTAAAAGTCCGAGAAAAACCGATTCTCGACTGGCTCATTGACGATCTTGAGTCCCAACCGGGCCTTGTCGACGAATACGTCGTCGTTACGAACGACAAATTCGCGGCGCATTTTGAGGACTGGACCAAGTCGCGCGGCGAGCGAATCGTCGTCGTCAACGACGGCGCGAAAACGAACGAAACGCGACTCGGCGCCGTTAAAGACGCTCAGCTCGCGATTGAAAAGGCGCAAATCGACGACGATCTGCTCGTGCTCGCAGGCGACAACCTTCTCGATTTTAGCCTGCGCCGATTCGTCGCATACGCGCAGGAAAAGAGGTCGACGTGCGTCATGCGATATTACGAGCCGGAGCTCGGCAAACTTCGCAAACGAGGAGTCGCCGAAATCGACGACGCCGAGCGAATCGTCTCCATGATCGAGAAGCCGGCGGAACCGAAGTCGCACTGGTGCGTTCCGCCGTTCTATTATTACGCGCGAAAAGATCTCAAGCTGATTAAGCGCGGAATCGAGTCTGGATGCGGAGTCGACGCTCCAGGCAGTCTCGTCGCATGGCTCTGCGAACAAACGAACGTCTACGCCTTTGAAATGCCCGGAAAAAGGTACGATATCGGCGATCTTGCGAGCTACGAAACCGTGCAAAAAGAGTACCAAGGCGTAAGGTAAGACACAGTTTGCCTCTTTTTCAAAAAACTGTTTAACAAATTGTTTCAAAAGCGTACGTCCGTTGTTTTATTATAAAACAACGGACGTGTCTCACAAGACATAACTCCATGTGAATACGGATGTTATGCGCGCAACCAAATTGTTTAATATTGCAACAGTTATCGAATGAAAGTTACGTTTAACATGCGCTTTTCACAACGATAAAAGACATGTATTATTGACAAGTAAAACAATAATCATTCTTCTTCTTTCCCTTTTGTGCAATTAATTTCAGAAAAAGCCTTTTACCGTCTTTTTATTTGCGGAAATTTTGATATAATTCAATGCGTTTGTGTTTTCCTGCGTTCCGTCGTCGATGAAGCGCTCCAAAAGACGCGGACGCGTTCTCGACGACTCGGATTCGTCCGGACGCGCGAGAGAACCCAAAACCTGAGGGACGAGGCGTTGCGATTCGCATATCCCTCGAAACCTGCGGAAGAGCGTTGTCGACGCGTTGGGCTCGCGTCGCAACGACGTCCATCATAGAAATCCATAAAAACTTTGGCCCGCAGAACGACGCGTTAATCGCTTGCGTTGAACTTTGACCTCAACGAAAACGACGAAGCGCGCGACGGCTCTTTGCGATAACAAGTTTCATTTGCACCCTAAAGGCGGCGCGTTATGACGCTGTCAGAAAGTTACGGAATCTTATGAAGAACTCTAGTAAGTCCGTCGCTTCATTTCTTATCCGATTCGCTTCTAACAAAGATCGTCGTTTGTCGCTAAAAAAGCTCGGCGTTGAGAATCTTGAAGAGCGAAGTCTCCTCAGCGCTTCCACATTACTCGACGTCGCGACCATCGCAAGCCTCGCGTCAAACGCGGCCGACGTCGCTGCGCAAGAAGTTTTCACGCCTATCGATCTCTCTAACGCCGTCTTTGATTCCGCAAACCCAATCGTTACCTCGACCGCCGACGACGGCTCCGAAGGAACTCTGCGATACGCTATCGAAAACGCTGATTCCGGCGCTCACATCACATTCGATTCCAGTCTCCAAGACCAAACGATCACACTCGGCGGTTCCGACATTCTTATCAATAAAGACGTCTGGATCGACGGAGCCAATTCCAATATCACGATCGACGCCAATCAACAATCTCGCGTCTTCACCATCGTCGGCGCTCCCACCGTCGATATCTACGGCGTGACTCTTGCCGGCGGACGCGAAGATCTCGGCGGCGCCATCTACGTCGCCACTCAATACGTTCCTCTTACCCCGAGCGTCGACTCCGTCTACAATCCCGGAAATCCCGACGATCCCACCGATCCGACCAATCCCTCGATCACCGTCTCCTGGACTCCGGTCGACGACGTCGACGACTATAAAGTCTACGTCAGCGTCGACGGCGCCGATCCCGTTGAAGTTCCCGTCGGGGAAGACGGAACTTCCGCCACCCTCGAAAACGTTACGCCCGGTTCGAACTACGAGTTCACCGTCGTCGCCGAAAACGAAGCCGGAGACTCCACTCCCGCGACGACCTCTTCCAAACCGATCGCCGCGACCGCTTCCGAAAACGACGGCGTCATTACCGTCGATCTTCAACCGCAAGGCGCGACCGCGACCTACGAATGGAGCTACGTCGATGAAAACGGCGATACCGTCGTGATCGACGGCGCCGACGGTCCGACCTATACTCGCACCGACGAAACCGCCGGTCGCACCGTTACCGTCAACGTTACCGGTACCGGCGAGTCTGAAAACTCAGAAGCGACCGTTACCGTCGTCCCGGAAGCCCCGAACGCCCCGGAAAACCTCGTCGCGAACTACGACGCCGCCAATACGGCGATCACCGTAACGTGGGATCCCGATCCCGCCGCCCTCGAATATACCGTGACCTATACGGCGACCGACGGCTCCACCGGCTCCTTCACGATCACCGACGGCTCCACCAACGTTACCGTTCCGAACCCGACGCCGGGCGAAACCTATAC
>ONGM01000210.1 GCA_900317365.1 uncultured Planctomycetota bacterium
GCGACTTCGGGATCGTCGAGAAGCGGTTGAATCGGCGCGAGAAAGTGGCGCGTCGACTGTTCGTAAATCTCTTTAAGGTCCATCGTGATAAAAACGTTCCAGCTCTAAGTAGTTGTTTTCGAGCAAAAAAGTAATGAAGGACGGAAGTCTTCCGGTTGGGGAAAGTTTTGCTTTGGGATCGTAATCGTTTTCGAGCGCGAAGATATCGCGAACGACAACTTCGTTTGTTTCTTCGTCGATACCAACGATTTCCGAGATCGACGAGACGCGTCTAGCGCCGCCGCGCATACGTCGTAGCTGAACGACCAAGTCGACTGCGGCGACGATCTGTCGGTCGATCGACGCGACGGGAATATTTAACGATCCCATTTGCGCGAGGGTTTCGAGTCGGAGAATGACGTCGCGCGTATTGTTCGCATGAATTGTCGTGAGCGAACCGTCGTGTCCAGTGTTCATCGCTTGGAGCATATCGCTCGCTTCTCCGCCGCGGCATTCGCCGACGATAATGCGATCCGGTCGCATACGGAGAGCGTTCCGCACGAGGTCTCCGATCGTGTATTCTCCTTTTCCTTCGATATTTTTTTTACGCGCTTCAAGTCGAACGACGTGGCGTTTTGCGATTTGAAGTTCAGCGGTGTCTTCGATGGTAACGATTCGTTCGTTATCGGGCACGTAGTCGCAAAGGCAGTTGAGCAGGGTGGTTTTTCCGGTGCCGGTTCCCCCGGATACGAGAATATTCTTTCGCGCGAGGACGGAGGCTTGGAGAAACGCCGCCGCCGAGGTTGTGAGAGAGTTAATCTCGATAAGCTTATCGATCGTCAACCGATGTTCCGGAAAGCGTCGAATCGTGAGACAAGAGCCGCTGACGGCGAGTGGCGCGATGACTGCGTTGACGCGACTTCCGTCGAGAAGACGCGCGTCGACGAGGGCTTCGTTCGCATTGATTCGCCGATTTGCTTTCTGCACGATATTTTCGATGACGCGCAAAGTTGACTCGTCCGAGGTAAATCGGCGACCGGAGTTGACGAGTTTGCCGTTTCTTTCAACGTAGATCGTTTGCGGATTGACCACCATGATTTCCGACACGTTGGAAGAGCGCAAGAGGTCTTCGAGTGGACCGTATCCAAAGAGGGTGTCTTTAACGTTCTTTTTCAGATAACGCTTAACGGCGTATTCGTCGCGCGCCTTGTTGGCGTTTGTCTTATTCTTAACGAAGAGCCCCCATTCTTCCCAAAAGCGATTTTCGAGGATTTCGTGAGTCTGCTCATGCGGGACGGCTGAGGCGTCGTCTCCGAAGAGTTTTTGTGCGATGATTTTAGCGGCGTCCGTAAGTCGTCTTTCGTTGAGCGATTCCGTTGTTACGATCGTACTGAAATCGATACCGTCGGCAAAGAACGGATTACTTTGCTTCCTTCGCGTTTCTAGAATCGTGTCGATGATAATATCGCGCACGCAGGAACCGACAATATAGTTACGTAGCGCGGAGTTTTCACGATCAAAAATCGAGTGATTGCGGTAGAGACATTCACTTGTTGACTGATCGATGTATTCTTCCGTTTTGCGCAAATTTTCGTCGCAAAAATCGCGTTCGCGCGCGACCTTATTGAGCCAATCGCCAAAACGATCGAGCGCGGTCTGGTGTACTAGCGCTTCAAAATCGGCGTAACTGTCGGCGAGCTTTTCGATCGCCTTTGCCAGATCGAATTTCCGTTCTTTCGGAAAAAGAATTTTGATGGAGAAAGCGTACGAAATCGTAACTTCGGCGTACTCGTCGAGTGTTTTGACGTCTCCGGCGACAAGAGTTTCTTCTTGGAATTCGACGCAATTATCGGCTTTTACGACGAGTCGCCTTCCGGAGTCGTCCTGTTCGACAACAAACGCGACGGGCGGCACCGCTCGACCGGGAAGTTTAAAATTGCACTCGTCCGAACTTCCGAACGCAAAGTCGCCGCTAGGAACTTTATAGGGCGGACTTTGCTGACCTTGTAGCATATTTGTAACAACGATCGGCATAATGGGGTAGAGGACGTTTTTAAAAAAGTAATGCTCTTGCGGGACTTTTATTCAGCGATTGGAGGCGCCATAAGAAGCTTGTCGTCTTCTTCCCATTTCATGTGTCTGGCTTCAAGTTCTGACACGGGTACGAGAAACCCGACGACGTCGCCGCGTTTGAACTGGAAGTCGGGGTCGGAAACGTGAACGGCGACGGCTACCTCGTCGTCCTCCAATGGATCGATGATCTCCGTGTCTTCTTTTCCGTTATTCTGATTTTCGCTTTCCTCGTTTTCATTTTGGACTTTTGGCGTTTCATTGCGTTTCAAGAGCACGGCGCCGGCGATGACTTTCTCTTTCTTGGAGGAGTAAAGCAACTCAAAGAGTTTCTGGGTTTTATCGTTAAAATCAGCTCTTTCCCCGCTTTTTGCGCTATACTTGACGGCGACGACAATAGGATTGTCTCCGTCTTTAAGACATCGAAATGGAGCGAGAGTTCGATAGCCGGTTTTTTTTTCGGCGTTGTCGTCAAAGAGAGAGTTTGGCACGAGCGCGCCTTTAGCGAACGAGACGTTCGGCTTGATTCCGACTACCGCCGAACGATTGATTTCATGTGCGAACGCGGAATCGAGAGCGTTTTTATTCTCTTTTTGTTCCGTTTCTGTCGTTCCCATCGCAGGGATATACACGACGCCGAGGTCTTTATCTTCGATTTGTTGATCCTTTTCGACGTTGTTTTTGAAATAGAGATATTGGTTCTCACTCTTCGAGGAGCCGCCAGACTCCGACTTCGACGCGTTGTTCGAGATTAAGTTGAGAACTAATGCGATCGCGCCGCACACTAGGGCGATAACTAAACGAGTTCCATAACTTTTCATCGTTATTTTCTGTTCTAAATCCGCAAATTTGTGAACGAGTACGTAGGAAGTTCACTCCGCTCACCGTATGTCGCTTGAACTTGGCAAACGGAGTGCACTATGGAAAATCCGAGAAATTCCGAACTCGTGTAGTAACAAATAAGTAATAAACTTTATGCTTTGAGCATCTTAGAGACGGCGTCCATAAAGTACTTTTCCAATTCGAAACCGAACGAGTAGACGGCCGCGAATAAGATGGCGATGATGGAAACGAGCATAATCGTTTCCATCGTCGCCATTCCGTCCTCACGGCGCGCAAATTTGTTCATTTTTTCAACGACCGCCGAACCGTCAATCGTTCTTCGGATGAATTGTTTCAGTCGTAATAATAACAATTTGCAAACCCCTACTCAAATTAGAACGTAGACAAACGAATCGTCTTGCCTACGTTCTCCTGTTTTCGAAATGTATGGTCGCTTTGGAACTGTTCACTCAATTACTTAACTATTTGTCTACTTTTGATCCAGTAATGAGTTCAATGACAAGGTCCTTCATCTTGCCAAACCCTTGGTTTGCAACGGCGAAAATACCGCCGATAACGATGGCGGCGATCGCGACGATCATAACGATTTCCATCGTCGCAATACCCAGGCGTTGAACGCGATTTCGGGGCTTTCTTGCGCGCAGCGCTTTGGCGTGGTCGAGCAGGTAAACGAGTGAATATTTCATGTTTTCTCCTTGCGGATGAAAGGTTTCGAATGTGTCGTCTAAGACGACGATAGGTATGGAATCGTCTCCAGTTTGGAGAACGTGTAAATGAGTCAAGCCTTCATTGTTCGTTGCGCTTTCTTGAATGACTGGCGAAACACGTGAAGGACGTCTCTTATTTATGTCTCGCAATGAAACGAACTGTTACAACGCAACCGGGACAATTCTGAACTTTCAAGCCATAAGCGCACGATTTCGGCGTTCGTTTCTGACTATTCTCATGTTCGGAGATTGTGCGGTCGACGCGTCAATTATTCGGAATTAACGCCTTGTTTTGCGCAATATCCGATCAACTCCAATAATGATCGGCGGTATGACGTAGATTATCGCTATGGGTATGGCTACGACTATCAGTCCAAACTTCCAACCTCTGCACCCCAAAATGAGGAATGCGGAAGCAACAATCAAATCAACCAAAAATGCAATAAGCGTTATTTGTATACTACTCCTGAGCAAGAAGTATTCGAGGCTGTTGAAGTATTCGACGTCATCCGCATAGTCGTCGTCCGCGACGTCGAACTCGTCTTCAATTTCTCCGTGTTCTTCTTTGTTCAGGGAGTCGGGCGCGTCTACGTTATCCTTTCTTTCTTCATTAACGTTGGAAGGCGGCAAATCGCTTGTCATTTTAAAGCCTCATGACGAAACCAGGTCGGTCAGCGTTGGAGTAATTGAACCGCGCATTTCCGCAGGAATATAAAACGTACGGATATACGGCGTCAAAGAAGCTGGACTTATGATCGCCCGATCGCCGCCGAGTCTCTCACTGAGTCGTCTGATACTCGTAGGCGCCGAGGTCAACGTTTTCTCCGACGATTCGAGGCGCCCCGCCGAGATCCGTTTCCGACTCCGTTTCCACCTTGCTTTTCTCTCCTTTATTGATCGCTTGCGAGTTTTCGTCGAGGAAGTAGTCGTCGGCAAATAGCGGAAGCGCCGAGTCGTAGGGCGGATTTCCCTCGCTTTTGAACCATGCGGTATAACTCGAAAGCGTGTTGTACGCTTCCACACCGCCGCCTTTATTGGCGCTTACGTAGACGTCGTCTCCGAATTGCTTCGCCTTGTTTTGGCACACAATAGAATTGTAAAGGGCAACAGAGCTGCCTTGAAGGTATAAACCGCCGCCGAAGAGGTCGCTTGAATTACCCGCAACGGTACAGTTTACAAGGGTCAATTCGACATTTTCTTCCAATGAAACGCCGCCGCCGGCTTGGCTTGTCGAATTGTTCGTTATACAACAATTGACCAGCTTAACTTTGGCCCCCGAAGCTAGAAACGCCCCGCCGCCGAGTCCATTGGCGTTATTATTCCGTAACGCGCAGTTGACAAAGGACGCCTGACAGGCCTCGACATATACGCCGGCGCCGTTCTGATCGGCGCGACCATTGACGAACACTATTCCTTTGAACTCAACAGTCGACTTGCTTTCGGTTCCCGCCGACGATTTGACAACTAGAACGCGCGAGTTTTTTTTCGCGTCGAGGGTGACGCCAGCGGTCGGAATCGAGGGATCGAGAAGGCTGGAGGCGTCTATCGTAACCGCTTTATCCACGACAAGTTCGCCCGATTGAATATGGATCGTCGCGCCCTTTAAATCTGCTGTAAACGTAATCTTATCCCCTTCTTTGGCGTCGCGCAACGCTTCTCGAAGGGAGGTTAGCCCGTCGGAATCGTCGAGCGCGTCCAACGCCGTCGTAACAATAAGGTTAGAGGGCGCCGAGGCGTCGGCAAACGCTGAAGACGCAGACTGGTTTGTTGATTGCTCGACGTTAGGCGCTTTTGTCGCGTCTGCAATACTCGCTGTTTCTCCATTCCGAGCGTTTGTGGTCGGCGGCGTTGTCCCTCCAGCCGCTGACGCGCCTCCAGCGGCGACGGGCGCGCCTTTTTGAGAAGGCTGGCGACGATCATTGCGCGGCGAGTCGGGCGGACGCGAACCAGGCGGCGAAGGGGGGCCTCCTATCGGCGGCTGAGGCGGACGAGCGTTCGCATCATTTCTCTGACGCGCTTCGCGCGAACCGTCGCCGTTGGAACCTCCTCTAAAACTCCCCGCCGCAAAGCCGCCGTCTTGATTTGCGAGGAGATCCCCTGAGCTGTTACCGATCAATGTTTCCGCCAGACCGCTCAACAGTTCCTGAGGAGAGTCGGCGTTTTCCACCGACGGCTTGTCGTCTTGCGGAGTCTTCTTGACTGGGAAGGGGACGAAAGCAAGCGTCTCGCCAGACGGGGTCTTGTTGCCGGATCCCTGGGTCCACTCGGTGAAACTCGACGTAGTGTTGAAGGCGCGCGCCACGCCGTCGGGCTGTTTGGAATCGGAACTGACAAAGAGGTGAACGTCGTCCGAGCGATTTGCAGAATTGTCGAGTATATTACAGTCGTGCGTTTCAAGCTCCGCGCCGATACCGACCCATATTCCGCCGGCAATGGCGTCCGATTCGTCCTGACTCTTTTTGTTGTCTTCAGTGGCGTTTGAGTTGACATTGCACGTGGAAAGGGTCGCTCTTCCCTTGTTGCCGAGGTAAATTCCGCCTCCGCCTTTATACGCAACGTTGCTCGCAACCTCGCAGTTGTTGAGGACTACGCTCCCGCCGTTGACGTACATTCCGCCGCCAAAGCTTGAACTCGTGTTTTCTTCTAAAGTGCACGAGGCAAGTTGCGTTTGCCCGGCGCTCGCGTAGATTCCGGCGCCGTTTCCAATGGATTCGTTCGACGTTACGGTACAGTTTTCCATTGCCAACTGCCCGGAACTGTATATAGCGCCGCCTTTTCCTTCGGCTCTGCATTGGGTCAGGTTGCAACCTCTCAGAATCAGCTGTCCGGAACTGTAGATCGCGCCGCCGTTTTGTTGGGCGAATCTCTTGTCGTCAGTCTTTTCGGTCGCTTGCTCGTCCCTTTCTTCAGACGCTTGCTTTTCCGTTTTTTCGGGCGCTTGCTTGTTAGTCCTTGAGGAAACTTTCGACGGGAGCGTCAGGGCGGCGCCTTTTTCAAAATCAACTCCTATAATTTCGAGAGTTTTTTTGCTCGATAGTTGCAAGATTCTTGTTTTGAACCCTCCGCTAAGCGTGAGTCCCGAGGTCGAACTTCCGAGGTTTCCCAGACCTGCGGCGTCGATTGTAATCGATTTATTCACGATAATCGCGCCGAGTTTCGGGTCGACGTTTATCGTTTGACCTTGGAGATCCGGGCTGAAGGTAATTCGGTCGCCGTCTTTGGCGTATGCGATCGCTTCGCGCAACGATATTTTTTTATCTTGCCTGTTTACGATATCTTTTGCCACCGTTACAAACTTTGACGGCTCTTCGTTATTCGGGGACGTTTTGGTTTGCTTCGGCTGTTCTTGAGGCTCCGGAAGAGATTCGTCATGCAGTTCTGAATCCTCGTATTCAAGTGGGTTTCCGGAAGGATATTGGTATCCGTAGTCGTCCTGAGATTGATACTCATACCCAGGCTGCTGATCATAAGGCGCGGCGAAAGCGGGCGCGGCGAATCCGAGTAGCGCGAGCGCGCAGGCAACGAGGCCGACTCTTTTCATTTGAGCGGCTTCTTTGAGCGAGTTCGTCTTCTTCATTTTTAACGCGAGCTTTCTCGTAGGGTTATTGGAAGTCGGCGGCTTCGCTAGACCGCGCCTTGACTGTAAGGACTCGTCGACCTTAGCGACTTGCGTTTCCTCGACGACCTTGGTTCGGTTCGGACGATTTTGCTCCGACATAACGATTCCGTCGCGCAAACGCTTCCGTTTTCGTCTTTGCGATCAGAACGCGCCTTTCGCCGAGCCGTTTGATTTGTTCGCTTGCGCGCCTGCCCGTCTGGGCGGACACGCCTTCGATTCCGTCGTCACCCGACGGCTCCACTGCGAACCGACGACGTCGCGCGATTCGCATAACGCGTGTTTTTCCGGGTTAAACGCGTTTTTCCCGTTTCTTGTAAAAACGTCCCGCCAATCGCTTCGTATTCCTAGAACGATGCGGTAACACCCTAAAAACACGGCGGTTAATCGGGGGTTAAAATAGGAAAAAGGTTGACAAAAAGGCGTAGGTTTTGGTCAACCGAATCACATTTTCTCCCGATTGCTCATTCTACTATAAAAAGTCGCTTTTGAGAAGGCAAATCGTCTTTTTTTTATGTTTTTTTGACTTTTTTGGCGTTCAAAATCTGCTTTTTTAATTGACCAAAACCTATGAGCATATGTTAAGACCAGCCTGTCTTTTGCTTTTTAAGGCGTCGGTTCTGTTTTCTCTATTTTAAACCGGCGAATTCGCGTTGGACTCGCGAAGCGACGCGAAATTCAGGGGACGACGCCCTATCGTTGCAAAGATTGGCGACGAGGGCGCGAACTCGTTGAAGAAAATGCGTCCGCTCGCGCGCTACCGTAACCGGCTCGATCGTGCGAATTGCATTTTCGTTTCAGTTCGCTCTTTGAAATTTATTCGGCGTCTGCCTCTCTTTCTTCACGCAACTGTTCTTCAAACTCCTCGAAACCGCGCTTCATCCGAAAAATCAGGTCATTCAATCAAGGCGAACGGCGCGTTGTGCTTTTTCGCCCATTTGTGCGCGATGCTGTTTTTATAGACGTGCAACTCCGCAGGCGACGTCTGAAGCTCGTCGCTAGCGTCTGCAAGCAGCGCCGCGAACGAGTCGCTTAACTCCGCAGGCAACTTCGGAAGCTCGTCGCTAGCGTCTGCAAACGGCGTCGCGAACGAGTCGCTTAGCTCTGCGGAGGGCGTTGCGGACGGGTCGCCTACCTCTGCGGACTGCCTTCGGAACGCGTCGTCTCCGATCGACCAAACTTTCTTGGAAAGGTAGACGCGCTTCAAGCGGTAATTATCGAAGAACGCGCGATCCTCGATTTTGACGATCGTTTCGGGGACGGCGTACTCTTCCCCGCTTTTGTTCGCAGGGTATTTTACGAGCTTATTTTTGTTTTGAAAGAGAACCCCCTGGCTCGACGAATAGGCTTTGTTTTTCGGCGAGACGTTAATCGCTCGAAGGCGGCGACAACCTTCAAAGACGTTTTCCGCGATCGTATGAACGCTCTGGGGAAAATCAATCTGAACTAAGGAACCACAGTCCCGAAACGCGTCGGCTCCGACGATTTCTACTCCCTCCGGCAGGACGATCTCTTCGAGCAAGGCGCCTTCAAACGCGCGAGGCCCGATCTTCTCGACTCCTTCCGGAATAACGTACCTGGCGATTGTCATCCGCGTCGGGAACTGAATCAGCGTTTTGCGATCTTTAGAGAATAATACCCCGTCGATCGTCGAGAATTTTTCGTTATCCGGCAAAACCAGGTACGCCTTGCAGTCGTGAATTTTAACGCCCCCCTCTTTGTCATTACTATATACATCGTCCGGCCGTGTCGGCATAATGACGTCGGAAGAGAGGCTGAAAATCGATTCGCCAAATGTGGCTGAGGATATTTGGAATGGGTCAGAGCTTGAATCAAAGCATGTCCCGAACGGACTGTCCTGTTCGGAGAGGTTAAGCATTTCGTTCTCTTCTCTAAAATCCGCTAGAGAGTCATATTCCTCCGAATCGTCGTCAGTGAGATCGCCCCAACTTCCGGTTAGATAGGATCTGACGACGCCTTCTTTAGTTCCAGGCGGATAGATATCTCCATTGCCAACTGACGGCGCATAGGTTGCGTCTTCCTCGCCTGACTCGACCAGGGCGACGTTAAGCGATTCCGCCTCGTCGTCGTCCAGGCAGGCGCCGTCAGGCGCGGGGAGGCTGTCCCCAGTCTCCGCGTCGCCTTCGTCGGCGGCGACAGGCGAGTCCGGCGCGTCGTGGTCGTCCAGGCAGGCGCCGTCAGGCGCGGGGAGGCAGTCCTCAGTCTCCGCGTCGCCTTCGTCGGCGGCGACAGGCGACTCCGGCGCGTCGTGGTCGCTTAGGCAGGCGCCGTCAGGCGCGGGGAGACTGCCCCCAGTCTCCGCGTCGCCTTCGTCGGCGGCGACA
>ONGM01000079.1 GCA_900317365.1 uncultured Planctomycetota bacterium
CCGACGACCGTCAACGCGATCCGCGTCGGCTTATTCGGAACGCTCGCATCCGTTTCGCCGACGATTTGACGACTCGCGACGAGTTTCAACGGCGCACCGGAAAAATCGCGCGCCGAAACGAAGACTTTCGCCCCGCCGATCTGAATCGTCAGCTCCTCCGCCGGGGACTCGTCAAATTGTACGTCTTTCTCAAAGGTAATGAGCGCCGTCTCAAATTTTCCCGTCGCGCCCTCTTTGAACTCGACGCTATCGACGATTTCAACCTTGCCCGGATTCTCGCCCGTCGCCCGATCAAACGCGAAACTGCGGGTCGCCGCCTTGAGCGTCGCGACCGGGTACGCCGACGTCAGATCGATTTCAACGTAATCGCGCGCGTCCGAGAACTCCTTCTTCGTTACGACGCCGCGCGACTTCGCGCCCGAAGCCTGCAACGTCTCCGCTATGCGCGGAACAGGGTGCCCGAAAGAGTTGAGCAATTGACCTTCGTAACGTCGCGAACTGAACGTCCGAGCCGTGTACGTCTCCCCGCCAGGATCGCGACTCACATAGAAATCCGGCGCGCCTTCGGTCGCGTTCGAGCCTAGAAGCAACGAATACGATCCGACGTCGTTGTGATTGTGAAGCTCGGCGTTGTGCCCGCCCTTAAACGCAATCGCGAAATATTTCCCGGACGCGTCCGCGCTCGGACGGCAAATCCAGACGCCTGCGTCCGGAAATTCCGTGCGGATCGGCGGCGCGTATTTCTCGCTCGTCCCCTTCGCGTCCGCGAAAACAATCTCGCGATCGTATCCGAACGACGTCGTTTGAATAAGCCCTCCTAAGGCAAAAGCGTCGCCGAGTCCGCGCGCCTCGAAGTCGAGGTAACCGTAGCCTTTGAGACGACTCAGATACCCGACGTAGAGCGCGCTCGGACGCGCGTTCATCGCGCAGTCGGCGAAGACGGCGTAGTTTTCCTTGTCGATCTCAAGATTCGGAGCGTAGTCGAGAACGCGTTTGATCTTGTCGAAGCGGAAGAAGTCGACCTTGCCTTTCGTTGCCACGCGAACGAGCGCTCCTAACTCGATATAGTTCCCGAAGCCGTAATTCCAATATCCCAAGCCTTCGGAGCAATATCCGTCGTCGGTAAATCCGGCGAGAAAATCGCGTTCGGAGAAGAATTCGGACGCGGCGATAAAGAATGCGCGTCGCTCCGGAGATTCGACGATATTAAGCGCCGCCGCGACCGTTCCGGCGCAACAGACGGCGTTCCAGTTGTTCTGAGTGCGAACCCACCACATTCCCTTCTGCGGCTTGTCCGTCGCGACCGCCTCTTCGTAAACGCCCAAAACGCGGCGTTCAATCTCGCGCTTAGCGCGCTCAACCGTCTCGCGCGGCAACGCGTTCTCGTGTAAATTGATCGCAATCGCAAGTTCTCCGGCGGCGGTCGTCGATCCGAGATCGGAATAGAGCGCTTTGCCATCGTAGACCGTTCCGTCGTAGTCGTGCGCCGGAAGAACCCAAGACGGAAGATCGCAGAAGAAATTGATCGACTTATCCAACGCGTCGACAAAACGCCCTTTCCGCTCCAGAGCCTCCGCAAGCGCAAACGTCCTGAAAAAACTTTGCGCGCGAGAGAACGCCGATTGATACGGCGAGCGCGCGCCGTTGCGGTAAAATTCAAAATAGAGTTCGCGATCAATCTTCGGGAAGGGCGCGTCGAGTTGTTTAGCCGCCGCGTCGATCGCGCGCCGTCCCGTCGGAGTCGCGGCGAGCTTCGCCCAATATTCCGGGTCGACGTCCCGCGCGCCAAAATTCGGCGCCGACGTCAAAAGCGGCGCGATTTCTTGCGCGCGCGCCTGGATCGCCGAAAGTTCCGCGTCGTTCGCACGGCCGACGTCGGTAAAGACCGTTAGTCCGCATAAAATCGCACACGCGAGACCTGCGAACTTAAAGGATAAAAATCGTCTCATAGCGCTCTCCTTAACGTTTGTTGCGCACGCGGCGACGAAAAGCGGCGCCGCGTGTCTGAATTATATTCTGCGAGAAATCAATAAGCAAGTCGCGAGCGAGAAGCGCCATATTTCAACGCGATAACTTGTCAAAAAAACGCATATTGGTATACTATCGTCGGGTAAAAAGACTCGTTTCACGAGCGGCCGCGTTCCCACGCAAACTTGCCGACGATTTTGCGTTTCGCCGGCGCCGGCGACTGCTACGAAACGCGCAAAACGACTTGAACTGAGTAGAAAGCAAAACAATGGCGAAAATCGGCACGAATTGCGTACAAGGCGGGTACCGTCCGAACAACGGCGAACCGCGTCAAATTCCGATCATTCAAAGCACGACGTTTCGATACGAGTCGAGCGCCGCTATGGGCAAGCTCTTCGATCTAGAAGCGGCGGGATACTTCTATTCGAGACTGCAAAATCCGACCGCCGACACGGTCGCCGCTAAAATCGCCGTCCTTGAAGGCGGAACCGCCGCTATGCTGACCTCATCCGGTCAAGCGGCAAACTTCTTCGCCGTCTTCAATCTCTGCTCCGCCGGCGATCACGTCGTCGCTTCCTCCGCTATCTACGGCGGAACCTACAACCTCTTCGCCGTTACCATGAAGCGCATGGGGATCGACTTCACGTTCGTTCACCCGACCGCCTCCGAAGACGAATTGCGCGCCGCCTTCCGACCGAATACGAAAGCCCTCTTCGGCGAATCGATCGCCAACCCTGCGCTCGACGTCCTCGACTTTGAAAAATTCGCGAAAGTCGCCCACGAAAACGGCGTCCCGCTCATCGTCGACAACACCTTCCCGACCCCTGTCAACTGCCGCCCCTTCGAATGGGGCGTCGATATCGTTACCCATTCGACGACGAAATATATGGACGGCCACGGAACGCAAGTCGGCGGCGCCGTCGTCGATTCCGGAAATTTCGACTGGTTCGCGCACAAAGACAAGTACCCCGGACTCACGACGCCTGACGAAAGCTATCACGGAATCGTCTACGCGGAAAAATTCGGGCAAGGCGGCGCGTTCATTACGAAGTGCGTCGCGCAACTCATGCGCGACTTCGGTTCCTCACCCGCCCCGATGAACGCCTTCCTGCTCAACCTCGGTCTCGAGTCCCTGCACCTCAGAATGAAGCGACATTGCGAAAACGGGCAAAAGGTCGCCGAATTCCTCGAAGCGAACGACAAGGTCGCATGGGTTCAATACCCGGGCCTCAAATCGAACAAATACTACGAAATCGCCAAGAAGTATATGCCGAACGGAACGTGCGGCGTCGTCTCCTTCGGCGTTAAAGGCGGGCGCGATGCGGCGGAAAAATTCATGTCCGGACTCAAACTCGCGCAAATTGCCACGCACGTCGCCGACGCGCGAACCTGCGTTCTGCACCCTGCGAACTCGACGCACCGCCAGCTTTCCGACGAAGAGCTCGTCAAGTGCGGCGTCGGTCCCGACCTGATTCGGCTCTCGTGCGGAATTGAGGACGCCGACGATCTAATCGCCGATATTGACCAGGCGCTTGCGCGCGTCTAATCGACGAATAATCACGCCGTCGCGCCAAACGCCGCGCGACGTTTCATTCCAATCGCCGCGTCGCAACGTCGCGGCGATTCTCTTATTTCCAATTTGGCACGGTGAGTATATGAGTAAAAGAAATTCGCGCAGTCGCGGCCGCAACGATCGAAGAGCGTCGCAATCCAACGTTCGCAAGCCGCGATTAAACGCGTCGCGAGCGCCTAAAAAGAAGTCCGGTCGACAGATGACCGCGTCCGCGTGGCGACGCGCAAGCGAATCCGTCTTCGCTGCGAAATCCACAAACGACGCC
>ONGM01000173.1 GCA_900317365.1 uncultured Planctomycetota bacterium
ACGTCGTCGGTCGTCGTAACGATCGTCGAGGGCGTTTCGACTGTAGTCACAGGACCTGACTCGCCGTATTTTTCCGGTCGCGCCGCTAAAAAGACGACGTCGTCAATGTAGTAGGCGTTTGAACCGGACGGGGAAGGATCGCTATTGTTGCCTATGCGATACGAACCCGTTCCATAGAACGTCTGAACGGTTGGATCCCACAAGATACTACGATATATTAGTTTGCGTTCATTGAGAAGGTCGTTGTTCTTACCTGATTTTTCATCGTCCGAATCGGTGATGTAGAGTCCGGTATAGTAGCCGGGATCGCTTGGCGAAAGACTGGAGTCGACGGTGTATCCCCAACAAGTAACGGCGTGCCCGGAGCCGCTGGTTTTACCGAGACCGAGTCCGACGCCGGCGCCGTTTTGGAGGTTTGTCGCCACAGTCGATAGGTCGGCGACGCCGAGAACGGACGTTCCGGAAACGTAGTCTTTCGACGTCTCGCCGTATTGTGCGAAGAGTTCGGAATACGCGCCGCCCCCCGGAATGGACAGACTGGTGTTTTCGCCGATCGCCGCCCAAGTTGAACTCGCGCTTGTATACTTGTATAACGTGAGATACTTACCGTCGAGATACCAAGAGACGCCGGTTTCGGTGTTTCCGCCTGCGTCCGGCCACGTTCCGACGAAAATGGAGTCGAAGAATTCTTGTTCGTTTGCGAGTCCGCTGAGGTCGGCCCAACCGGTGGAGACGACAATATTGCTTGCGGTCGCCGCCCAGCACATATCGTCGTCTTCCGTATTGAAAGCGGACTTGTCCGCGTCGTAATATTCTGACGGTCGACCCGGTCCGGAAACGGCGCCTTCGACGGAAATCGCGACGTCGGTCGAAGGTTCGACCAGGGCGATTTCCGAGTACGGCGCCGAATCGTCGATAACGGTTTCGGTAACGTCGACGAGGTCGATAACGTCGTCGACGTTGGACGCCGCGTACGCTTCATATGCGGCGGTCGCTTCTTCAACGGAGAATCCTCCGCCGATAAATCCGACGACGTTCGCTTCGTTCGGGGCAACGAAATCGATTCCGCGCCCAACGCTGAGAAGGTCGCGATTTTCGAGCGCTTCTAATTTGAGATTTTTCGCTCGCGGGGCGTTGCGCTTGCTTTGCTTAGCGTTATTCCCAGGGAAAAGTTTAGACATTATAAGGGATGAAAACTTCATCGCGATGATCCAGCCTTTCTAGACTTTTGAAGATTAGCGCCGCGCTTGGTCAATAAACTATGCAAGCGCTACTTTTGAGCGAGAGTTGGCAAACTAGACGGGTTGAAGACTCTCAATCCTTGCTCGCATCTTCCTAGATTGTACCGAAGAAAGTACCGTCGTCAACAAAAAATTTATTGAAAAGATCGACGACTCTAGATCATTTGATATAAAACAGCTCAATTTTTACTAGTAAACGCGCGACGTCGGTAAAAGAGAGACAATCTCCGCGAATTCCAATAGTTGTATTTTCCGTCCTTTCGTCAAGGAAATCCGATCTTCGTCGTCGGCTGTCGCCAGCCTGTCGCGCAACCAAAAGGCAGGCGACAGGCGAGGCTCAGCCCGAGTTATTCGTTATTTCCCAAATGCGAGGCTTTTCTTTTTGCGCCAATCTTTCGTATGCTCGGCGAACTGATCCGGCGCCGGCATGAAGGCGAGGTTAGACGAGGCGTCATGCGCGTCGTTCGTCAGGGCGCTCGCGAGGGAGGCGAGCCCGTCTTCGAACGCCTCCTCGAACGCCTCTTCAAAGGCGGCGTCGATCAAGGCGGCGTCGAGGAGGGCGCTCGACGTCGGGGTCGAACGATAGGCGCCGACGAAGTAGCTCGCGCCGATTTCGTCGGACTCGTCTTCAAAGAGGGTAACGGTAATATTATATGTTTTGGCGGCGCTTTGCGGGGCGTACAGGCGGGCGGCGACGAGGTCGTAGCCTAGGGCGTCGTAGGATGAGGAGAGACCGTCGCCGGGACGGTTCTTCGAGGCGGTAATCGCCTCTTTGAGTTTGTCGACGGTCGTTCCGGCGGTCGCGTCGACGACGTAGATCTGCGACGCGACGATTCCGGAATAATCGAAGCCCGGGCGCTCGGCGACAACGTCGTCGAGCAGATCGCGGGCTTCGAGTCGTTCAAAGCGAGCGCGCGAGGTCGGCGCTAGTCGAGTTTCAACTCGTCGTTATAGGGAGATTTTTCGAGCGCGTCCTCGAAGTCGGAGTCGAGTTCGCTGGCGTAGACGAGATTGTTTTTTCCGCCGCCGCGATAGATCCTGTCTTTCGCCGCGTCCGAGACGCAATGCTCACCGAGGAGCGCGACGGTCGCGTCCATATCGCCGTCGACGTCCCACGCCTGATACAGCGCCGCGTAGAACTCTTCGAATTCAAGTTGATCCATCGCCTCGATCTGCGCTCCGTCGGTCGTCGACCCAATGAGAAGATCGCGTCCGGCGGCGCCGAAGATTTGGTCAACTCCGCCGAGTCCGACGAGAACATTATTGCCGAGGTCCGCGTATAAATAGTCTTTTCCGGCCCCGCCGACTAGGACGTCGTTTCCGGCCCCGGCGTAGAAGTAGTTCTCGCCCGCCGTATTCGCCGCGAAGATCGCGTCGTTTCCGGCGTCGCCCCAAACGTGATGGTTCCCGACGCGACCGGAATCGCCGTCCGAGAGGAAGAGACTGTCGTCGCCTTGTCCGAGGTGAACGTTGGAATCCGCGCCCGTGATCGATACGTAGTCGGCGCCGCCGTTCGTCGTTACCGTCGCGTAGTCCCCGACGACGTCGACGCAGTCGTCGCCGCCGCCGGTCGTAACGGAAGCGTTTTTGCCTTCAATGAACACGGTCGATCGGGTCGTCGCGCCTGCGTTCACCGTCGCATACCGTCCTCGGACGACCGCGTCCAGTGCGCCTTGTCCGCCGGAGATCGTCGTGTTCGCGCCGTCCGCGTCGACCACAACGTGACCGCGTTTCGTGACGCCGTCGGCGCTCACGACGGAACCCTTGCCGTTTTGAATCGCAACAAAGTATTCGCCGTCGCCGCGCGCCGTTACCGATTGGCGAGCGCCGTTCAGTTCGACGTTGTTGTCGCCCCCGACGAGCGTTACGGAGTCGGAGCCGCCGATTCCGACGAAGGTCAGTCCCGCTTTCGTGCCGACGATTCGGTCGTTCTTCGACGTCCCTATTACGGTCGTGTAGTCGCCGGAAAGCTGCAACGTTCCGCCGTCGCCAACGAGCGAAACCTGCCGCTCGGTTACTCCAAGATCGAGACTCAACCCTTTCGAGGCGCCGGAGAAGTCGAGCGCGTTCGCGCCGTCCGTACTGTTGATCGCGTAGTTATATTGCAACGCGTCGATTTTGATCACGTCGTCCCCTGAATCGAGATTGAGCGCAACGGAACTCGCGCCGAGGAATTTCACCGGCGTGCCGTTGAGATCGACGACGCCGTACGTCGTCTTCTTGTTCGAAGCGCCGACGACCGTCTCCGTACTAATTGCGACCTCGTCGTCGCCTGCCGTTCCGTCGACTTGCAACGTGTCGAGGAGCGATTCCCCGCCGTTAAATTGAATCTCGCCGAGCAGACTCGCCGCCTGATCCGTGACCCAGAGGGTCTCCGCCACGCTATTGCGTCCGGTTACGATCGCCGCCGCGTCGGCGCCGATATAGTCCCACTCCTGTAGCGTCGTATAGGTCTCGCCGTCCTTTTCCAACCCGTAGAGCGTCGCGGTGTATTTCGAATCGGTCGTCGCGTCGAGTTTGAAGGATTTGTATTGGGGGTAGTCGGCGAGGTTCCAGACGGGCGCGTTGACCGTTTTGATCGTTTGAGTCGGAACGTAGTCGGAGTTCAGGTATTCGTATCCGTCGCCGAGCGCGCGCACTTTCCAGTAATACTTCGCGGTCTTATCAAGGTCGGCGAGCGTATAACTCGTCGTATCGACGTCAAGTTTGACGACCGTATACGAGGAGTCGGTCGTTTTCCTGTAGATGAGACCGTATTGCGACGCGTTTTCAACGGCGTCCCACTCGACGGTTACTCCCGCCGCCGTTTTCGAGGTTACGCGCGGGTTGGCGGGCGTCAACAGCTTTACGGGGTCTTCCCACTTGATCGTTTGAGTCGGCGCGTAGTCGGAGTTCAGGTATTCGTAGCCGTCGCCGAGAGCGCGGACTTTCCAGTAATACTTCGAGGCGCTGTCAAGATCGGCGAGCGTGTAACTCGTCGTATCGGCGTCAAGTTTGACGACCGTATAAGAGGAGTCGGTCGTTTTCCTGTAGATGAGACCGTATTGCGACGCGTTTTCAGCGGCGTCCCACTCGACGGTAATACTCGTATCCGTTTTCGCGGTTACTCGCAGGTTGGCGGGCGTCGACAGTTTTACGGGTTCGTTCCACCTGATCGTTTGAGTCGGAACGTAGCCGGAGTTCAGGTAATCGGCGCCGTCGCCGAGCGCGCGCACTTTCCAGTAATACTTCGCGGCGCTGTCAAGATCGGTGAGTTTGTAACTTGTCGTCCCGGCGTCAAGTTTGACGACCGTATACGAGTCGTCGGTCGATTTCTTATAGATGAGACCGTATTGCGAGGCGTTTTCTACGGCGTCCCACGCTACGGTTACGCTCGTATCCGTTTTCGCGGTTACGCGCGGATTGGCGGGCGTGGACAGGACTTCCGGTTCCGAACTCGCTTGGAACTCGTACGCGCCGAGATCGACGGTTGCGCCGGAGACGCGCGGGTTTCCGGCGAGATCGACTTCGGTCGCAACGTACGCGACGTTCCCTTTGTCGATCGCCTGGGAATTACTCGCCAGAGTGAAATCGTCGTTATCCTCGTCCGTAAAGAGCGGCTTCGTCGCGTCGTAGGTCAGGTTGTTCGAACCGTCGTTCCAGCTCGTAAAGCTCGAAAGCGTGTTGTGCCCGTAGGCTAAACCGCGCGACGTCCCTTTGTCATTCTGCTCGTACGCAACGTAGACGTCGGCGCCGGAATCCGTCGCTTCATTTCCACAAAGAATCGTATTGTACGCTGTGAGCGTGCATCCAACGCCGACGTAGACTCCGCCTCCTTGACCTTCTTGCTCAACCGCCCCATTGTGCAATATAGTGCAGTTCGTCAGCGTCAGCTCCCCATCAACGTCAGTTCCCCATTGGGCTCCCGTAGCATAAATAGCGCCGCCGTATCCGCCCCAATTCGACTTAACGACGCAGTTCGTCAGCGCTGTTTTATTCCCGACGGTGTAAATTGCGCCGCCGCATCCGGGAAGTGCGTAATTACTTTCAAAGACGCAGTTCGTCAACGCCGCTTCTTCGCCGTAGAAACTAATAGCGCCGCCGTACCCAGCTCCGTCCTCCTGCCCTTGGGCGATATTTCCGTTGAAAACGACGTTTTCGATCCTGAGGGAATCACCTGCGGATAAAATAGCGCCCGCGCCAAGACTTGCGTAGTTTCCCGTGAACTCGCCGCCGTTTATCGTAAGGGAACCGTACCAATCAATAGCGCCGGCCTCGCCGAGTCCGTCATACAAGGATCCGTCTGCGAAGTTTTGAATGAACGTGCAGTTGTTGATAGTTGCATTTGGGGCGTCGGCGTCCCAATTCCAACCGATAGCGCCGCCTTCTCCGGCGCTATTGGAGTAGAATTCACAGTCGTTAAGCGTCATGTCGCCACCGACACAGATAGCGCCGCCGCTCTCATCCGCATAGTTGCTATCGAACATGCAGTTATTAATATTTAAAGCGGCGTTAGAGGTATAGATAGCGCCGCCGTGCCAATCTGCCACGTTGCTATCGAACACGCAGTTATTGAAGGTCGAATTCCCGACGACGTCATCAAGATTAATAGCGGCGCCGTTTTCGGCTTTTCCGTCTGCAAAGACAACCCAATTGATTACGAGGTCGATCGCGCCGCCAGTCTCGGGGGACGCCAGGCGCAGAATGCCGGACGCTTCCTGACCGCTGATCGTAATACCCGGTTTTGAGAACGCGGCGTCGCTTACGCTCGTCGCGTCGATCGTAACGGACTTGTTGAGGACGAGTTCGCCGAGGTTAGGATTGATTGTAATCGTTTTTCCCTTGAGGGCGGCGTCGAACGTAATCGTATCGCCGTCCTGGACGTGGTTGATCGCGTAGCGCAGGGAGCCTTCCGACTCCGTGTCTTCGGCGGAAGTAACGATCCAGGTCGTCGATTCGGATTCGACGTTCGAGAGGTCGATCGGAGCCGTATCGTCGAGAAGGTTGTCGCAGAGGATCGCGGGGGAGTCCTTGATCGAGGCGGCGTCGAGACCCGCGATAGGCGCCGCGTCGAGGAGTTCGCGCGACTCAAGCGCTTCCAAATTGAGAATGCGCGAGCGGAGAGACTTGCGCTTATTGGTAGTCTCCGAGCTCTTGCGCGCGATCAGTCCCGTTAGGAATGATGAAATTTGCGACATAATGGTCGTCCTTTCATGTCGATTCGTTCGGTAAGTTGTGAAAAATAGGATGTTAGAATGCGGAGTTGGGGAAGATCTTAACCAAAACCTATAGGTTTTGGTCAGGTAAAAATAGAGAAAATATTTAATCTGAGAAGCAAAAAATTTCGTCAAAACGACGATTTTTTTATTGAAAAAGCGCTCTTTTCTGTTAAACTATTGAAAGTGGGGGTTCGAGGATTGAATTAGCCAAAACCTATGATATTTTATCAGGGTTTTGCCCAACCTTTTTTCTTGACGTATTTTATCGCGCCGCAGGCGCGTCCATCGCCCAAAGGGCGATTTTCCCGGCGCGAATGCGCCGCCCCCGCCCCATAGGCGGGGGGAAGCGGATAACGGAAAGCTATGCCTCACGCGACAGCGCCCCCGCCAAAACAATCAACCCGCAACGCGTTCCCGTTATCGCCACAATCACGTTTCTCCCCAATCGTGTAAAACGAGGTTTAATCGTTTTTCTGAACGCAAAGCCCCGTTTTGATTTTAGCTGGGGTCCGCCGGTTAAAACCGGCGGCTTCCCCCCGACCTATGGGGTCGGGGGCGGCGCGGGCTGCGCCCGCTCGGAAAAAACCTCGCCCATTGGGCGAGGCGCGCATTCGCGCGGTTCGGGGACGTCGCGTTCTCGTTATCGCCAAAACCACGTGAAACCGCCCCAACGCGCCTTTGGCGCTGGTCGCCGACGCTAGCTACAGAGTATATTGAGGAATCTTAAGCGTTTCGCCGTCTCGGGTGGCGGAGAGGTGGGCGTAGTAGCCGGGGACGGTCATATTGAGCGCGTCGCAGATACCGACGCGAGGCTCCTGATCCTTCAGAATGGCGTCGACGAAATCGGCGCAGAGCTGGCCGTGCGAGCCGCCGTGGCCGCCGGGCTCCACGCCGGGAGGCAAGGCGGGGCGGGCTAGGCTGTCTCGTAAGGCGGCGACGATTCGTTTGCCGTCTCCGTTCCCAACGTAGCCTTCCTCCACCGGACAATACGTCGCGTCAAAGCCCCCGATCTCGCCGCGTACTCGACCCGCCTCAAGATATTGCCCGTACGCGTTGCAACACATCATTCTCGACAGCCCGCCTTCCGACGTGTGAAGGAACGCCGCCTCGCCAATGAAAACGTTGCCGCTCCCGTTCGGCGTCGGGTTCGGCGTGAACGGCATGATCCCCTGCGCGCTCACGTCGACGAACGACTTGTGCGTTACCCCAACGTAATACGCCGTCGCGTGCGTCGGGTACCATAACGGCGTGCCGTTCTTGCGCCAGTCCTTGTACGACGGGTAGGCAGGCTGACCCGGCTCCTTCGTGTGGTCGTATTCCCCCTCCGAATAGATAATGCGTCCGAACCCGCCCGCCTTGTAGATCTTCTCCATCGCGTACAGGTCGGCGTGGAAGGTCGAGGTCTCAAACATCGCGTATTTCAGACCCGGATTCTTCTTCACCGTCTCAAAGAGCCTGTCCCCGTCCTCCGGATCGCCGTAGAAAACCGGGACCGCGTGGCAGACGTGCTTGCCGTGCTCCAGGCACAAAATCGCGTGCTTCGCGTGCGAAGGCGCGTCCGTCGCGCAGAAAACCGCGTCGATCGTATCGTCCTTGACTAGCTCCTCCAACGACGGGTACGTCTTCTCGCATTTGACCGCCTTCGCAAGCTCCGCGCAACGGTCCGGGAAAAGATCCGAAACCGCCGCAATCTCGACGTTCGGATGATGCTGGAATGAAAATTGAGCCGAGAACTTGCAATACCCGTAGCCGACGAGTCCGACCCGGATCTTCTTGTCGGTGTACGGCTCCCACGCCTTCGCCTTCGGCGCCTCCGCCTGGGCGTCTTCCGCCTTCGCATCGAGCGCGCTCCAGCCTGCGGCGAATCCGGCGGCTAGCCCGGCGCCAAGAAAACTTCTGCGATCCATAGACGACATTTTTAACCTCGTTTCCATAATCTCTTTTCGCGCCCTGTTTCCGTTCGTTGTTTTCGACTCTTGAATCCGTTCGCCGACGCCGAACGTTGAGCGCGA
>ONGM01000075.1 GCA_900317365.1 uncultured Planctomycetota bacterium
AACGCTCAAATTCCCGACGCCGCGCGTTACCTCGGCGGAATGACGCAAATCGATTACGTCGTCGCCGCCCCTGAAGACAACGATATTTACCTCGTCGGTAAGGCGGAACCCTGGACGATCGACAAATCCGGTTGCGTCGTCGGCGTCAAATCGAAACGCCCCGTTCTTCAACTCGAAGATCTCATCGTCGCGATGCGCTCGCTCGTCGCCGACAATCATGAACTGATTTCCTGCTCCATCGATCCGAGCCAAGAAGCGCTGCAACGCCTCGCGTCCCTCGACGATCTCAACAACGCCGAACGCAACGTCGCCGCGATGGGCAATATGAACGTAACGCTCACCGGCGTTCCCGCCGACAGTCGTATGGCGAACGTTCTCGTCGCCGCCGACTATCGCATGAAGCGACTCAGCCTCGGATTCGACGAAGCCAACGTCAAAAATTTCAAGAGCTACTTCAGCATGATTCGTCCCGGCGCGCCCGTCTACGCGCAACGCTTCTGGATGGAACCGGAATACGAAACGATCTATCGCGATTCCGACTCGCTCGTTTGGAAAGTCTCCGAATCCTCCGTTAAGATCATGACCGAACGCGAATACTTCAACGCGCAAGGCGATCGTAAATCGAGCGTGAAAGTCGACGCCACCGCGACGAAATTCGCCTCCAATATGAGCAAGCGCTACAACGAACTCGCGAAAGCGGAACCCGTCTTTGCGGAAGCGAAGAACTGCATGGATCTCGCGCTCGTCGCCGCGCTCGTCTATCGCGAAAAACTTCAAGCGAAGGCGAACTGCGAACTCGACGAATTCAACGGCGCCGGTCGCATTCCCGCGACCGTCGTTCCCGCCGCCGTTCAAAGCGACTCTCTCGTTCGTTCGACCGGACGCGCAACCGTCTCCGTTACCGGCGGCGTGCTTGTCAATCCGTGGATCGCTCTCGACAACGTTAAAGTCGACGACTCCCTCGCCGTCGCAAAAGTCGAATTCAAAGCCGGCTCCTGGTACGCCGACTAAGATCACGCCCAAAACTAGGCGTTAGAGATTCGGGCGATTCCCCCCTGTGGAACGACTCTATCGCTATCGTTAAAGAAACGCGTTCGATTCCGGGCGCGTTTCTTTTTTTCTTGCGCCTCGCCCTACTCTTTCCCCTACTCTTTCGTCTCCCCCTCCTCTTCCTCCTCTTCTCCGCTTTCCTTTTCGACGCCCCTCTCTCGCGGTTTCTTTACGGACGCTTTTGACGAACCGGCGAACGCATTTTACGATCGGAACGGATTGTCTCTTAGCCCGCTTTTTTTCGAGCGGTAAACGCGTTATAATAGAGTTCGGCGCGCGGAGCGACGCACGCGCGCTCTTGTTTCGTCGACGCAAACGGCGTCGGCGCTTTTAACTCACGTCGCGAAAACAGCGCTAGGAGACGATTAATGGCGTCTGAAAAGAAATACGATATCGGATTAATGGGGTTGGCCGTTATGGGGCAAAACCTCGTCTTGAATATGGTCGATCACGGCTTCGACGTCGCGGTCTTCAATCGTACGACGAGCAAGGTCGACGATTTTCTCGCAACGGAAGAAGCGCGCTCGAAAGGCGATAAACTCGCGGGCGCTCACTCGCTCGCGGAACTCGTCGGCAAACTGAAGAGCCCGCGTAAAATCATGCTCATGATCAAGTCGAAAGACGCCGTTCCCGCGCCGGAACTCGCGCTCTATCCGGAAAACGCGGCGGTCGACGCCGTAATCGCGGAACTGCTCCCGTTGCTCGACCAGGGCGACGTTATCATCGACGGCGGCAACACGCAATTCAAGGACACGGAACGTCGCACAAAGTACCTCGCGCAACGCGGAATCCGCTATATCGGAACCGGCGTTTCCGGGGGCGAAGAAGGCGCGCGACGCGGGCCGAGCATGATGCCTGGCGGCGATCCGGAAGCGTGGCCGCTCGTCAAGCCGATTTTTCAAGCGATCTCGGCAAAAGTCGGTCCGAACGGCGAGTTCCCGTGCTGCGACTGGATCGGCGATCGCGGCGCCGGCCATTACGTTAAGATGGTTCACAACGGCGTCGAATACGGCGATATGCAACTCATTAGCGACGCGTACTGGATTCTGAAAAACGCGCTCGGACTCTCGAACGCGGAACTCCACGACGTCTTTGCGAAATGGAACGAATCGGAACTCGACAGCTACCTCGTTGAAATTACGCGCGACATTTTCACGGTCGACGATCCGGAAACCGGCGAGCCGCTCGTCGATAAGATCCTCGACGCCGCCGGCGCGAAAGGCACCGGAAAATGGATGAGCCAACTCGCGCTCGACCTCGGCACGCCGAGCACGCTCGTTACGGAAGCGGTCTACGCGCGCGCGATTTCCTCCATGAAAGACCAACGCGTGCGCGCGAGCAAAGTTCTCTCCGGTCCGAACGCGCAACGTTATCAAAGGGACAAGTCGGAATTTATCGGCCAGGTCAAGCAGGCGCTCTACGCGTCGAAGATCTGCAGTTACGCGCAAGGATTCGTCCAAATGCAAGCGGCGGCGAAAGAGTACGATTGGAAACTCGATTGCGGCAAGATCGCGCTTCTCTGGCGCGGCGGTTGCATTATTCGCGCGGTCTTCCTCGAACGTATTAAGGAAGCGTTCGACGCGGATCCGAATCTCGAAAATCTCCTTCTGGCTCCTTACTTCAAAGCGGCGGTCGAATCCGCGCAACCGGCGTGGCGCAACGTCGTTAAGACGGCGATCGAACTCGGTATTCCCGCCCCGGGGTTCTCGACCGCGCTCACGTATTACGACTCCTATCGTTCGGAAAAACTGCCGGCCAACCTCATTCAGGCGCAACGCGACTATTTCGGCGCGCACACCTACCTACGCGTCGACAAGCCGGGCGAAGGCCCCTTCCACACCGATTGGATCAACGTTAAGAAATAACGTCTAGGCTCGCCTTATCAGAGCGGCGCGCGTCGACTCGTTCAAAAGTCGACGCGCGTTTTTTTACGCGACCGTTTCCTCCTCGAGCGCCGCGCTATTCTCGCGCTCGACGCGCGGCGCCCCTTTAAATATGCGCGCGAATGGATAGAATACATTAACGACCGACGCGAGTTTCGCGACGATCGATTCCATTACCGCGCAAGCGATACGAACGCAAACGCGACGATACGGATCCCCCAAAAAACCTGTGTGTGTTATGTCGGACGAAAATTCTTTATCGAACGAATCTTCCAACGCCGATTCCGCGTTGAGTCAAAGCGCTAATTTTCCGCAAAACGAAGAGCGCATTATTCAAAGATGGCGCGATCTAAACGTTTATCAGGAATCGCTGAAGCGTCGCCGCGCCGACAATAAAGGCGCCTTCGTCTTCTACGAAGGACCGCCCACCGCTAACGGCGTCCCGCACCCAGGGCACTGCCTCACTCGCGCTATCAAGGACTTGTACCCGCGATACAAGACGATGAAAGGCTACTTCTGCGAACGAAAAGCCGGATGGGACACCCACGGACTCCCCGTCGAAGTCGAAGTCGGTAAAGAACTCGTCGCCGCCGGTCTCATCGCCGAAAACTCGAAAGAAGAAATCGAAAAGTTCGGCGTCGAGCCTTTCATTCACCGTTGCATTGAAAACGTCTTCCGCTACACCTCGCAGTGGGAAGAGCTCACCGAACGCATTGGTTTCTGGGTCGACCTGAAGAACGCATACGTTACCTATCACAAGTCCTTCGTCGAAAGCGTTTGGTTCGCGCTCAAAAACTTCTTCGATC
This sequence comes from uncultured Planctomycetota bacterium, assembly GCA_900317365.1. Lineage (GTDB taxonomy): Bacteria > Planctomycetota > Planctomycetia > Pirellulales > Thermoguttaceae > RUG369. The sequence continues at coordinate 3,740 of ONGM01000075.1, forward strand.
GCGGACTGCTCTATCAAGGGCACAAGATCGTCTGGTGGTGGGCGCAAGGCGGAACCGCGCTATCCTCCGGCGAAGTCGGGCAAGGCTATCGTCAGGTCGGCGATCCCAGCGTCTTCGTACGATTCCCCGTCGTCGACGACGGAAAAGACGATTGGAAAAACGTCGACCTGCTCGTATGGACGACTACCCCGTGGACTCTGCCGAGCAACCAGTTCGTCGCCGTTCACCCGGATCTCGACTACTCCGTCGTACTTCTTTCGAACCAAAAGGGCGAAAAGGACTCGCGCGCGCTCGTCGTCGCGTCCGCGCTCGTCGACGTCGTCGCCTCGAAAACGAAATGCTCGTACGAAACGCTACGCGTCGTCAAAGGCGCCGATCTTCTCGGACTGCGATACGTTCCGCCTTTCGACTACTTCTATAAGACGCAAGGCGAAAAGAAAGGCGCGCTCAAATCCGGCGGCGAAGAATACTGCTCATGGCGCGTCGTACCCGCCGATTACGTTACGACCGACGCCGGCGCCGGACTCGTGCACCAAGCCGGCGCGTTCGGCGAAGACGACTTCAACGTCCTACGCGCGGAACAAGAGCGCTTCGTCGACGGTCAGGGGCCGGAAATGCTTTGCGCCGTCGCGCCGAACGGAAAATTCACCGAAGTCGCCAAAGAATTTGAAGGGCGTTGGGTCAAGGAAGCGGACAAAGATATCATCCGCAATATGAAAGAGCGCGGTATCCTCTACTTCCAAGAACAGTACCTGCACGACTATCCGTTCTGCTGGCGCGCCCCGAACGATCCGCTCATTCAATACCCGCGTCGAAGCTGGTTCATTAAGACCTCGCAATTCCGCGACAAAATGCTCGCAAACAACGCCGAGATCAACTGGCGACCCGAACATATTAAAGAGGGGCGCTTCGGCAACTTCCTCGCGAACAACGTCGACTGGGCGCTCTCGCGAGAACGATATTGGGGCACGCCGTTGCCGATTTGGGTCTGCGAAAAAACAGGAAAGCAAGAAGCGATCGGCTCCTACTCCGAACTGCTCGCAAAACCGGGCGTTGCCGGAACGGACGTCTGGCAAGCCGCTAAGGACGCCGCGAAAGCGGAAAAAGGCGACGCATGGTCTGAAAAAGACGACGAACTCTGGGAACATCTCAAAGTTCACAAGCCGTATATCGACGCCGTCGTCTACGACTCCCCCTACGCGCCGGGAGCCAAAATGCGACGCGTTCCCGAAGTCATCGACTGCTGGTTCGACTCCGGGTCCATGCCCTTCGCGCAACTCGGGTACCCGCACGTCGACGGCTCAAAGGAACTCTTCGAAAAGAACTTCCCCGCCGACTTCATTAGCGAAGCGATCGACCAGACCCGCGGATGGTTCTATTCCCAAGTCGCGATCTCGACCCTGCTCTTCGGCGACTCCGATTCCGGAAACGCAACAAAGCCGTTCCCGCACCCGTTCAAAAACTGCATTGTCCTCGGACTCATGCTCGCCGAATGGTACGAGAACAACGCCAATAAGACCGATATTCGCCTAACGGAAAAAGAAGCGCTCGAAGCCTTCGGAAAAGGAAAATTCACGAAGCGCGTCGGCAAAATGTCGAAGTCGCTCAAGAACTATCGTCGTCCGAAAGAAATCTTCGACAAGTACGGCGCGGACGCTCTCCGCTGGTACTTCTTCGCAAATCAAGCCCCGTGGAACTCGATCGTATACAGCGAAAACGCGATCAAAGACAGCATGCCGGAATTCATGATCCGACTCTGGAACGTCGCGTCCTTCTTCAACGTGTACAGCAAGATCGACGGTTTCGCGCCCGAAAAAGAAATCGACCTCGACGTCGCGCGCGCAAACGGGTTCGTTACCCCGGAAACGCTCGCGACCGCAAAGTCGTTCCGTCCATACGCCGAACGTTGCGAACTCGACCGCTGGATTATCGGCGAACTCAACGCGACCGTGAAATTCGTCGACGAAAGACTCGACGCCTACGATCATTTCGCCGCGTGCGGTAAGATCACCGCGTTCGTCGATTCGCTCTCCAACTGGTACGTCCGCCGCAGTCGCGAACGATTCTGGAGTTCCGACAAGCGCGATCCCGCAAAGCTCGACGCCTATTGGACCCTTTACGAAGTCCTCGTCACGCTCTCGAAGCTCATCGCGCCCTTCACGCCCTTCATTGCGGAACGACTCTGGCTCCAAATGACGGAAAACTTCGGCGACGCCGCGCTCGCAAGCGTTCACTGGTGCGATTACCCGACCTACGATTCCGCGTTGTTCGACGAAGCGCTCTCCAAGCGTATGGCGAACGTGCGCGAAATCGTCTCGCTCGGGCTCAACGCGCGTATGACCGCAAAGCTCAAGGTTCGTCAGCCGTTGCAGTCGATCGAAGTCGTCTTCAATGAAAAGAGCGCTGCGGAAGCCGTCGCCGACTACGTCGATCTCATTAAAGTCGAGCTCAACGTCAAAGAAGTCAACTTCATCGAGCGCGCCGACGAGTACGTCTCGTATAAGATCATGCCCGACTTCAAGAAGCTCGGTCCGAAACTTGGCAAGGATCTTCCGAGCGTTAAGAAAGCGCTTGAATCCCTCGACGGCGCCTCCGCGAATAGGGAAATGCTCGAAACCGGTAAGCTCACGGTTACGCTCGCCGACGGTCGCGTTATCGAACTCTCCGCCGACGAAGCGCAGGTGCGACTCATTGCGAACGAAGGTCTCGCCGCCGCGCAAGGCCCCGCGTGCGTCGTCGTCGCGTCAACAAAACTGACCCCCGAACTGATCGCGGAAGGCCGCGCGCGCGAGATCGTGCGCGCGATCCAAGATCGGCGCAAGGAACTCCGGTGCGATTACGTCGATCGGATTCGCGTCGCCGTCGTTACGGAAAACGCCGAAATTCGACAAGCGGCGGAAACGTTCCGCGAATACGTCATGGGCGAAACGCTCGCGACCGAGTTCGCGTTCGTACCGCTGGAAAACGTCGAACCCGCGCAAATTAAAATCGACGGCGAGCCCGTCGCTATTTACGTCGCCGTTCAACGCTAACGAACCGAATTTACACGGAGCTATATTATGCCTGAACTGAAACTAGCCGTCTTGATCTCCGGGCGAGGACGCACTCTTTTGAACCTGATTCAAAGGAAGGAAAAAGGCGAACTCAATATCAACGTGAGAGTCGTCGTCGCGAACCTTGAAGAAGCGCCGGGTCTGCAATACGCTGAAAAGCACAATATTCCGATCGAAATCGTCAAGCGTTCCGAATACGCCAAAGAGGACGTCGAAGGGTTTAGCGCCGAAATCTTTAAGATTTGCCGGAAATATCGCGTCGACTACGTCGTCATGGCGGGGTTCCTTTGCAAGCTGAAGATCGCGGAAGACTTCCAGAATCGCGTGCTCAATATTCATCCGTCGTTGATTCCGTCCTTCTGCGGCGACGGTTATTACGGCCGTCAGGTTCACGAAGCGGCGTTAAAGCGCGGCGTTAAAGTGAGCGGATGCACCGTCCATTTCGTCGACGACGTCTACGACCACGGCCCGATCATTCTTCAAAAGACCGTTCCCGTCTTAGAGAACGACACGACCGACACGCTCAGCGACCGCGTCCTCTACGACGCCGAATTCGTCGCCTATCCGGAGGCGTTGCAGCTTCTCTCCGAAGAACGCGTAACGCTCCGTTACGACAAGCTCATGCGCACGACGCTCGTCAAAATTCTCCCGCCGAAAGACGAGGAAGACGCCAAAGAATAACGATTGCGACAGCGCGCGCCGTAGCGTTACCCAACGCCGCGACGCGCGCTTTTTCTTTCTCGCCTGCTTACGCAAGCCTCTATGAAGGGAACCGGAACGATAAAGATCGATATGTTGCTCGATTCTATCATTTTTCCCCCTTTTTATAATGCGTCGCGCGCTCGACAGGAGGACGTCGCGTGATAAATCTCGCAACCTTCGCAGAAATCGTCTTCGGTCCCAACGGCAAAGAGTACGAAGTCGTCCACCTTCCCGGAAGGTTCGACGATTATTTTGTCGTTGGGTTTCTTTTCGCCGTCTCCCTAATTTGCATGGCGTGCGTTATCGTCGTCGACATATTCTGGAAATCGAAACTGGACGGAGAACGCGCGATCAAGCCCTTGCGTTACTTTATTGCGGCGCTCAGAACGTTTGCCGTTCTCGTTTTTCTAGCGGCGCCACTTTACTTGCAGCATTTGGACGAA
>ONGM01000074.1 GCA_900317365.1 uncultured Planctomycetota bacterium
AGCCGCTTCGCGCGCCGCTTGGACGGCGGGGAGAAGCAATCCGATCAAGATGCCGATGATCGCGATAACGACCAAGAGTTCAACGAGCGTAAAGCCTTTGGAAGAGCGTTTCATAACGAAATCCCTCGTTTACTGTTCGCCAAAGTTTTTTAGGTTGTTCTATAACTTTGACGCCGATTAATGGAATGATCACAATGAATCAATGAAACGTATCGCTTGGCGAACAGGAGATAAACAAAGGTGCGTTTCGACGTCGACAATTGCGACAGCTCCCACAATTTTACACGACCTTGCAATTTTGCGCAAGTTCTTTTGACCTTTTTTTAGATTTTTTTCTGCGCGTTTACACGTTTAATCGAGACTGTTTTTATTGAAAGATATGTTTTTGTGTCTTGGTGAAGCGCTAGGGACTACGTAAAAGATATGAAAAACGGAAAAAACGGATCCGAAGATCGCGTTTCTTCCGTTTCAGATTTCGCGCCGCGGGATACGCGAAAGCGTTGAATTACTTTTTAGCGCCGTCGCCGGAGAAGGCGATATCGACGACTTGATTATTCTTTTCGATCGTAACGCGCACTTCTTCGGTAAAGATCTTGCCTGGGAGATCTTCGATTTCGTCGACTTCAAGGTCGGGGTTCAAGGTCGGATCGGGCTTAATCTTATTTCCGGTTTTTTTGGAGGCGGAGTTGACCTGAATGATCTTTTCCCCGGTAGTAACGTCGGCTTCGAATTTCCCGTCGATAATACGGCATCCGTCGTCTTGCCCTTGTCCGTCGGCGGGCTTGAAAATGAAGGCGCCGGTGTGGACGGTTTCTCCGGCGACGGTGATCGTGCCGGTAACGTGTACTTTTTTCGGACCTTTATTGCACCCGGTCGCGAGGCAAACGCAAGCGACGACCGCGACGAGAACGATCAGAAGGTTGTTTTTCATATGAAAATCTCTTTAAAATCTCTCAATGTGAACTGACGGCAAAACGCCGACGTTTTGAGGGCGCTTTGCCGTCGCGAGTACATTAACGGCGTTCGCGTCGAGTAAGGATCGCGAATCGCGTAGTTAAAATTCGATTTAGATTTAGAGGGTTTCCGTTTCGCCGCCGCGGGTGGAACCGAGCGCTTTGTACGCCGTAGAGGAGACGGTGTCGGAGATGAAGCGAACGGAGCCGTCGCAGAGCGCGGTATTGACGCCGCCGGAGTGCGCGGAACGCGCGGCGGTAAATTCAACGGAGGACGCTTCGACGCAAGGACGGCGCTTGTCGGACGGTCCGACGGACGAGGTGATATCGGGGCATTCGCCGGTGTAGGTGGAATCCGGGGTCGTGGAGTTCGGGGTCAGTAGGGTGGAATAACCGTAGCCCATACGACCGTCGTTGTAGGCGTCTCCGCGTTTGTCGCCGTCGACTTGGCTGTCGACGAGAAGGACTTCGCTGAAGAGCGCCGTGTTCGAGGTGCCGTCGATAATATTCGAGAGGGTAACGAACTTACTCAAATAGAACGCGGATCCTTCGAAGGTCGTGTAGAGGTGCTTGTGTTGATCCGGAATTTCGTCGGCGTGGTAGTTCGCGCGATAGCCAACGCAACCGACGTAGTTGCAACGAGCGCGACCGTAGGTTTGGGCGACGCCGATGTTGTTGCCCGGTTTGTCGCTGGGGCAGTAGAGCAGGTCGAATTGGGCGCTTTCGCACGCTTGAGGATTACGATTGGCGTTGGCGCCTTCTTGGTTGTTCGGGTATTGATAGAAGTGCTTGCTGAAGTCGTACTGGTTCGCGAGCGTCGCTTGTTCGATGAAAGCGTACATTCTGGGAAGCCAGGTGCAACGTAAGGCGACGCCGCAGCGACTTCCGGAATCGGTTCCGGACGCGCCGAGCGGAAGATAGTTCTTGTTCACGTCGATGTAGTTGTGAACGGCGAGTCCCCATTGCTTGAGTTGGTTGGTGCATTGCATACGGCGAGCCGCTTCGCGCGCCGCTTGGACGGCGGGGAGAAGCAATCCGATCAAGATGCCGATGATCGCGATAACGACCAAGAGTTCAACGAG
>ONGM01000076.1 GCA_900317365.1 uncultured Planctomycetota bacterium
GCTTCCCCCCGCCTATGGGGCGGGGGCGGCGCGTTGCGCCGGGAAAATCGCCCTTTGGGCGATGGACGCGCCTTTGGCGCGTTGGGGTTGGCTTCGCGTGAGGCGTCGCTTTTCGATATTCGCGACTGTTTGTTTATATTGCGCCAAAATAATGACCGCCGGGACGACGCGGAAATCTCCTCGTCGTCCCGGCGGTGTTCAATGGTAAGCGCGTTCGTTAAAAAGGTTGCTTCGGCGTCATGATCGAAAGGCGGCTATTTTGCCGTAACGTCGCCGTATCGACGCTGGCGCGATTGATACGCGGCGATCGCCTCTTTTAATGTGTCGGGGGTGAAGTCGGGCCACAAGACGTCGGTAAACCAAAGTTCCGCGTAACTCAGTTGCCACAGGAGATAGTTGCTTAGCCGTTTTTCTCCTCCGGAACGTATGAAGAGATCCGGGTCCGGCGCGTCGGAGTCGTAGAGCTTTTGGGCGAGATAATTCTCGGTAATAAGCTCTTCAACGTTCGCAACGCCGGCGCGTTTGAGCGCCGCGTCGCGCGTCTCCTCGTTAAGAAGTTCCGAAACTATGGAGCGCACGGCGTCGACAAGCTCTTGACGCGCGCCGTAATTGATCGCCAACGCCAACGTTAATCCCGTGTTATTCGCCGTAACGCGCACCGTCTCGTCCATTTCGCGCAAGGCGTCCGAAGGTATTCGATCGCGCCGTCCAACAATACGTAATCGAACGTTGTCGCGCACTAACTTGTCGCGCCGTTCAATCATGTATCCTTTGAGCAACGCCATGAGCGCCTCAATTTCAATTTGAGGACGCTTCCAGTTCTCGTTCGACAGACAGTACAAAGTCAGACGCTTGACGCCTAAATCGGCGGCCGCTTCGACGATTTTTTCCACGACTTCGGAGCCTTTGACGTGTCCTTCCGAACGCGGTAAACCTCGACGTTGCGCCCAACGACCGTTGCCGTCCATAACGATGGCGATGTGTTGCGGTACCGCGTTCGACGCCGACGGCGCCAAAGGGTTAGGGGAGGCGTTATTGGACATGAAAACCTACCGATCTATTAGTTGTGGACGTTGTTAGGCTCAGTCGAAGGAACGAATCCAGATATTGCGAAATCTTACGGGACACCCGTGGCCGCTCAGGACGATCGGCCCTTTCCCTTTCGGATGCTTGCCCGGAAGGTTGAAATGGTTTGTCGAGCCGTAAATCTCCTGATTGTTTTGGACCATAATTCCATTTTGAACGACGGTAATGCGCGGAGACGCAACGAGTTTGTCGCCGTCAAACTTGGCGGGTGTAAAGTAAATATCGTACGTTTGCCAGTTTCCGGCGGGAGTGCAAGCGTTGACGAGCGGCGGGGTCTGGCCGTATACGGAACCGCACGCGCCGTCCGGATAGTTGTTGATCTTGAAAGAATCGAAGATCTGGATTTCATACGCGCCGAGAAGACTGACGCCGTTGTTGCCCTGGTTCCCCCAGTCGCCTTCAAAATTCGCCGGGGAACACCATTCCAAATGCAATTGGAAAGCGCCGAACTTTTCTTTTGTCGCGAGGGGACCGGAAGTGCATTCGACAGTCTTATCGACGATTTTCCACTTCGTATCTTGCCATGCGTCGAGGTTTTCGCCGTTAAATAGCACAATAGCGTCGCTCGGCGGGGCAGGGAAGTACGTCGGCGGCGTCGGATTGAGCTTCTTCGGAATCGGACGACTCGGATCGTGAACGCGATATTGACTCCACGGCTGCAGCGGCGAATCGGAGTATCCGTAGGATTCGTTCTCATTCTTCGGAACGACGAGGTCGTGCGCCGTAATAACGGAAGGCGCGACGACGGCGATCGCTAAAATCAAGGACGTCAGAGCAAAACGTTTTTTCATGAAAGATTTCTCCCAGGAGGAGGGTTGATTGAGGAGGGGCGTTGAAACGGAAAATTTCAATCCCGATTTTGGGAGCGACGAATATCGACGCTTCCTCGGTGCGCGGTCAGACCTTCGACGGTCGCAATGCGGTGAACGTCGTCGGCGAGCGCGTCTAAACCTTGCTGATTAAAGCATAACAGACTATTGCCGCGAATAAAGTCGTTGCAAGTGAGCCCGCTGGAAAAGCGCGCCGAGCCGCTGGTCGGGAGAACGTGCGAAGGTCCGGCGGCGTAATCGCCGAGCGCGACCGGCGTGTAGTTTCCAAGGAAAATCGCGCCGGCGCAAGGAATCTTGTTCGCTAACTCTTCCGCATTCTGAGTCGCGATATGCAGATGCTCCGGCGCAATAAGGTTCGTCCACCGGCACGCCTCGTCCTGGTCGGAAGCGAGAATTACGGCGCCGAAGTTCTCCAGCGCCTGGCGCGCGAGGACGCCCCGCTCAATTTTATCGAGCGTTTCGTCGATCTTGTCGAGCGCGCGTCGCAACGTCTCCTCGTTCCACCCGATTAAAATGCTCGAACCGGGCGCGTGCTCCGCCTGGGCTAAGACGTCGTACGCGGTGTAATCGGCGCGCGTTGAATCGTCGACGATAACGACGACTTCGCTCGGACCCGCGATCGAATCAATATCGACGGCGCCAAAGACCTTTCGCTTCGCAAGCGCTACGAACATATTCCCCGGTCCGACGATTTTATCGACTCGTTCGATCGAGCCTGCGCCGTACGCAAACGCCGCGATCCCTTGCGCCCCGCCCATGCGATAGACTTCCTTTACGCCGAGTCGCGCGCACGTCGCAAGCATATATTTATTGTACGACCCGTTGGGAGTCGGCGGAGCCATAACGGCAATTTCTTTAACGCCGGCGACTTGCGCGGGGACAACGGTCATGAGCACGGAGGAAGGATACGCGGCGGCGCCGCCGGGCACGCAGACGCCGACGCGGCGCAACGGCATATAACGTTGCGCGAGCCACCCGCCGTTGCGCTCGACTCGAACGGTCTTGTGAAGAATGGCGCGCTGGAACGTTTCTATATTGTTTCTGACGTCGTCGATCGCCTGAATAAATTCCGGCTCGACCGCGTCGACCGCCGCGCGCAACTCTTCTTCGGGAACGCGAATATCTTTTTCGAGGAGTTCCGCTTTGTCGATTCTTGCGGAGTATTCCAGTAAGGCTTCCATACCGCGTTTCGCAACGTTGTCGCAGACGACGTCGACGACTTCCGCAGGAGTGAGCGGCGCGCCGAAGATCTCGATCGTTCGTTGTTTTCCGGCTTCGCTTACGATATTGCCTTTAAGGCTGAGTTTATCGCGTAAAGCGTTGATTTTCGTTTGAACGTCGTCTTTTCTGGCGTCGATCCAAGTGATTTTTAAGTCTGTTTCGCTCATCTCTTTCGCTCGCTTTCTTTATGCGTTCCCACGCGGAGGTAGAAAACGTTTTCGTTTTTCTACGTCTTGCGCCGCGTTTTGACGATAAGTACAGTATAAGCGTCGCCCTTAATTTTGTCGAGCGCTTGGCCCTTTTTTACGCTCGGCGCATACGAGCGTAGTCGACGTTTTCGACGGTTTGACGAATGAGGAGTTCCTATGAAAGATAACGCGTTGCGAGTCGTCTGCCCTTCCTGCGAGGCGTGGTTCGAAGTCGACGATCCCCAGCTCCTCGGTCAAATCATACCGTGTCCGAAATGCGGCGGGATGATGTTAATCGCCGCCGAGGACGTCGTTGAAGAAACCGTCGTGGAAACCGGATCCGGAAACGAAGAGCCCGACGAGTCGGAGCCGAGCGCGGCGAATGAGAACCGCGACGATCTCCCCGCCGCAGGGAACGAGTCTCCGATAGACGGGGACGAGGTTCCGAACGAATTCGAAGAGGCGGACGAGGAGCTTTTGCGCAACGAGCGCGACCGTCGCCGCGCGTCGCGCGCGCTCGCCGTTACGCTCGGACTTTTTTCCGCCGTCGTCTTCGCCTTTGTTCTGACGTTTATCGTTCGATATCGCGACACGCCGGAAGTCCCCGCGCCGAAGCCGCGCGCGACGAGCGCTGAAACCGCGTCGGAACAAGGCGGCTCGGAGTCTTCCGCGTCCCCTGTCGCGCCGGGGTCGGAATCGTCTCCCGAGGCCGAGAGCGCGGCGCCTGACGCGGAACCGAAGAGCGAGGCGCCCGAGACCGAGGCGGAAGGCGAGGCGAGCGTTGCGGACGTCGAGCAAGGCGCCGAATCGGAGGAAGGCGAGACCGCCGCCGACGCGTCTGAAAACGATTCGGAAAACGCGTCGGAAACGGAGACGACGGACGATTTGAACGCGGAAAACGCGGAAAACGCGGAGTCGGCGCCCGAAGACGAACTCTTAACGGAGGTCGGACTTGACGAGGACGTCGCGGAGGCGGGCTCCGAGGATTCATGGGAAGAAGAGGAGCTTAAGAGTCTCGACGAGTCAGGGGAACCGACCGTCGAGTTCAATAAGGAGGAGTTCGATAAAGCCAATTCCTCGCATGAAGGCGAGGCGGAGGAAACGGCGCCGGAGGACGATTGGAGCGAGGTTGCGTCGACGACGGATATTTCGTCTCAAACGGCGTTTCCAATTTTAAAAGGGGAGCCGCGAACGATCGACGTCAACGCGCGTTTGGCATTGCGCGTTAAGTCGATAACATTTCCGAAGTCGCCGGCGGCGTCGGTTCGTTTACTTTCGGAGTTAGTCGACGTGCCGATAGAGTTCGACCTCGACGAGTTCTCTTTGCTTCGAGCGTCGACGGAACGGACGCTCGATCTCAAATTGGACGACGTCGACGTTGAGACGGCGCTCAATAAGCTGGCGGAGCATTTGCGTTGGAAGATCGACAAGCAGGAGGATCGAGTCGTTATACGTTCCGCAGACGACGATTGGACGCCGGTTGAGGAACGATACGACGTATCCGACCTCCTCGGGCTTTCGGCGCCGGTTCTTTTTACCGACGAGGTTGCGGAGACGACCGACTTCAAAGGTCTAGGAACCGCGAAGACGACGCCTGAGGTCGCGCTTGAAATGGCGAACGTTCTGACGCCGATAACCGGCGACGACGCGTCGGCGTCGACGTCGATCGAAGGAACCGAGATCGTTGCGCGTCGCAACGCGGTCGATCGCAAGAATCTCGAACTTCTCTGGGAACGCGTTCGCGCGATGAAGAACGTTCCTTCGAAGTCGTCGGAACCGATTGAATCAATTGTTCCGGAGCATTTAGGGTGGCTTGCGCTCTCGCGCACGACGTCTTTCAATCTTCTGAAGCCGATTTCCCTGCAACAAGCGATCGAGACGCTGGAAAATAAGTTCCGATTTCTCGCGTTGTGGGACGACGCCACCTTAAACGTCGCCGGGGTGGGGCGCGGTTCCACGACTTTGGCGCGCATCAATTCCGCCACGCTCGATCAGACGCTCTACGATTTGCTCGAACCGCTCAAATTAACGTACGTGATTCTCGACGAGAAGTTGATCCTCATAACGACGAAGGAGAAGGCGGAGACGTATAAAACGGTGGAGATTCACGAATTCTCCGGGTTGACCAACGCGTCGAAGAAGCCTAAGGACGCGCTGAAAGCGACGATCGAAATGACGTCGGTCGTCGCGCCGGAAAGTTGGAACGAGGACGCCGCGATTTGGATCGACTTTGAGTCGGAAAGGTGGCTCGTTCGTCAATCGCAGCCGGTTCAACGAGAAATTCGTCGTTGGGTATCGGAACACAAGACGTCGAAATCGCGCGGTAAGTCGCCAAGCGCGTCGCGCGGAGAAAGCGAGTCGATCGGCGCCGAGCAATCGAGCGACGTAGAAACCGAGGAGGCGCCCGAATCGGAATCGAACGAAAACGCGTCTGATTTTGAGGACGAGCTTGGCGTCGAACTTGGGGGCGAAGGGGACGAACTCGACGCGCCTGAAGAGTAGCGAAAAGTTCTATTGCGTAAGAACGTCGAATTTTGGTATAGTTCCGCCGAGATCTTCTTCTCGCGAGATTACTTGGCATTTTGATATACGGTGGATACTATGCGATTGGCGCTTCACGCATTGTTTTGCAATGATCGGGACTTTTCCGACGACGGCGTCCGAAAACGCGCCCAGATAGAAAAAGATCTGAGGAATAACGAGCGTAGCGCCGAATTCTTTCGGAAACTGCGGTTGGCGGCGTCCGATCCGAATTTGAAAGCGCCGGAGATTTTTTCGCCGGAGGTCTACCCGGATCCGAACGTCGTCGCGGAATATCTCGACTGCCAACTTGAATCTTCCGCCGTCGCGACGGACTATGAGAACGCGTGTCTCAATTCGCCGGAAATGCTCGCCGAAGTCGGGGATTGTTACGACGTTCTTACGAATAAATTGCCGCAGCAGATCGATCCGCCTAAGAATTGTCGCAGACGACTTTACGCGCTTGCGTATCAAGACTTGGACGCGCCGGTTGAAGATCTTCCCGAGCCGGTCGAAGAACTTCGCGCGCCGCGCGACGTCGTTGAGTCGGCGCCGGAAGAGACCTGGCGCTTCGAACGCGAAGAGTCGCCTGCGGCGTTCGAGCGAGTTCTCGACTCCGAACGATTCGTCGTGGAAGACGTCGAGACGGTCGCGAGTAGCGCCGCAAGTAGCAAACCGAGTCAGCGCCGCAGATCGTCGACTAAATCTGACCCTAAATCTGACGAGGAACTCAAAGAAAAGCCGAAGACGCGAACCCGGACGGAGAAATCGAAATTAGGACTTGGTTTGAAATCGATTTTGGCGCTTTTTGTCGTTTTGGGCGCCGCGCGACTCTCTTTCAATCTTCGCGCGCTTAATTCGGACGAGTCGCCGAATCCCGTCGCAACGAGCTCGCCTGTCTTGGAACCGTCCGCAGACTTTGAAGAGGAGACCGACGTCTCGGTTACGTCCAACTTCACGCCGTTCTCCGATCAGCTCGTTTCCGCAGAGGACGAGCCTTACGAAGGCGAATTCCCCAGTAACGCGCCGAACGTTTCGGCGCCGCCCAAAATCGCGTCGAGACCTGAGGACGAGGGAGCGCCGGAATCGACGCCGTTGCGAGAAGGCTTGCGCGATCAGATTGATTTGCCGGAATCGAACAACGACGTTTTTTCGCGTGGGAACGTGTTCTGATCGTCGGTGATCCGTCGCGGTTACTCGTCGAAGTCTTGCGCCGTTTCGCCTTCTTCGCGCTTGGACGCGACGGCGTCGAGCGCGTTGCGTCGCAATTCTTCTTCGATTTCGTCGGCGACCATTCGCACAAAAGCGATTTGCTCTTCGTTGAGTCCGTCGTAGTAGAGCGTCTTATAGCGTCCGTACGCCTCCGGGATCTGGGATTCCGTCAACGCGTAGTCCCAGTTTAAATCGCAAAGGTCGTAAAAATGATTCTCGACGACCGATTTGAGCGTGTTGAAAACAATCGGAATCCAAACGCCGTCCTTTATTAATAGATCGAAAGATTCCGAATCGACGTCGCGATACGACATAGGGTTTTTGAGTATTAGAACTTCTTTGGACGAACTTGTCGTTTCACTCATAGGATTTCCGCGCCTCCTTTTTTCTCAGTATATCTGACTTCAACGAGTTTTCAACCCGTCGCGCTTTTGCCTTTTTTTATTGAAAAGCGCAGACGTTTCGTATATAATCGACGAGGAGTCGGCGCGCGAAAGGTTGCGAAAGTTTTCCCTTGCGTTCCGACGAACCGGATAGATCGTATACGTCGTATTTCGAGAGCGCCATTATGAAAATTCCTCCGCTGTTGTGCCGAGCGTTTGCTTTCTTTATTCTGTGTATGTCGATATTTTCGACGCAAACGCGTAGCGACGAGTCTCTCGGCGCGCGCGCGTTTACGTTCCGCGCCGAATGGTATTCCGGCGGGGATATGGTTCGACGCGGACTGCCGTATTCCGACCGTTACGTCGCGCTCAGTCCCGGTCCGAATCCGAAAGATACGCGCGCCGATTACGAAATCGATTTTCCCGATTCCGGCGATTACGAACTTTGGGCCTTCTTCTCCGCGTGCGACTCTCGTCCCCTCTGTCTCGAGTTTGACGGTAAGCTGATCTCCGACCACGCCGTCGCCGGAACAAACGGCAGCTGGCTAACGAGCGCGTCCACATGGGAACGCGAATGCGATCTCGTCGGCGTCTCCGCCGGTAAACACGTCGTTACCGTGCGCGCCCATTCTCCGGATATTCCGCATATCAGCGCCTTTAAACTCGTGCCGAAATTTTCACTGAAACACGATTGGAACGTCCCGCGCGCCGTCGCTAAGGAGAATATCGACGCGCAGTCCGACTGGCGCCCTAGCCCCTGGAGCGGCGGCTGGTACGAATATATCGCGCGCGACCGCTATGAACGGCATGAAAGCGGCGAGACGTTCAGCGATCATTTCGCGCGCGAAACCGCGCTCGCATTGATTCCCGCCGCGCAACTCTCCGTCTGCGGATCCGCAAAACCGTTCGGCTCCGACGGCGCCGACGTCGATCTGTACGACGAACTCACCTACGTTCCCGGAATGTTCGCCGACAAAGCGACCGCAGAGAACGATTCCGAAGAGACGACCTTCGTTAAAGTCGACGTTCTCGCCGCCGCCGGGGATCTCCAAGGGCAAATTCAAAAGAGCGAGGTCTTTCTCGCCTCGGCGTCAAAGTGCGCTAAGATGCTTGATCGCACCGAAGCCGCAGTCGCGCGCTTTCGACAGGATTCCGGCGACTCCGAGTACCTCGCGAAAACGCTCGCGAAATGCGCCGAACTCCGCGAGTCGGTGAAAAAAGCCTTTGCGAACGACGAAAACGCCGATCCCGACGCGCAAGCGAATCTACGCGCCCAAACCTACGTCGCCGTCTCCCGCCTATACGCCCGCGTCGGTCTCGCCAATCCCGCGCTCGATTTCCAAAAGCTCCTCTTTATTCAACGCAACGCCAGCGATCTCGGACTGCCCCAAAACTACCAGAGCAACTGCGTGCTCAATCCCAACGGCTTCGACGACTCCCTGAACACGCTAACGTTGCCCTTTGTTTTCGACGAGGACGATCCCGACGCCGTCGACGAGGCGATCGTCGCCGATTCCGACCTCGCGCCGAAAACGACCGCGCTCTTTAAGCCTGATTATCCGACCTTCTTAGGCGATCTCGACCTTCACTTCGACGGCGAAAAAGCGCTCGTCTCGTCTATGGATCGCGAACGACGGTGGAACGTCTTCGAACTTGATCTCAACGCCGCGCTCGAAAGTAAATCGACCGACGAAACGATGAAGCCGAAACTGCCTAATTTCCCCGACGCCGATAGTTACGACGCGTGCTATATGCCCGACGATTCGATTATCTTTACCTCGACCGCCTGCTATATCGCCGTCCCTTGCGTCTCCGGAACGACCCGCGTTACGAACACCTTCAAACTCGACGCCAAAGATTCTTCGATTCGGCGCCTGACTTATGATCAAGAGCATAACTGGTGCCCCACGCTGACCCCCGACGGACGCGTTCTCTACCTGCGTTGGGAATACACCGATATTCCTCACGTTCCCGGTCGTCTTCTCTTTGAAATGAACCCCGACGGCACGAATCAGCGCGCCTTCTACGCCTCGAACTCCCTCTGGCCCGTCTCCATGATGTACGCGCGCCCGATTCCCGGATCGACGTCCAAGTTCTGCTGCATCGTTACCGGGCACCACGGCGTCTCGCGAATGGGAGAACTCGTTCTCTTTGACGTTCAGCAAGGTCGTAAAGAAACGGAAGGCGCCGTCGAACGTATCTGCGGGTTCCCGAAAAAGGTCGAGTCGCGTACCGATCCGAAGTATCACTCAACGCTGTGGGGCGACAATATCGCCGACGAAAGCTGGCCAAAGTTCTTGCATCCGTACCCGCTCAGCGAAGACTACTACCTCGTCGCCTCGCAACCGACGCGCGATTCGCTCTGGGGACTCTACCTCGTCGATCGATTCGACAATATGTACCTTCTCGCGGAACAGGACAGTTACGCCTACTTCGAACCGACCCCGTGGCGCGAAACGGATCGCCCGCCTGCATTGCTTGATCGCGTCGACCTGTCCAAGGACGACGCCACCGTCTATTGCGCGGACATATACTACGGCGACGGTCTCAAAGGGGTTCCGCGCGGCGCCGTTAAGAACCTGCGCGTCTATTCTTACAGCTACCTTTACCCGATGATAGGCGGCGCGACGTCGATAATCGGAGTCGACGGACCTTGGGACGTTCGCCAAGTCGTCGGAACCGTGCCGGTTAACGAGGACGGTTCGGTTCTCTTCCGCGTTCCGGCGAACGTGCCCCTTGCGATTCAGCCGCTTGACGAGAACGGTCAGGCGTTGCAACAGATGCGTTCGTGGTTTACGGCAATGCCGGGCGAGACGCTCTCATGCGTCGGTTGCCACGAAGACGAGAACTCGACGAGTCCTCCGAACAACCTCGCGTTTAAAACGCTTGCGCCGTCGGAGATTCGTCCTTGGAACGGTCCGATGCGCGGGTTCTCCTTTGATCGCGAAGTTCAGCCGGTCTTGGATCATTATTGCGTCGCGTGCCACGACGGCGCCGACCATGGTTGGGGAGTAACTCCGTTCGACCTGCGCGGCGGCAATATAATCCAGGATTTTGTTACGGCGCTTCAGATGGGGGAGCCGCGCGATCGTTGCGGTAAGTTCTCGACGTCGTATATGAACCTTCAGGCGTTCGTTCGCCGCCCCGGTATCGAAAGCGATTATTTCCTTCTTAACCCGATGGAATTCGCGGCGAATACGACGGAGCTTTACCAGATTCTATCGCAAGGTCATTACGGACTGCAGATGGACGCGGACGCGTGGGATCGAATCGTCACGTGGATCGATATGAACGCGCCGTATCACGGCACGTGGACGGAGTTCGCCGGTTCGCAGTACGTTGAAAAATGGAATAAGCATCGGAAAGAATTGCTTGAACTTTACGGCAATTTCGACGACGAGTCGGAAGAAGCGCGCGGGGAAGCGTACGATCCCGCAAAGTCCGGCGCGCTCTTAGAACTCGATTGGATTAAAATCCCGGCGAACTATAACGCGACCGATTGGGAACGCGGAATTCTCGCCGAAGTGAGCGCCGGCAAGCGCGCGTTTCCCGACGGAAAAGAGTTGAAAGAACGTCTTGAACGCGAACTCTTACCGCTCGACGTCGCGGCGATTCAAGGCAAACCGCAGGAAATCGGTTGGGAAGTTCCTCAGCGCACGACGTGGGATCGCAAGCCGCAGAAGACCGAAGTCTGGAATATGAGCGAACCGTACCTCGTTCCGAACGAACCGAATAAGGCGATTCCGAATCCGAAGGACGTCGCCGTTTCGATCGATCAGTCTTCCGAGAACGTAATGACGGTGAAGCTCGGCGATTGCGACGACGTAATCACGCTGAAAAAGGCGCCGGGAACGGGGCTATGGTTCGGCGCGTACGAAATTTCAAACGGACAGTTTGAAGTCTTTGATCCGAAACACGACTCGAAAGTTGAGTCGCGTCAAGGTCTGTCGCACGGTTTTCGCGGTTTCTTCGTGAACGCGCCGGATCAGCCGGTCTGCCGCGTCTCTTGGGACGAAGCGGTCGCGTTCTGCGAGTGGCTTTCGGAAAAGACGGGAAAAACGTTCCGACTTCCAACGCGCGAAGAATGGCAAACGGCGTATCGAGGCGGCGCGACGACGCCGTTCTATTTCGGCGATTGGGGCGCGGACTTCAGTAAGAACGCCAACCTTGCGGATCAAATGCTGATCGAGTTCATCGCGGACAATTACTTCCGCAAACGAGTCCCGCTTCCGAACGTAACGTATTACGACGATTGGGTTCCGAAGGATCGTCGTTTCTGCGACAACGGCTTTCTTTCGGAACGATCCGGCCATTACGCGCCGAATCCGTTCGGATTGTACGATATGTGCGGAAACGTCGCCGAATGGACGTCGACGGAAGCGTCGCCGCGTTACGGACTCGATTTTATGGATTCTCGCGCGAAAGAGAAGGTTGTCGTCGGCGGCTCGTGGCACGATCGTCCATATCGCGCGACGGCGGACTTCCGCGAAGAATACTATCCGTGGCAACGCGTTTTCGACGTTGGATTCCGCGTTGTCTGCGAAGAAGAATAAGCGCGAGCGCGCTCGCGGCGACGGTTAGCGTCTTGACGCGACGCGTCGCCGCGTTACAATATTTTCAACTTTGTCCGAGGACGCCGCTCATGCGCGCGGCGTTCTTTCATGCGACTCTCTGTGGAGGCTCTATGAGCGGTCGAAAAATACTGGTAACGAGCGCGCTACCGTACGCCAACGGCGCCATTCATATTGGACACCTTGTCGAATATATTCAGACGGACGTTTGGGTGCGTTTTCAGAAATTGCGCGGTGAAAATTGTCGATATTTTTGCGCCGACGACACGCATGGCGCCGCGATCACGATTTCCGCGAAAAAGAAAGGCGTCTCGGAAGAGGAATTTATCGCCGAAGTTCGAGAACAGCATCTCGCCGATTTCTCCGATTTCGGGATTCAGTTCGATAATTACGGGAGCACGAACTCGCCGGAAACGCGCCATTATTGCGAAGAATTTTGGAAAGCGCTTCGCAAAGCGGATTTGGTCGTCGAACGAGAAATCGAGCAGCTGTACGATCCGACGGAAGGACGGTTCCTTGCCGACCGCTTCATTAAGGGGACGTGTCCGAAATGCGGCAAGCCGGATCAATACGGCGACAGTTGCGAATGCGGGGCCGTTTACGCGCCGACCGATCTAATCAATCCTCGCAGCGCGCTCTCGGGCGCCACGCTTGAGCTTCGCAAGTCGCGCCATCTTTTCGTTGAAATCGAAAAAGCGCGCGACTTCTTGGTTCATTGGATCGACGCCTCGGACGCGTTGCAACCGGAAGTGGCGAATTATCTCAAGGGGCAGTTCCTGTCGAACGACCTTTTCCCGTGGGATATTTCTCGTCCGGCGCCGTATTTTGGGTTTGAAATCCCCGATTTCCCCGGCAACTATTGGTACGTCTGGTACGACGCGCCGATCGGTTACGTCGGTTCGTGCGCCCAATGGTGCAAAGAGCACGGACAAACCGCCGAAGATTGGTGGCTCGATAAGAACACGGATATTCATCACTTTATCGGTAAGGATATTACGTACTTCCACACGCTCTTCTGGCCGACGACGTTAAACGCCGCCGGATTCAACCTTCCGAAGAAAGTGCATATCCACGGTTTCCTCACCGTCGACGGCGAAAAAATGTCAAAGTCGAAGGGGACGTTCATTCTAGCGCGTTCGTACTTGAATCATCTTGACCCGTCGTACCTGCGCTATTTCTTCTCTTCGAAGACGACAGGTCGCGTCGACGACCTCGATTTGAATTTGGAAGAACTCGAGCTCAAAGTCAACGCGGATCTCGTCGGCGTCGTTGTGAATCTTGCGAGTCGTACGGCGAAATTTGCGCACGAGACGGGACTTTCCGCCGAGTATCCCGACGACGGCGGTCTGTTCCAAGAAGCGGCGTCGAAATCGGAAGAAATCGCGGCGGCCTACGAAGTTTGCGACTACGGCAAGGCGATTCGCACGATTCTCGAATGCGGTTATCGCGCGAATCAGTACGTCGAGAAGATGGCGCCGTGGACTATTAAGAAGGAACTGACCAAGCTTCAGAAGGACGCGAACGCGTCTCCGGAAGCGATCGAAGCGACGCGTCGCCGACTGCAAGACGCGGCGACGGTCGGATTGAACCTTTTCCGCCAAATTGCGATTTATCTTGCGCCGATTCTGCCCGATCTCGCGCAGAAAACGGAAGCTCTGTTGAATACGAAAATCAACGACTGGAACGACGTCCAGACCCCGCTCGTCGGCGCGCCGGTCAGCGAGTACGTTCATATGATGGCGCGCGTTTCGCGCGATGGAATTAATGCGATGATAGAAGAATCGAAAGACACGTTGCCGTCGGAGAACAACGAACAAGGAACGACCGACGGTCAAGGAGCCGGTCAATGGAACGACTCGGCGCAACCGCTTCTCGACGAACCGCTCGCCGATACGATTACGATCGACGACTTCATGAAGGTCGACCTTCGCGTCGGTCGCATAATCGAAGCGGAGCAGGTCAAGGAAGCGCGCAAACTTCTGCGTCTGAAACTGTCTCTCGGCGGAACTGAGACGCGCCAGGTCTTCGCCGGTATTAAGGCGGCGTATCCGGAACCTGAGAAATTGATCGGTCGTCTTGTCGTCTTCGTTGCGAATCTTCAGCCGCGCCAGATGAAATTCGGACTCAGCGAAGGTATGATCGTCGCGGCGGGTCCCGGCGGTCCCGACGTTTTCGTTACGTCTCCCGACGAAGGAGCGGTTCCCGGTATGAGACTGCACTAACGCGCGACGAACGTTCCGCGCTTTTTGCGGAGGATTTTGCTCCCGACCACATTTTGCGATCGGGGGCTTTTCTTTTTCAGAAGCTGTGTTACAATACTAAGCGATTTTTGAAAGATTCGGCGCGATTCGCGTATTGGTTGCGCGCGTCTTAGTTGACGTCGAGGTCATGCTCGTCGCTCGCGTTGTTTTGACAGACCCATGTTTACGTTCGGCGGTAAAAAAAAAACGGCGCGTAGAACACGTGATCTGTTAAAGACGACGTTTTTTCTACATGTTGCGTTTTTTCCTTTTTATCGCTAGAACGTTTTTGCTTTTGTCCGTATGTTTGACCGTATGTAAAGAGGAGATAGACTCGTCATGACAAAACACATTTTTGTAACCGGCGGAGTCGTGAGTTCTTTGGGCAAAGGACTCACAAGCGCGTCGATCGGTATGTTGCTTGAGAATCGCGGTCTCTCTGTTCGTATGCAGAAGCTCGATCCGTACATCAACGTCGATCCCGGCACGATGAGTCCGTATCAGCATGGCGAAGTTTACGTTCTCGACGACGGTAGCGAAACGGATCTTGACCTCGGGCATTACGAGCGTTTTACACATTCTCCGTTGACGCGCGACAGCAACTGGACGACCGGACAAATCTATCTTCGCGTCATCGAAAAAGAACGCAGCGGCGCGTACCTTGGCAAAACGGTTCAGGTCATCCCTCACATTACCAACGAAATTAAAGATTGCGTTAAACGTCTCGCGACCGACGACGTCGACGTCGTTATTACCGAGATCGGCGGCACCGTCGGCGACATCGAAAGCCTCCCGTTCTTGGAAGCGATTCGTCAGTTTGCAATCGACGTCGGAAAAGAGAACTGCGCGTATATTCACCTAACGCTCGTTCCCTTCCTAAAGGCGGCGAAGGAGCTCAAGACGAAGCCGACTCAGCATAGCGTCGGACAATTGCGTCAGATCGGTATTCAGCCTGATTTTGTCGTGTGCCGAACGGAACATGAAATCAGTCGCGACGATATCGAGAAGATCGCGCTTTTCTGCAACGTTCCGAGCAAGAACGTCGTCGAAGAGCAAGACGCCGATTTCTCAATTTACGAAGTTCCGCTCTCTCTCGCAGAGCATAAACTCGACGAGATGATCGTCGAACGCCTTGGTCTGACGAAAGCGAAGCCGCTCGATCTCACGAAATGGCGCGAGTTGCTTCATTCGCTGCGCACGCCGCAAACGGAAGTTACGATCGCCGTCGTCGGTAAGTACGCGAAACATAAGGACGCGTACAAATCGATTTACGAAGCGCTCGACCATGCGGGTATGACGAACAAGGCGAGCGTGCGCGTTCTTCGGATTCAAAGCGAAGACGTAGCGCGCGAAGAGACCCGCGCGTTGCTTGAAAAGGCCAACGGTATTTTGATTCCCGGCGGATTTGGAGACCGCGGCGTCGAAGGTAAAATCGACGCGGTTCAGATCGCTCGCGAAAAGAAGATCCCGTTCTTCGGCATTTGCCTCGGTATGCAATGCGCCGTGATCGAATACGCGCGAAACGTCTTGGGGCTCGCGGACGCGAATTCAACGGAATTCGATCCCACAGTCGAGCATCCCGTTATCAACCTCATGGAAGAACAGCGCGCGATTACCGATAAAGGCGGCACAATGCGACTCGGATCTCAGCCGACGACTCTTCTCGCCGGATCGCGCGCCGCAAGCGCTTATGGAACGCTCGAGATTGAAGAGCGTCATCGCCATCGCTACGAGTTCAATTACGATTACCGCGACCGTTTTATCGACGGCGGTTTGACGATCGCCGGCTCTAGCCCGAACGGCAAGCTCGTCGAAGTCGTTGAAATCGAAGACCATCCGTGGTTCGTCGCCGTTCAGTATCATCCAGAATTTAAATCGAAGCCGACGCATCCGCATCCGCTGTTCCGCGAGTTTATCGCCGCCGCCGTGCGCATGAAGCGCGCCGGTTTGGGACTTGAATAAGTACGTCGCGTTCCCGTTTCCGTTTCAGCGCGGTTTTTGCACGACCCGTCGCCGACGTCGCGCGACGGGTCTTTTCTTTTGCGTCGATCTCGCAGACGCGTCGATCGGCGCTATAATAACGCGTTGTCGGCGCGCGCGCGAACGGCGAGTTTTCGTAGCGCCGGGGTTCCTTTTTACGTTGAGGAGGTTTGTCGTGGATTTTTTGCAGCTTGCGAATAAGCGATTTTTAATCTTTGGGGTCGCGAATAAAAAGAGCGTGGCGTATTCCGTGTCGAAGATGTTACTGGAAGAAGGCGCCGAATGCGTTTTTGTCGTGCAAAACCAAACGATTCTCGAAAAGGCGAGCAAGCTTTTTCCCGACGCGTCCTTTTTCGTGTGCGACGTCGAAAAAGAAGACGATATCATAGCGCTCCGCAAGTCGGTCGGCGAGAAGTTCGACTCCTTCGACGGCTTGCTCCATTCGATTGCGTTCGCCGATTACTCCGACGGCATGAAGCCGTTTCACGAGACGAAAAAGCGCGCGTTTTTGCAAGCGCTCGATATTTCGTGCTTTTCGCTCGTTGAAATTGCTCGCGAGTTCGCCGATTTGCTCAAGCCCAACGCCTCGGTCGTCGCGATGTCGATTTCAACGACCACAATGGCGAGCGAAAACTACGGTTACATGGCGCCGATTAAGGCGGCGCTCGATTCCTCGATCGCTTTTCTGAGCAAATCGTTCTCCGCGTTTTCGCAAATTCGGTTTAACGTCGTCGCTCCCTCGTTATTAAAAACGTCGGCCTCCGCCGGCATTCCCGGATATCTCGATTCTTACCTGTACGCCGAACAGGCGATCCCGCGCAAAAGCGCTCTGCAAACGGAAGAAGCCGCCGCCGCCGTCGTCTTCTTGTTGAGTCCTCGTTCGAGCGGAATCGTCGCGCAAAAGATTGTCGTCGACGCCGGAATGTCGACGAACTATTTCGATAAGTCCATTATTGACAAAGTGGTTCACTAACGATTCTCGAACGAAGGGATAAAATGGAAAGGAATAGAAGCGTTTTTACCGGGAAACGTTACGACACGCTCGAGCCTACCCGCGTCTTCGTTGAGGACGGAAAAATCGTCGCGACGGAACGCGCCGAAGAGATCGACGGGCTACCTTGGCTTGCGCCGGGGCTTTTCGATATTCAGGTGAACGGCGCGGTCGGCGTTGAGTTCTCCTCGTCGCGTCTGACCGTCGACGGCGTCTGCTCGGCGTTCGATAAAATACTCCGCGACGGCGTCTTTCGCTGCTGTCCGACCCTCACGACGAACGCGCCAGAGACGATGATCGAATCCGCGAAAACGATCGCCGACGCAATTAAACAACGCGCGGAGTTTCAACGGTTCGTTTGGGGAATTCATCTCGAGGGCCCCTTTATTTCGACGGCGGAAGGCGCGATCGGCGCGCATCCGAAACAGTATTGCCGCGAGTATTCGATTGAGCTCTTTGAGCGCGTGCAAGAGTCGTGCGGCGGACTCGTGAAAATCGTTACGTTGTCCCCGGAGTATCCGCGCGCGCCTGAATTTATCGAACGACTCCGCGCGCAAGGGATCGTCGTCGCGATCGGGCACACGAACGCGACCCCCGTTCAAATCGACGCCGCCGTTCGCGCCGGCGCGCAACTGTCGACGCACTTGAGCAACGCGACCCGACATTTGCTTCCCAAATGGGAAAACTACTGCTTTACGCAACTTGCCGACGACCGTTTGTTTGCAAGTATGATTATGGACGGTTTTCACGTCTCGCCGCAGCTCGCGCGTATTATCGCTCGCGCCAAAGGTCTTGATCGTCTCGTCTTGATTAGCGACCAGTCGCCGCTCGCCGGATTTCCGCCGGGGAAATACTCGATGGAACTTTGCGAGTTCGAAATTCAGCCGAACGGTAAAGTAACGCTTTCCGGGGATCCGAATCTACTCGCTTGCGCTTCTTTTCCCGTCTCCAACGGAGTGGCGAATTTGGCGACGATCGAATCGCTCAAACTGCGCGACGCATATTCGCTCGCGACGACGAATCCCGCCAAACTCCTCGACGCGCCTAAGTTTAGCAATAGCGCCGTCGATTTCCTGGAGAAGGGCGCCGCCGCCGATTTCCTCGTCTTCCGTTTGGTTCCCGCTACCTTTGGCGAACATGGAATAGCCGACGGTGCGTCCTTTAAAACCGGACGATTTGAATTTGAATCGATCCTTTGGAACGGTCGTAATCTCATTTAGAAACCGCGATCGATAAAGAAATGTTCGGCTCTCGGAAAATGAACGGATTGCTTATACTCGCTTTGTTCGACTGTGGAAAGCCTCGCGCAATTTTTGTTTGCGACGAAGCCTTTATTCGTAACGGACAGCTCTAGAGACTTGCCTTCTAACGCGTCATTTGCGCATAAAAATGAGGGGCGTCGATCAGTTCGACGCCCCTCATTGCGTTAAACGACGCTTTCAAATGCAAGCCGGGTTAGTTGCCGAGATTGCCGTCAATTCTTGTATTGTCGCACTCGGATTCGATTCTGACCGCGCCGCGAACGAAATTATCCGTAACAATGGCGCGACGAGTCGTTTTCTCGATTTTGACCTGTTTCTTGTCCGCTTGGAAATTGCAGCCTCGAATCATTACGGAGCCGCCTTTGACGGTGATCGCCTCTTTGCCTTGGTTATTTCGATCCCATTCGCAAAACTCGCAGTCGCTGAAACCGACGGTTCCGCGACCGTCAATTCTCGCGATTTGTTCGGACGGTCCCCAGAACGCGCAATTGGAGAACCGTATGGAACCGAAATTGTCTTTGCCGACGACGACTTCCGTTGGATTGTCGCCGTGCATGGCGACAAACTCGCCGTTCGTAATGAGAATGCCAAAAACCGCGCTTTGTTCAACCAACACGGACGTATGGCAACTGTCCGCGCCGATTCCTAAAAAGTTGCCGTTGCAAACGCCCGATTCGCTACCGCCGAAACGATAGCCGACGCTATAACCGAAACAGAACGTGTTCAGAACGTAATGCCAGTCCGTTCGCTTGAAAACAAACGCCTCGCCGTTCGCCTGTTGCCATCCGAACAGCTTCGGGTGCATGCTCCACCACGGGTTGAAGTGTACGTTTTCAATACGCCCAATGTCGTAGATGGCGTCGACGAAGATACCGCGTCGCAGAGGCTGTCCGTGCACGTTGCGAATGAGAGCGCGTTCGTTCTTCGAAGCGTCGATACCGTTGTACGGATTGAGTAGTTCAACGTCGAGAACGGCGGGGTTCTTTCCGCGCATTTGTATTCCCCAAGGATAGGGTTTGGGGACGTCGTTGTGATTCTGTTCGGGCCAATAGAGAACGACGCCTTGGAGTACGCTGTTCGTATTAAGCGTAATAGCCGCTTTGCCGTCTTCGTTTCCGGCGTTTCCGGTAATGAGCAAGGTTGCTCCGTCGTCCGTCGGTTTAGGTAGACCTCGGTCGCGAAAACCGTTATGAGACGTGATAGCGGCCCAGGGACCGCGCAAAGTTACGGCTTTCGGCACGTTGAGTTGTCCGGCGATGAGATAATTCCCTTGCGGAACCTCCACGGCGCCGCCGCGTTCTCCGAGGGAATCGAGCGCCTTTTGAAACGCCGCCGTATCGTCGGTAACGCCGTCGCATACGGCGCCGAAATCACGAACGTTAACGACCGCAAAAGAGTTGTCCGACGGTTCAATTGCGACGTCGCGTTCCGCAGCGAACGACGAACGCAACGCGCATATCGTCATAAGACACAATATCGATATAACTATACGTTTCATAACTTCCTCCATATTCCTAGCGCCACGAGCGCTCCTAACTATTCTTTGAGCGTTTCGCGCGCGGACGTATACGCTCGTACATTTCGGAGATTTTAGCGACGATACGCTCGTTCGCTTCCTCGTCCGAGGCGTCCTTAAGCTCGTCCGGTCGAATCGGCTCGCCGTACTCAACGACAACGCGCTTTTTAAAAGGCGAGGGTATCGCCTTGGTTCGCGGGTAGGCTTCAAAGGCGCCGGCGATCGCTACGGGTACGATAACGGCGTTGGATTTTTTTGCGATCGAAACGTAACCGGCGGTGAACGGTTGAAGTTCGCCGTCGAAGGACCGACTACCTTCGGGAAAAATAAGAACGGCTTCGTTGTTTTTGAGACGTCGGAGCGTTTCTTTAATTCCGGCAAACCCGAGGCCTTCCGTTTCGAGCGGAATAGCGTCGACAGAATCGATCAGTTTGCCGAACGGTTTGAATTTAAAGAGCGTTTTTCTGGCGAGAAAATTCGTCATGCGGAAGTATCCGCACCCGATCGCCGGAGGATCGAGAAAACTTTGGTGATTTGCGACGAGCAAAGTCGGTCCGCTTTTGGGCACGTTCTTCGAATTGACGTATTTGATTCGAAAGTAAAGCTTCATGCCGAGGTAAAGCGTTCCCTGGCAGAAATGATACCAAGCGGCGTGCTTTTTCGAGACGAAGCGCTTGTTTGACGCTTTGCCGGATCCGCCGTCTTTTTTCTTGATCTGATCGCCTTGCGCGCGAGATTCTGTCGTCATAATAACAAGTCTATAAATAGCAAAGCGCTGATCCCGGCGCGGGATCGGCGCGCGTGCGAATTACCGAATTGAGTCAAGAGACCAATACGTCGAGGTCGTAATTTCACCGTCTTTCGGGAACATATTGTTCTCTTTGAGTCGCGCGGCGAGTTCGGTGCAGCTGTTTGCGAAGAGCGGAGAAATTTCGACGATCGCGTCGTCGGCAACTTTCACGCCAAGATGCGAGAGCCAAAGTTTGTACAGCCCTGTCAAATGTTCGCGCACCGTTTTGGGGGTGTCTTTCGCTTCGCGCGGGTGATTCTTAAGCGGACCGAAGCACGTGTCTTCGTCAATTTCGACGACGATCGGATTCTTAGCGATCGGGAGAAGATCAAAGATGAACTTCTCATACTTGATAGCGTTGGGCGTCTCGGGTTTGACGCGTTGGCCGTAAAGCGGCGCGCCGTTTTCATCCTTAGCTTCGCGATCTTGAACGATGTACGGCACCTTCTTTTTCGCGAGGTGGAAAGGCAAGGAACTCGAGAAGGACGCGTTCTTTTGGAGTAGATCGACGTTCATCATGTGCACGGCGATCGACCCGGCCCAAATGACAAGCGAGCCGTCCGGTTTGCGACGCGCGCCGGCGGAGTCCGGAAGGTCGCTGTATTCGATGACGTGAAGCTTGCCGTCGACCATGACCATGTTGCCGACGCGATCTTTCGGGTCGCGTTTGCGAATAACCTGAGTCGCGAATTCGGAACCGGAAAGAACATGGTATCCGATAAATTCGGGGCTACAAATGTCAATGATAGGATTGTCGATTTGGAAGTAGAAGATTTCTTCGATCCCGCGATTCTTCAATTCGGTCAGAATACCTTTTTCGCGCACAGTCGGAAGGGGCGAATCGGGTTGGGGACTGTTGATCGCAGCGAGCATTCCGCCGTGTCCGTCGGGACTTCTCGCGATCTGAGACTTGCTTGCGAGGAGGACTTTGCCGGAATCGAAATCGACGGACGGCATCGTTCCTTGGCAGAAAATCAAGACGTCGTCGGGGTCGAGACCGAAATTATTGTTTTCTTTGAAGAACTGAATCGTCTCTTCGTGAGTCGCGGGACTGGTTTGAATGCAGAACGGCAGGCGCGTGTCGTACTTTTTACACATTGCGCGAATACGCTCAATATGAATTTGGAACAGTGTTGCGCCGGAGATTGGACCGATCGGGAAGAGTCCTTTCGCGTGGTGGAAATCGAGCCGGGTGCCTTGTCCTCCAGCGACGACCACGATGGCGATTTTGTGTTCACGGAGGTATTTTTCCCCGGCGGCAACCGCCTTAAGGGGCGTGATCTCATCTGTAGTTTCGTCGAGTTTCGTCACGTCCGATTTGGGAAAATCAGAGTTCGGATCTTCGTCGTAATCGCGCAAATCGCTCAATTTGAAAGCGATCGGATCTTCCGCGCGGTCCGCGAGCGCCGCCGCAGCAGGCGGATCGTAGCGGTGGATGAAGAGTTGTTCGAGATACTCGAAGTCGATTTTTTCGATTTGTTGGCGCAAGGATTCACGCTCTTCGTCGTTCAACTCGTCCCAAAATTCGAGCAGATGCTGTTGACCGTAACGCTCGAGCTTTTTATATAATGTGTCGTACGCGGACATTATCAACCATCCTTCAAAATATGATTGCGCGAAAAAACTGCGGAATGACGAAACGAGCCAAGTCGTCGAAACAACGTCTTAATCAACCGGCTTGGCGCAAGGAAGCGTCGCATTCGCGTCGCCGCCCATTCTAATCGTTCCGCGCCTTTCTTTCAAGCGGCGACGAAGAGTTTCACCGCGTTTTATTGAATGTTGTAGTTGCGTTGATTATAGGAATTTTAATGAAAGTTCGGAGTGAGACGTCTTTTGTGATTTTATCGGTTTAATGGAAAGAGCGCCTAATGTGAAGGGGGGAGAAAAAAACGCGTTGATTTTTAGGCGGTGTGTAGACAAACGGGCTGATTTCGGTAATAATATAGGAAATGTTGCGAGGCGAGGTTCTTACGGACGAAATGTGCCGCGAGGTTGACGTCTCCCTTTGCGACGTTGGAACCGAGCGCGCCGTCTAGTCGTCAAATTGAGGCGGACGGCGGTTATTATTTATATATTGATCATTAATCCGCGTTCCGTTCCGCCATGGCGACGTAGGCGCAAACGCGCCGAGGTCCATGTATAGTACGCCGCGTTTGACGCGTCCAATTGCCGGAACGCGTTGATCGCGACGCGGTATAACATTTTAACGAGGCGATTCAATGGCAAATGAATCCGACGTCATTGTCGAAACTAAAAACCTGACTAAAACGTATCGCGACTTTTGGGGGCGACAGAAAGTTCGCGCTCTTAAGGCGCTTGACCTCGAGATTCATCGCGGTGAAATTTTTGGGCTCCTAGGACCGAACGGTTCCGGAAAAACGACGACGATTAAATTGTTGCTCGGACTCCTCTTTCCGACGAGCGGTGAAGTGAACATCCTGGGTCGTCCCGCTTCCGACGTAGAGAAAAACGAACATATCGGATATTTACCGGAAGAATCCTACCTTTATCGCTTTCTGAACGCAGAAGAAACGCTCGATTTCTACGGTCGGCTCTTCAATATCCCGTCGGCGATTCGTCGACAGCGCGTTGCGAGACTTATCGAAATGGTCGGTCTTGAGTCCTCCAAGAAACGACAGTTGCGCGAATACTCGAAAGGTATGACGCGACGTATCGGACTCGCGCAAGCTCTTATTAACGACCCCGACCTGATTCTGCTCGACGAGCCGACGAGCGGTCTCGATCCGATCGGAACTCGCAATATGAAGGATATGATCCTTCGACTCAAAGAGCAAGGCAAGACGATTATCATGTCGAGCCACCTTCTCGGCGACGTTCAAGACGTTTGCGACCGAGTCGGAATTCTCTATCAAGGCGAGTTGAAAGAGCTTGGTCGCGTAGAAGATCTTCTCAAAGTCGTCGAAGAAACGGAATTCCGCGTTTCCGGACTGAGCGACGAAGCGAAGAAGAAGATCGAACAGATCGTAAAAGACGACAAAGCGGAACTCGTGTTCAGCGGCAATCCGACGACGTCTCTTGAAGATCTCTTCCACAACATCATTAGTCAAAGCGAAGAACGACCTGGTTTTCGTGTTCGCGGAGGTGACGTCGCAAAATGATCCTAGAACATCCAATTCCTCCGTTTTTCGAATGGATCGGTCGCGCGGCGCTCAACTGGGCGCTCGCCGTAGTGGCGGTCGCGGCGCTTACGACCGTTGTGAGCTACGTTTTTCTCATGCTTCGCAACGGATCCAAACAGGGATTTAAAATTTTCCGATCCGGCATAGTCGAAGCGTTCAAGGACGTCAAATTGTTTTCGTGGCGACGTTGCGGCGCGATGGCGCTTTTGGCGATTCGCGAGTCGATTCGCAAGAAGGTGGTCGTGATCTGCGTCGTGTTCATGATCTTGCTCATGTTCGCCGGTTGGTTCCTTGATCCCGGTAGTAAGGATCCGGCGCGTCTTTGCGCGTCTTTCGTATACCAAGCGACCACGTATCTCGTCCTTCTGCTGGCGCTTTTCCTGAGTTCGCTAAGCCTTCCGGCGGATTTCAAAACGAAGACGATCTATACGATCGTAACCAAGCCGGTACGCTCGAGTGAAATCGTGCTCGGGCGCATACTCGGAATTGGCGCGATCGGAACCGGCGTCCTTCTGATTATGGCGGTCTGCAGTTACTTCTTCGTTTCCAATACGTTGCGACACACGCACGTTCTCAACGTCGGGGAAGATATCGTTCGACTTTACGAGGACGACGAGATCGCGTCGTTGCCGCCGGACACGGTGGTCGCAAGCGGTCAAACGCGTTTTTCCAACGGTCATAGACATCAAGTTGAAGAGTACGCGGACGGTTCGTTGCGCGTCTTTGAAGAGAATAAACACTCGCACTCGATCACCAAAGAAGTCGAAGACAAAGTTGTGCGTTATCGTATCGGCGAAGCGCGCGGCGCAATGCAGGCCAAGTCGCCGTTGTATGGAAAAATTAAGTTCCGAAACGCCGACGGTTTTGAAGGCGCGCACGGCGTGAATGTCGGCGAAGAGTGGGCGTATCGTAGCTATATCGCCGGCGCGACCGACGAAGCCATGATTTGGACCTTCGAAAATATCACGCCGGAAGCGTTCCCCGAAGGTTTGCCCGTCGAAATGACGATCAGCGTCTTCCGCACCCACGTCGGCAATATCGAAAAGCCGATCATGGGCGCGCTCTACGTCCGTAATCCGGTTACCGGTTTGACGGCGGAAACGCAGACGTTCGACTCTGAAAAGTACACGACGAAAGCGCTCTTCGTTAATCGCAAGATCGAAAAGTCCATGGTTGAACCTAAGCCGCGACTCATTAAGAAACTCAACGATAAAGAGTCGTTCCAGGCTCCTTCCGCCGATTTGCCGCAGAAGGATCAGTACGATCTTTACGAGGATTTCGTCGTCGACGGCAAGATTGAAATCTGGTTGCAGTGCCTTGACAGTCAGCAGTACTTCGGGGCGGCGGGGCCTGACCTTTATTTGCGCGCGGCCGACGCAAACGTGTTTTTCAATTTTGTTAAGGGCTATCTCGGCGTATGGCAACAAATGATGATTTTGATTGCCTTCGGCGTCCTGTTCAGCGCGTTCCTTAGCGGACCGGTCGCAATGGCGGCGACGTTCGGAATGTTAATCGCCGGGTTCTGCAAAACGCTCTTCCTTGACGTTGCGCACTTGCAGTCCTTAGGCGGCGGTCCCATTGAGTCGTTTAACCGACTGATTACGCACGAGAACATGATGGTTGACCTTCCGAATACGTTCCAAACGCACCTTGCCAAGGCGTTCGACGTCGTTGCGAGCGGTTTCTTGAGCGTTATCGGTCTCGTCGTGCCGTCGTTCAGCG
Source organism: uncultured Planctomycetota bacterium (assembly GCA_900317365.1). GTDB lineage: Bacteria > Planctomycetota > Planctomycetia > Pirellulales > Thermoguttaceae > RUG369. Next base: position 25,653 of record ONGM01000076.1, read on the forward strand.
ATTTTAACTACTACGCCGATTGCGTGGCGAACGGTTACAATATTCCTTTGAACTCGATTTGCGTGCATCTTGTTACAACCTTAGCGTACGTTGCTCCTCTCTTCATTGCGGGCTACGTCATTCTTAGAAATCGCGAGGTGGCCAAACAATGACGAAGAAAAAGCTTTTTTACCAAAAGATCGCGCTTTCCGTTATTATCGTTGTGTTGCTGATTCCGATCTACATTCTTGGCGGACCGGCGCAACGAAAACCTGACGGTACGACGACTCTTGGCGGCATGCTCGCGAGCCAACGCGCGGAAGCGGGACTCGCCGAGGCCAATCTTGGTAAGATCGACCCGGCCGGCAGCGCCATGAAGCTTGCGACCTTCGGTATGCGCGGAGTCGCCGTCTCCTTGCTTTGGCATCGTTCTCAAGAGTATGAAAAGCGCGCCGACTGGGACAACGTCGTCGCGACGGCGAATCAAATCATTACTCTCGAACCGCACTTCATTACGATTTGGGACTTTGTCGGTTGGCAACTCGCGTACAACGCGTCCGCGATGTTCGACGACTATCGCGAGCGTTATCGTTGGGTAATCCGCGGTTTCAACTTTGTGCAAGACGGCACCGTTTACAATCGAACCGCGCCGAAATTGTACGTTCGATCCGGATGGACGATTTCGCAGAAAGTCGGTATTGCGGACGAGAAGGTGCAATATCGTCGACTCTTCCGCAAGGACGACGAGTTTGACCGTCAGCAACGCGAACGAAACGACGTTTACGTTTCCAATCGCGACAACTGGTTGCTTGGGCACGCGTTTTATAAGCGCGCGGAAGAGCTTTATGAGAACGGCGGCGACATCGGTAACGAGACGCGTCTGCTTTTCTACGGTCGCGCCGTTTTGAACTGCATTCGGTACGCCGAATGGATGAGTATTGACGGCTGCGGCGAGTCGAAAGACGATTTGCCGTTCTTCGACGTCGAGCATTGTAAAGCGGCGTGGAAGAAAGCGGAAGACGAATGGAACGTCTATCAGAGCCGCGAAGTTACGACGACGATTGAGGATCGCGAGAAAAAAGGAACCTTCCGCAAGACGTCGCTTATTAAACAACGCGAAGCCGCCGACCAGATTCGCGAATACGAGAAAACGCTCGAATCCTTCTTTCCGGAAGGCGTAACTCGCGAGTCGGTCGTCTGGGATCGTTGGAATAACATTTTGGACGACAAGCAACGCGCCGCCGCGTATGAAAGCGTTCTCAATCCTCCGGATGCCGAGAACTACAACCTCGGAAAAGGCGCCGAGCCGCAACGCATTGTTCGCGACTACCTCGACGGTAAGTACGGCGAGCAGCCCGAGTGGAAAGATTGGCGCAAAAAGCTGCTCGATCTGCGACTTTCTTACGTCGACGAATCCCTTCGCGAACTTGCGGTTCGTCCCCGAATGTTGATCTCAGAAGATCAAGACAGGACTTATTCGTCCGCGTTTGAGAAGCTCAACGACTGGCAAGGTCGAGCTCTTTCGCTCCTTAAATTGACGCCGGAAACTTTGGCGTCTTACGTGACGGAAGACAAACGCGCGGAAGCCGCCGACATTGTCGACGAGATTAATAAGCTTGCGAACGAAGAGAGCTTTTCGAGAATGTTCCGCGACATCATGGGCGCCGATTTCCATGAAGCGGAAGTCAAGTTCGAACAAGAAGAGAACGCTCGCGAAGCGCGTCGACACCGACGCGCCGTTCGAGACCTGTATCGTAAGGTGCAGTTCGAAGACTCCAACAAAGAGTTTCTCGCGTGTTTCGACTCTTGGGTTGCGTTGCTGCATCAAGACGAGTTCAAAAGCCTCGCTTTTATGCCGCAAATGCAAACGGAGTTGATGGAAGAACTTGAAAAGTACGTGATCGTTCTGGAACAACTCGAAGAGATCTTCCCGAAAGAGTTCGCTTTCCAGGAAGTTATTCGTCGCGACGAACGCGTAAAAATGCGACTTGAAGAGACTCCGCCGGCGCTGGCCTTCGTCGAAAAGGAACTCGCGGACGGAAAATATCAAGAAGCCGTTGAAGATTCCTTGTTGCTTATGCAACTTTGGGATAATTTCTACAACGACGAAAAGCCTTTTGCGCTTGGACCGTTGCCGGAAACCGTCGATTCTTATTTCGACGCCGTTCGACTTTGGGTTCGCGCTTACGAGTCTAATCCGTCGTCGAACGAACTTGAAATTGCTCGTCAATCCGGCGAATTTGCCAATTACCCGGGCAAAGTCTTCCTTGAGTTCATGATTCAGAAGCGCGACGACGATTACGCTCGCATCAGAGAAATCGAAGTTGAACGCATGAACAACCCCGACGACTCGTTTAAACTGCTTGAAGAAGCGGTCGGTCTCTGGGCCAAAATCGTCGAGCGAGCGCCTGTCTTGAAGTACGACGAAACGTCTGAACTCAACGGACGCATTCAGAACGCGGTTCAGGAGTATTACCTCGAGTTGCAAAAGCAGAACAAGCCGGTTCCCGAAGATTTCCCGTTGAAAGACTTCCCGAGCGTTTCGCGCTAGACGTCTTGTTCTTTCACTAAACAACGCGTCGGCGCCTGACGGCGTCGACGTGTTTTTGTCCCTTGGCGACGTTTCCAAAGTAGGGCTTGGATTTTCGCCGAGCGACTCTTTTAAGGTTGTGATAGTAATGTCTGTATCGGTAGATCATACGCAACGTCGCACGATGATTTTGGAATGCGCGTTTGAGCTCTTCGCCGAAGAGGGATTTGCCGGCGTAACGTACCTTAAAATAGCGAATCGTTGCGGAATTTCGCGCACGTCGATTTACAAGTATTTTAAGGACAAAGATCAGATTTTTATCTACGCGATCAAATTGTCGACGGACAAGATTTCCGTGATAGCCAAAAAGGTTATGGATCGGCGGGATTTGACCGCAGTTCAGAAACTTCGGAGGATTCTCCGGCTCATCGTGAAATTATTGTCCGACAATCGAGTTTTTTTGTCGGTAACGCTCGACTATCTGACGTCTTTGAAATCATCCGGAGCGGACGTTCGTCGCAAAGCGCGTTCGCGCACGTTCGGTCTGAAGTTTCTTATGACGCGGCTTGTGCGAGACGCGATGCAACAAAAACTATTTCGCGACGGCGATCCCGAACTCATCGCCGCGAGAATTTATTGCATTCTTGAAGCCTATGTTTTTAGTCTGACCGTGACCGACGGCATGGGGCGAAACGAATGCCTTGCAACGATAGATTCATGCGTGGACGACCTCATGGTGAAAACGGTTCCGAACGTCGACGAGCCGGTCGACGCTCGAGCGTATCGGATTTCAGAACTCGTGATCGTTCCGCGTTCGGAATTGGAGAAGACCGCGTTGGCGAACGCGAAGGAGCGCTCATAACGTCCGCTTTGTGAACTTGGCGGACTTTGTGGACTTGGGAGCGCGCCGCGCGGCGCTAGTCGGCGTTTGCTTGCGATTTTTGTGAAGGACTGATTCATGCCACTTTTTGACGCGGCGACCACACAACATTTGTCGGCGCCATTTTGGTTTGTTCAATTCTTTAAGACGCTTGGTTTTGCTTTACACACGATACCGGTTGGGACAATCTTAATCGGTCTTCCTTTTGCGCTTCTCTTGTGGATTTTTGGCGGCGTCAATTCGAAACGACTCGCGCAACGGCTCTTCCAGCAGATCCCAATCTTTATCGCCTTTGGGATAAATTTCGGCATAGTCCCGTTGCTTTTCGTTCAGCTGGCGTACTCCAAGGCGTTTTATACGTCGACGATTCTTCTCGCTTGGCATTGGATAGCGGTTCTGCCGCTACTCTTAGTAGCGTACTATTGCGGCTATCTTTGCTCAAGCGGCGCGAAGAAGGAAAGAATATGGCGATCGGCGTTCTTTGCCTTGATCTCCGCCGTGTGCTTCGTTGGCGTAGGTCTCGTCTTTACGAGCGTGTGGACGTTCTTTGAACGTCCGTATGAGTGGGAGCGCGTTTTGAACGATTCTTCCCATTCTTTCTCCTTAAAGAATTTGGGCGAATTAACGCTAGGCGGATTTGGCTCGGCTAGCGGACTGGGAATATTCTGGAAAGATCCGACGATTCTTCTGCGCTTCGGCGGCTTCTTTGGTTTGTCTTTCTTTGCGCTCGCCACTTGGATCGTGTTCGACGCGTACTTTGTCTATCGCGGTCCGCGACCGTTGACGCGCGAAGAGGCCGCGAGACTGCGCGAAAGCGGGCAAGAAGAAGAGAACGTCGACGAATCCGGAAAGAAAATTAAACGACGCAAGCCTCGAAAGCCCATTCAAGAGAATCCGGAAACGTTCCCGTTTTGGGCGTCGTCGGTCGCGTGCGTCTTGCTCCTTTTGGGGCTGGCGACAACAATTCCGACGCTCGGAAAATACTTGTTGATCTCGGCGCAATCGTTAAAAGACGAAGAATTTTGGAACGATACCCTATGGAACGCGCTCTTGATCGGAATGTGCGCTTCCGCAGCCTTACCGGCGCTCTTTTTAATGATCGCGAAATTGCGTAAGATGAGCGGCCGCACGTTGGCCGTCTTAATGACGTTGTGCGAGTTTCTCCTGGTCGGTTGTTACGCCGTCCTGCGCCAAATTCTGCAGAACGCGCGTCTTCACGGCTTTTACGATCCGAGCGCTTTCGCCGACGCTTCCGCTGTTCAATGGACGCCGATCTTTGCCTTTCTAGGCGTCTTTATCGCGGCGTTCTTCCTGATCGTCATACTTCTTATGAGAATGGCCGCGACAGACGGGCGCGGCGGTAAGAAATCCGATAAGAAGAGGAAACCGCGCAAAGCGACCGAAGCCCCCGCCGAACCCAAGGATTCGGGTAACGGCAAAAAGCCCAAAGGGACGCCGGAACCGACTCGCGAACAGCCGCCTAAGAGCGTGTCGACGCATCCGACCGGCAAGAATAACATTAGGCGGCTGTAACGGCGCGCCTATCTGACACGTATCGAAAATAGATTAGAGCGAGGTTGATATGAAACGAACCGCAACGATCTCTCGACTCCTGGTTTTGAGCTGTTCATTGGCGTTTGCAACGGCGTTTTCTTGCGCGTGTCGCGCCGAAGACGCTCCTCGTTCGGACGACAAGATTGAAGTTGTTTCCTACTATTTCGGAAACTATCATCTCGATAAGCGAAATGAAAAGCGACTCGGAAAAGGATGGACCGAATGGGAATTGCTGAAGAAAGCGAAACCGCGTTTCGAAGGACACCAGCAGCCTAAAGTTCCGTTGTGGGGATACCTCGACGAAGCCGATCCCAAGGACATGGCGAAGAAAATTGACGCCGCTTCAGAATACGGAATCGACGTCTTTCTCTTTGACTGGTACTATTACGAAGACGGACCGTTCCTCGAGCGCACGATCGACGAAGGTTTTCTGCAAGCGCCGAATCGAGATAAAATCAAGTTCGCGTTGATGTGGGCGAATCACGACTGGGTCGAGATTTTCCCCAAGCACAAGGACGTTCCGAGCGCGCTGATCTATCCCGGTCGCGTTTCGCCTGAAATGTTCGACAAGATTTGCGATCTTGTGATTGAAAAGTATTTCTCGCAACCGAATTACTGGAAAATCAACGGCGCTCCTTATTTCTCGATTTATGAGCTTACGAAGTTCGGCGAGAACTTTGGATCTTACGAAGCGACCAAAGCTGCGATTCAGAGATTCCGCGAGAAAGTTAAGGCCGCAGGGTTCCCCGATCTGCATTTAAACGCCGTCTATTGGGGACGTCCGAATATTCCCGGCGAGAAAACCGTCAACGATCCGGTTGCCTTTATTGAGGGGCTTGGTTTCGATTCCGTTACGTCGTACGTCTGGATTCATCACGTGCCGCTCAACGAGCAGCAGACCGATTTTAATTGGGTTCGCGACGAATATATGAAACATTGGGACTACGCGCGCAAAGCGTTTTCCATTCCCTATATTCCTAACGTCTCGATGGGCTGGGACTCAAGTCCGCGCACGTGTCAGGACGATCCGTTCGGAAATTGGGGCTATCCTTTCACGAATTGTATTTCAAACAACACGCCTGAGAATTTTAAAACTGCGGTTCAAATGACCAAAGACCGCATTCTCGCCGATCCGGACGCCCCGCGAATTTTCAATATCAACTGTTGGAACGAATGGACCGAAGGAAGCTACTTGGAACCTGACTCCGTCAACGGCTACGGTTACCTGGAAGCAATTCGCGACGTTATGAAGAAATAGTTTCGCTTTTGTCGGGACTTAGCGATCCTCTCGCCCTAAACGCGCGCTCAACGGCGCGACGTTTAGGGCTTTTCTTTTTCCGAAGATTCGATTCTCTTGGACAATCGATTACGATTGTCGTTGGACGCCGCCGTTGCCATTGGAATAATCGAGCGTTTCGTTTAAACCCGTCTATTATTTCAAGCGAAAAATGTCTATACTAGCTTCGGATCATTTTAGCCTGGGAAAAGAGTCCGCGCGACTATTGCGCGCATTTTGATTCCAGGGTCGCGCCAAGTTGCGCCCATGGCAAACCGTTGAACGCAAGACGTACGGAACGACGATGCAAAATTTTGTTCGAGCGATCAAGCTAACCCTGAAGTATAAATGGAACATCGTGTGGGTCGTTTTGTCTTCCGTTTGCCTCGCCGTTTGTTGGGGCGGAAATATAGCGACGGTGTATCCGCTCGTCCAAGTTTCTTTTCAGGGCGATTCAATTATTAGTTGGCTCGAGAAGGAGATCTCTCAGCAAGAGTCTCGGATCGCCGAGATGCGCGAAGAACTTGAAGTCGCGTCAACGAGCGGGGACGAGCGTCGGCTCGAATCAATTTCGCTCAAAATAGCGAACGCGGAAAAATTACTCGACAAATATCGTTTTGCGGAACCGTACGCGCGAAAGTGGACTCCGGACAATCCGTTTCTGACGGTGGTTGCGTTGATGATCTTTGTTTTGGTAACGACGCTGTTTAAGAGCGTTTGCACATTTTCGCAGTCGTATCTTTCCGCTCGGTTAGGTCAACTCGGTTCTCAGGAGCTTAGATCGCTTTTTTTCCAAAAGATGCTCGGTTACGAGACGACGTATTTCAGTCAGCGCGGAATCGCCGACGCTACGACGCGTTTCACATCCGATATGAACACGTTGTCGAACGGACTCGCGCTCGTCTATGGCAAGGCGTTGCGCGAGCCGTTGAAAATGATCGTGTGTTTGATTGGCGCCGCGATCGTTAGTTGGCAGCTTCTTTTGTTTACGTTCCTTTTCGTTCCGCTTGCCGCCGTATTGATTCGTTGGCTTGCGAAATCGTTAAAGCGGGTCGCTCGCCGCGCTATGGCGGAAATGGCGCAACTTTACGGTCGCGTCGACGAAACGTTTCATTCGATTCGCGTCGTGAAGTCGTTTGATCGCGAAGATTACGAGCTGGAGAAGTTTCAACGCTCGAATAACGCTTATTTTCGTCGCGGAATGAAGACGGCAAAGTACGACGCGCTCACAAGTCCGATTACGGAATGTCTCGGAATTGGAATGCTTGTTCTGGCAATCATGGCGGGCGCGTACCTTATTATTTACCAAAAGACGAGCCTCTTTGGTATCCCCACGTCGTCTCGTCCGCTCGATCTGGGATCGCTTGTTCTGTTTTACGGTTTTCTTATCGGCGCGTCGGATCCCGCGAGACGTTTAACCGATATTTTCACGAATATTCAGAGCGCGTGCGCCGCCGCCGATCGCGTTTACGAAGTGATCGATAGAGAACCGCTCGTCAAAGAATCCGAGCGACCGACTCCGTTGAGCGCGTTTAGTCAATCGATCGTCTTTGACGGAGTCTATTACGAGTATCCGATAGAAATTGCGCCGCAGGTCGACGCGTCGTCTTCGAAGCGTCGCGTTCGTCTCGAAGACGTTCTGAAAAGCTGGGCGTCGCGTCGTTGGCAGGCTTTTAAATCGCGCGGCGACGCGGCGAAACTTGCCGACGAAGCGTCAAAAGAAACTTCGAAAACTCACGCTAGCGTCGCGCCGGCGCGCGGAACGAATTCGGAACGACGAGAGAGTCGTCAGGTCTTGAAGAACGTGTCTCTCGAAATTAAATTCGGCGAGACAATCGCGATTGTCGGTCGTAGCGGATGTGGAAAAAGCACCCTGATGAGTATGATTCCGCGCTTTATCGACCCGACGATCGGACGCGTTTTAATTGACGGAACGCCGTTGACCGACGTCAAATTCTCCGATCTTCGCGCGCAAATAGGTCTTGTTTCGCAAGATTCCACGCTTTTTAACGATACGGCGCTCGAAAATATTCGATACGGTCGACCGGACGCGACTCGCGAAGAAGTCGTCGCCGCAGCAAAGGACGCTTACGCCGACGAGTTTATTCGCGAAGAATTATCCAACGGCTACGATTCGCTCGTCGGACCCGGCGGCGGGCTCTTGTCCGGCGGTCAACGTCAGCGAATCGCTTTGGCGCGCGCTATCCTCAAAGACCCAAAGATCTTGCTTCTCGACGAAGCGACGAGTCAAATCGACGTTCAAAGCGAACGATACATTCACCAAGCGCTCAAGAAGTTTATTGGAACGCGCACGACAATTTTGGTAACTCACCGACTGAGCGCTATTGAGCTTGCCGATCGAGTTGTCGTCATGCAAGACGGAGAAATTCAGTTTGTCGGAACACACGCCGAGGCGTTAAAATCGTCTCCGTTCTACGCGAATCTTTGGGCGAACGAATCGATTGACGCATAAATAGTTTATACGGTTGCATTGTTAATCATTTTTCCGCGCGTTCGGCGCTCGACGCGGCGCGCGGCGAGGAGAAAAATATGAAAGCCAAAGAAACGGCGCTGATGCTGATCGAATTTCAGAACGACTTCTGCAAGGAAGGCGGTAAGCTTTACGACGCGGTGAAAGACGAGATCAAACGCCACAACGTCCTTGAAAACGCCGTGAAACTTTTGACCGGCGCGCGAGAGAAGGGCGTTCGTATCGTTCACATTCCATTTTTGCTCAACGCCGAGTGGTCGAAAGAGACGGCGATTGAAGGCGTGATTGGAAGTCTTCGAGACGGTGAAATTTTTGTTCCCGGAACCTGGGGCGCGGAGATCGTCGACGAGTTGAAACCGCGTGAAGACGAAACGATTCTCCAAGGCAAAAGGGCTCTGAACGGTTTTGTCCACACCAATCTTGCCGACGTCTTGGCGAGTTTGAAGGTCAAGAATATCGGAGTCGCGGGTTTTTTGACAAACGTATGCGCGCAAGCGACGGCGATGGGCGCGTACGATCGCGGGTACCGCACGCGACTGATTACGGACGCTTGCGGAGCGACTTCGGAAAAGATTCAACGTTTCGTTGAAGACGAGATTTGCCCGCTGTTTGGCGGAAAACCTTCCGTCGACGTTTTTCTCTCCGAAATTGAGGCGTGAGTTTAAACGCGGCAATCGTATTTCATAACGTATTTCATACGCTCCGAGGAGCGAGAAGGGTCGACCGGCGCCTTTTCGCTCCTCGCGTCAACTTCTTTAAAACCAATCTAGTAGCGTCCGATTGTTAAGATGACGGAACTTTTCTGATTTTAATCTTTTTTCTGATTATTCTCTCAAGGTTTTTTCTCGGCGGTCGAAAATAATATTAGCAACCCAATGGGTCATCGACGCGCGGTTGCTTAGGACGCGTCGACAAGTTGGTTGCGTCTTGCGTTTAAGTTCCTTGTGCGAACAAAGATCCCCCCTTGAACGGTAAGACGCTTGAAAGAACTCATAGGTCGTCGTAGAAGATGACGACGGCTTGTGCCGAGAACGTATTCGTGTGAGGAAACAATGACAAGTTCAAACAAGATCGAGAGCAAAAACGCAGTGGCGCAACGTCAACTTCGAGTTGAAGGATTAACAAAGGCGTTGAGGAAGTCCTCGACTTTGCGAATGGGATTAGTCGCTCTTTTGACGCTAGGGTTTGTCGGCGGAACCGACGTTGCGTTCTCCCAATCGGCGCGCGCCGCTTCGACTTCTCCCTGGGTTACCGCGAACGGAAAAGAAGCTATCGATTTGAACGCTAAATCGGCTTCGCGTAAGAACGTCGTTAAACGAGTCAACAATCCGATTCGTCAAACTCAAGCGTTGACTCCGCAAGGCGCGAGCGATTCGATCTTAGATCCCGCCTTCGATCCTGAGCCGTCGCTAAACGAGACGCTCGACGACGCCATGCAAGTCGCGGATCCCGTTTTCAACGCTTCCAATTCAGACGTTGCTCCTACCGTCGCTTCTCCGCTCGACGCCGACGACGACGCGAGCGACGCGGTCGCGCCGATGCCGTCCGTGCCTCCGACCAAATTGCAAGCGACCCAAGCGCCGCAAGCGCAACCGAATCCGGTTCAAAACTATCCGATGAGCGAACCGAAGCAAACGGTTCCCGCAGCGCCGCGCGCCGCAGCTCCTTCGCATAATCCCTACGCCAGGATCGGTCAGGCTGAATATCATCCGAACCAATTCTACAGCACGAATCCGAATTATTCGGTCAATGGATACCGGAATACGCCGCCTGCCGTCGCGTACGGACAAAGTCTTTGCGGGGACGCGTGCTACGACGGCGCTTGCAACGGTGGTTGCGGATTCTTCGGCGGCTTCTTCCAGAATTCAACGGCGGAAGCGGGTCTCGTCGGAATGAGAAGTCCGCTCGATATGGAGAATTCCGGAAACTTCGGCGGCGATTTCGCGCTGAACTGGGGCAGCGTCCAACCTGTTTTCGCCGGACTTTACGCACAAGCCGGAGCGCGCGGCGTCTTTACGAACTTCAACGGAATCGACGCCAACGGGTTTGAAGACGACAATTGCCGTAGCCAGGTCTTTTGGACCGCCGGACTTTACTACCGCACAAACGAATGCTCCGACGGATGGAACGTCGGCGTCGTCTACGATTCCGTTACGAATCGCGACTATCGCAAATACAACCTGTCGCAGGTAAGAGCGGAACTTTCGTACACCTTCAACGGAACGGGAACGATCGGTTTTCGCGGCGCATTCGCACTCAACGACGATTGGTGCGACTTCCTGAATATGGACGGGATTTCCGCGCAGGTCAAATCGACCGGAACGGACTACTACACGATGTTCTATCGCAAGCAGTTTGATCAAGGCGGCAACGCCGCGATCTTCGCCGGAGTTACGGAGTGGAGCGAAGCGTTGCTCGGGTTCTCCGCAGAAGCTCCTCTGAGCGATTCTTTGGCGGTCAAATGCGGCGGATCATACGTCTTTGCCAAAGATCGTAGCAAGGACGGCGGACTCTCCTTGACGAAACGCCAAGAGGAATCCTGGAACCTCTCCCTTGGAATTGCCTGGCATTTGGGCGGCGGCGCGAGCTCCTGCATGGGAACTCAACGCCCGCTCTTCGACGTCGCGGACAACGGAACCTTCCTCCAAAACTTCATTCGTAAATAAACTCCGAATCTTCAGCGCGTAAAGTAACGCGGCGCCGTTCAATGAGCGGCGCCGCGTTTTTTTGATCTTTGACTTCGCGAAACTCAAATTACGACGCGAACACGCTTAAAAGCTTTTCTTCAAATTCGCGCCGGTCGGAGATAAATTCGACGCCGATACCGAGTGCGTAGATCGGCTTATTCGTTGAATTGAGAGCGATGATTTTAACGAAATCTTTCATTGTGGTAATGAAGAAGTCCGCTGCGTTTTGATTGGCGATTCTTTCCAAATCGGTCAGGTCGTTTTGCGAATAAGCGTGGTGGTCGGGAAAGGTGAGAAAGGAAGAGACGTTGATAGTTTCCTTTTCGAGAGTTTTTCGAAAACCGGCCGGAGCGCCTAATCCGCAGAACGCGAGGGCGGAACTTTGAGCCGTTTGGCGTCTCCAATTGTTATAGTCGAGCTTTTGAACGCGGCCTTCGGAGTAGGAATACGTAAAAATAGCGTTTGGACGTTGCGCGATTTCACCCCAAAGCGCGTTAGGCGCCAATTGTAGCGCGCGGCGTTGAATTTCGCGCCGCGAACGCTCGTCTAACAGATCGGCGCGATTTAAGAGAACGACGTCGGCGCGTTTCAAACCGGCCGGAGGTTCGCGCAAAAACCCGGATGGCGCGACGCGTCCGCCGCCGAAAGGATTGAGCGCGTCGAGAAGAACGACGTCGAGATTCCGCGCGATTCTCCGATGCTGAAACGCGTCGTCCAAAACGACGACGTCGACGTCGGAACGGTACTTTAACAGCGCGTCGACCGTCTCCACTCGATTGGCGCCGAGAAAATGAGGAACGTTCGGCAAACGTAATTCGAGTTCGCGCGCTTCGTCGTTGACGCGGCGATATTGCGCGAAGACCTCGGCGTCGGAATCGGACGAAGCGGCGCGGTTCTCGGAATTCTTGTCCGTCGGCGAGGCTTCGAATAATGTTTGACAGCGTTGCGAACCGTACCCTCGACTGACAAGTCCCGGGGTTTTATTCATGGAAATGAAATACTCGGCAATCGCCGCAACGACGGGCGTCTTGCCGACTCCGCCCATTGTGAGATTGCCAACGGAGACAACTGGAACCGGCATAGAAGTCGACTTCAAGATCTGCCGATCATACGCCCAATTTCGAATCTGGACGACGCCGGAATAGGGTAGCGAGACGACGTTGCCTAAAGTGCGAAAGATCGCCCCGGCGGCGCTCTTATCGGAACCGTCGAGCCATCCCTGAACCGTTGTCGAAAGTCTGCGGCGCATAACGAGGCCTTTTACGTTGATTTTGCGCGAAGCGACGGGCGTTGGATAAATTATTTTGGCATACCACGCGCGAGTATAAAACTTTTTTCCTCTTTTACAATAGTTTTTCAAGAGCTTATTGTCAAAATTGAGGAAATCAAGTAGAATAGGTCAAACGGCGAGCGGTCGTTGTTCCATGTGAACGGACGACCGCGTCGAGCGCGATTATATATTTGTAAAGTTTCCAAGGAGTTTTGATCAATGGAATCGTTATTGGCATTGAACGCAGCGACAGCGTTGAAAGCGCCGTGTTTTGGTCTCGCCGCATGGCTCGAGGCCGCTTCGCGTATCGACATATACGCGCTGGGATTTGTTGTTGCTTTCATCGTCCTGGTCTACGGCATTCGAGCCTTCATCCCGAAAATCGGGGCGATCGCTTGGGTAACGGCTAAGGAGACGCTGCAGCAGCCGCTGTTCCTGATTCTCACGCTCTTGGGTCTTTTTAGCCTCTTTATTTTCCCGTTTTTGCCTTACCACACGATGGGCGAAGACGTTAAAATCGTCGTTTCGCAAGGTCTGACCGTAGTCAAACTATCGTGCGTTTTCCTTGCGATTTGGACGGCAAGCACGTCGATCGCGGACGAAATCGAAGGGAAAACCGCTTTGACCGTTCTTGCGAAGCCGATCGGTCGTCAGAGTTTTGTTTTCGGAAAATACTTAGGCGTTATGATCGCCGTTACGGCGTTGTTTTTGATTCTCGGTATTTTCTTCCTGAATACCGTCGCCTATAAACTTGTCTATGACGCGCGCGAGTCCGCTAAGGAACTGCCGACCTACGTTGAATGCTTTGACTATGTCAAGTTAATTCTCCCCGGTCTCTGCTTAGCGTTTTTTGAAACGGTCGTATTGACGGCGATTTCCATTACGATTTCGACGCGACTTATGCTTCTGCCGAACCTGACGATCTGCTTGACGATTTACGCTTTAGGGCATATCGTTCCGATGATCGTCGTCTCGAACGCGGTTAAGGAAATGCCGATTATCGGGTTCTTTGCGAAGCTGTTGTGCGCCGTGTTGCCGATTCTGGATCATTTCAGCATGGAGACCGCGATCGCGATGAAGGCCGCCGTTAGTTGGACGTACGTCGCTACCGCCGGCGCTTACGCCGCGCTCTTTGCCCTTGTGGCGATGATTTTGTCCGTCGTTCTCTTCTCGGATCGCGACCTCGCCTAGTTGGACGCTCGGTTGGACTGGGAACGATAGAGTAAAACGATAAAATAATACGAATAAACGTCGGCGAGCTTTCCAACTCGTCGACGTTTTTTATTGGGGAGAATTGTTGCGCGCGTCGTTCAATAGACTGTTGATTTGTCGAGCCTATCGCCTATTGTGCGAAGCGTCATAAGACCGATATTTCTCCGGTTCTTTTCATTTCAGATTTATGCGGAGAACGAAATGAAACACAAAGTCAAAGTTACGGTTATCGATAAGAAATTGTTCCCTGAGTTACAGCAAAGCTTTTGCGCCGATCCTGCGGCGGGAGCGTGTCCGTGTTATAACGTCGGCGACGTATTTGTCTTCGAACGGGACGAGAATAACGATCATTTTTGGCGCGGCGGACTCAATACGCTCGTCAAGACGGACGCCGACCCCGATTCAGTCGCCGGCGGGCCAAAAATTCCCCACTGCTCGGAGGCGTGGGACGCGATTGCTCGATATATTTACACCGGATTGCAAGGCGGCTCGATCATGCGAGGGTGGATGAAAAAGGAAAACACGATGATCGCGTGCTGTTCCGACGGAACGCGGCCTGTGATTTTCAAAATTGAACGTATAGACGAAGAATAAAACGCCAAGACGTATGGGTGAGACGTATGAGTCGAAAAGACTCCTAACGCCTCTCTGTCGTCGGGACGTTTGACTGTTTAACGCGATCGTCGCCAGCCTTCTTCCCCGTTTACGTTGAGTATCCCGTTAGTGAACGGTTCGGGCTTTCGTAGGCGATTTGCCAACGAGGGCGTGGTTCGCAAATGACGAAAGGGCGCGCAAATGGAATTCCAATTGCGCGCCCCTTAAGTCAAGACTTGACGTCAACAGTATCAATTGTCTGTTTACGAGACTCGGCTAGTTCCAAAGATCTCCTTCGTCGTCCCCCGTTGAATCGGACTCTTCTCCATTTTCCTCTTCTTCAAGGAACGGATCTTTTTCTTCATCCGCGTTGGTTTGCGCGTTCTCTTCGTCGGCTTCGAAATACGGATCGTTTTCGTCTACTCCGTCGTTAGAGGCGTCGTCAGACGAGGCGTCGTCGCCGCCGGAAAGATTCCAGTTGATCGAATCTTTTTCCATCTCCTTGGCCGATTTAGTTTCGACTCCGCCTAGCAACGGCATAAAGACGGCGGCGTTCGATTTGATCGGTTCTAGATCAAGAGTAACGGCGACTTTTGTGCCGACGACAGCCGGCGCGAGAGCGTCGAACAAATCGTTAAAGACCGGCGCCACCGTAACGTCGAGGTCGTCGATTTCGCCAACCTTATTTTTAACGGTTTCAGCGAAGAGAGTTTGAGCGGCGGCTTTGGCAACGGGCAATCCCTTCTTAATGGAGTCGGCGACGGATTGCGCTTTATCCGCAGATTCAAAGTTATAAATCATCGCCGCGCGTGGGGATCCGACGAGAGAAATGGCAATCGCCGCCGACTTGGCGCCGCTGACAGGAGATTGAGCGCCGAACGATTCCAAAATCGACGCGAAGACGGAATCAGACTCTTCTTCGGAATCGCCGCCTAAACCGGCGAAAGGCGTTCCTTCCTCCGAATCGAGAAGGAAGAGGGTTTTTACGAAAGATTCTAGTTCCGCAGTGTCGAGGCACGTTACGGAGATCGCGGCGCCGTTCGTTTGTTTTAGCGCGTCGAAAAGATTCGCAGATTCGGCGTCGGTCGCCGGAGCGGAGAAACGATTGCGAACACGCGGAAGAACCTGTCGGCGAGACGCGGTTTTCGCTTTATTCGTAGCGTCGGCGATTTCTTCATTGTAATCGGCGAGCAAATCGGCGGACAAGCCGAGTTCATTATTCAGTTCGGCGCCTTGGCGTTGATTGGGCGAATTCAATTGTCCGGGATTATTGGCGCCGAAGGACGCTCCGCCGAGAGAGTCGGAACGATTATTTCCGTTATTATAACCGGAGTTGTTGGACGAAGCGCCGTAAGCCCCATAGGACTGTAGACTTTGCTTTTCCGCCATCTTGGCGCGATAACGCGCTTTGATCGGCTCAAGATCTGCTTCTTGCTCCGCGTCATGATTGACGACGCCGATAATGTAACCGTATCGCTCAAAGACGGTGATCGGTTTGAAAACGTCGACGAGTCCGTCAAGCGTATTCTTCTTTCCGGCGGCGTCGAGTCCGTCGGTTGGAACGGCGACGATGATCGAACCAAGTTTCATATCGTCGTCGGAATTGTATTCGACGCAATAGAACTCGTCAAAATTATGATCAAACGCTTTGGAAACGACGGCGTTCTGACTCGTCGACAGGAACTGTTTGAAAGACGATTTCAAAGACGCCTTTTGATATTCGCGCAACTGAACGCTGTAATTGTCTTCCGAGCGCACGGAACCGGCGCCCTTGTCAACGATTTCGTCAAGAAAGTTCGAAAGACCTTCGTAATCGATCTTGGTTAAATCGACGTGGAGGACGGCAGTCGCGTCGCCGTATAGTAACGCGCGAATAGAACCGACGCTTGAAAAGCCCGACGGTCTTTTGACGGCGCTCGGTACGTTGACTAAGGAGGATCTTTGACCGCCGTCGCCGCTCATGCCGGGTTCCATACTCATGCCGGGACTCATGGAATCCCCCTGACCGTAATCCCCCTGACCAAACGCAGGCGCAACTTGGAAGCAAAGGGCGACAATTAGGGATAAAAGCGCCCCCAAACTCGCCGTCGTCCAGATGGAACGTAACGAGGAAATGCGCGGCATAGTTATTCTCCACAGGAAATTAGCTTGATCGATCAAAACTCAAACGGTTCCGTCGCGACTTTGCCTAGGTCGATCGTTCGCGACGTTCGTCGCGACGACAACGACGCGACTCTATTCCTATTATAATTTCTCAACCCCTATTTTCTACACGCTTGAATCGTCTTTTACCGATTTTCAAGAAATTTTCACGGCTGTTTTTAAAATGTTGTTTTAACCGTTTTAATCGGCGTTTTTGGCGTATTCGTTACGACTTGCTTTTGGCTTCTCGACTTTGCCACAGGCTTACCAGGAAGAATGCGACTAGAATGTCGAAAGACGCCATGCACGGAACCCGATAGCGGATCGAAGAGACGAAAATAACGTGGAGACACGTCGTGTAAAGAGGTAAGATCGCGAGGAACCACGCCGCGCCGTTTCTGTTCAACGATCGAATCGCGCCGCATAGCCCGAGAAGGAACACAGGCGTGAAGGAACACGCGAGGACGATCATGAAGAGCGGACGAGAAAACGCTTTTTCGCGAGGAATTGGCGCCCAGAGGCGGTAAAACTTAATCGCCGCGAGTTTTAAAGTTTGGAGCGGATGCGCTTTTGCCCACGTTAGAGCCGCTGTCTTGAGTCGCTCGTCAAGTCTGACTTCAAAATGAATATTTTCGTCGTCGGAAGGAGAATTCAATTCGTCTTGAAAGAATTGATCGACAAACGTCATATCGCTCGCGCCGGTTGCCGTCGGACTGAGTCCGTCGTATAAGCTGGCGCCTGATTGCAAGGAGGTCGCGATTATGCGTCCGGTGAGGGCATAGTTTCTAATAATCCACGGCGAGAGAAACAGGACGTGGAGAAGCGCTACCGCGACGGCAAAAAGGAGGAAGCGTTTTACGACGGGACGGGCGGGAAGGGCGCGTCGTTTTCGTGCAAAGCGCAAAGCGACGAGCGTCAATGCGACGAATAGAAGGTAATACGCGGAACTCGGACGCAAGTAAATCGTCGCCGTCGATAGGGCGGCGAGTCGGATCGCGTCCGCGACGGTCGGCTTGCTTTCGGCGTTACGACAAACGCTAGGTTGGGCGTTAGGAGTTTCGTTGAGGTCGTATTCCGGGGAGGGGAGAAGGTTGAATTTTCGAGCGACGCGGTAAATCGTGAGATTGAGGAGTAGCGCGAAGGTTAGAAAAGGTTCTTCCGAGAGAACGCAAACGCTTTGAAAGACGAGCGTGGGATCGAACGCGGCGCACGCGCCTGCGATTACGGCGATCAGTTTTCTCGATTCGAAACCAGAAAAGAGCGCGCAGGCGAGTATTCCGACGAGGTAAACGTTGACGACGCCGAAGCATACGCCCAGGAGTCGGGCGGCGAGAACAGGCGGGTTTTCGCCGAAGATCCAAAAGAGCGGCGCTAAAAGGGCGGGATAACCGGGCGTTCGGAAGACCTGCCAGCGGTGAATTTCGTCAAACTGATAAGGACGCGCGAAAGCGAGCGCGCGTCCTAATTTCCAGTAAGAATCGGAGTCGCCAAAAAAGAAAGGCCCGTCTTGCGCCGGTTCCGAGACGTTCTGCGACGCGACGCTTTCAACATAGGAGTTCCAATAAAACGCGGTTGCCAATCTCAAGAGCGCGCTCGCCGTTAGGAGAAAAATCCAGGCGATTTTATACGTGTTTTTCGTCATGATTTTGCTCTTGTCAGTCGCGCGAGACGGAGGCGTGCAAAAGGTAAAGTTTGAATCAATACGAATCGGGGTTTTCGTACGAGCGTTTGCGACGTCTCGGCGGACGCTCTTGAAGTAGCTTTGAGACGGCGCCGGACTCGAGCGCTTCGTAGAACGCGTCGAGGTCGTCGAACTGAGCGTCGCTGAGGAATTTCACGACCCAGTTGGCGGTCATCGGACTAATAGTCAAGACTCGGGCGTCGTTTTTCCACGCTTCCCACATTTCAATTGCCGTACCCATTGACGCTTCAGGCGCATACGCGACGAGTACGTCGATTTCTTCGCCGCACATGCGATTGTGATTCAGGAAAACGTCGCGGCCGTTTTTAAAATCGTACGTTAGCGAGTTTTGATTTTTTTCTAACGGATCATAAATTTCGGCGTCGGGGAAACGTTTTTGAATAGCGCGAACGAGTTCGTCGCGGTAATTTTGCGCATGAAGGCTTGCGGCAACCTTGGAGCCTTGCATTATTCCAGCGATAAAGAATTTCATTTGCAGGAACCTTTCGCGCGGCGCGGTTAGGTAAAAAAGAACGCTCGAGAAGCGCGGCGCTTTCTCGAGCGTTAAACGGGGAGTCGCATACGAGATGCGATTACGCTTGATATCGACGAACGACGAGCGAGACGTCCTGTCCGCCGAATCCGAAACTATTGCTCAGCGCAACGTCGACGTTGACTTGGCGCGCGATATTGGGGACGTAATCGAGGTCGCAGTCGGGATCGCGCGTTTCGTAGTTGATCGTCGGCGGGACGATATTGTCGCGCATTGCGAGCAGACAGTATGCGCATTCCGTAGCGCCGGCCGCCGCAATGAGGTGTCCCGTCATGCTCTTCGTGCTGGAAACGGGGATCTGATACGCGTATTTTCCAAAGACTTCGCGAATCGCGAGCGACTCAACGCGATCGTTGACGCTTGTGCTCGTTCCGTGCGCGTTGATATAGTTGACCTCTTCCGGTTTGACTCCTGCGTCTTCAAGAGCAAGTTTCATGCACGAGATAGCGCCGCGACCTTCCGGGTGAATATCGGTGATTCGGAAAGCGTCCGAAGTGGCGCCGTAACCGGCGATTTCGCCGTAGATCTTAGCGCCGCGTTGTTTCGCGTGTTCCAACTCTTCGAGAATCAGCATCCCGGCGCCTTCGCCGATAATGAAACCGTCGCGGTTTTTATCGAAGGGTCTCGACGCTTTTTCCGGATTTTCGTTTGATTCGCTCAACGCGGTGAGCAAATTAAAACCGGTAACGCCGAACGGATGAATCATCGAGTGAGCGCCGCCGGCAATCATAACGTCGGCTTCTCCGCGCCGAATAATTTCGGTCGCTTCGCCGATCGCCTGGGCGCTTGCGGCGCACGCGGTCAGACAGTTGACGTTTGGACCCTGCGCGTTGAACATTGCGGCGAGGTGCGCCGAGGGCATATTGGGCTCTTGTTCAAGCTCGCGAACCGGATTGAGAATTTCCATACCCTTTTCGACGAATTTTCCCTCGTCCAAATTACCTTCGGAATCGAGACCGGCGAGCATCATCGTGGCAAAATCATCGAAATTTTGTTCGCCTTCGCCTGCGCCAGTATAGACGCCAAACCGTTCGGGGTCGAGGTATTTTGCGCCGTCTCCGAGCAGACCGGCGTCTTTCATGGCTTTATATCCGGCGCCGACGGCAAACCTCGTGTGACGATCTTGGTATTTCCAGTCGTCGAGATTTTCTCCGATTTCGTCGATATTCCAGTTTTTGACCTCGGCGGCGATTTGCGTTTTGAAGTTTGAAGCGTCGAAGATAGTGATCCGTCCAACGCCGGATTCGCCGTTCAACATTCGTTTCCAAATCGTTTCAAGGTCATGTCCTAACGGAGTAACGAGACCAATTCCTGTAACAACGACAATTCGACGACCCATGGATTGTTCCTCTTGTGAAATGATTGCGTCGGACGAAGGCAAGACGATTTGTTTGAGTTATACGTTTAGCGCGGGGTCTTTCAACGGTTCGCCGTTAGCGTCGACTCCGACGTCGTACATACCGTAAGCGCGAACTAAGTCTTGCAAATCACCGTCGGCGAATTGTTGTTTGGATTTGAACTGTGAACCGAGATGCGCGAAGACGAGGACGCCTTCGGCGACGAGTTCTTCACCGCGTCGAACGGAAACTTCCGCCATGGAGCCTTCTTCTTTGACATATTCCGCGATCGCCGTATATTCTAAGACGTCGCCGGGAACAATTTCCGTCTGATAGAAACGCAGTTCGGGGATTTTTCCGAGCACAATCTTCTTTTCGAAGTTCGTCGCTTCATTGAACATAAGCCCGGCGGTTTGCGCGAGTCCTTCGATGATTAAGGACGCAGGCGCGACGGGATGAAACCGAAAATGATCGCGCAAATGACCTTCGGCGCGCGTGATCGTTTTAATAGCTTTCGCACGCTTTCCGCTTTCAAAGAGAGTGAAGCGATCAATCCAGTACCAGTTCATCGTTTGACTCCGAACGCCGCAACCGACTTCATTCAAGATCGGAACGCGCGAGCGACGCGTTTCGGCGAGTTGTTGCTTATACGATTAAGACGAGCGCCGCGTCGCGATACGACGACGCGGCGCAAGCGGGAATTACTGTTGCTCGAGCTTGGATTCAACGACGGCGACTAAGTCTTTGACCGTGAGGATCTTAGAAATATTTTGGACGAGCGGATTCGCTTTGAACGCTTCAAGATCGGCGTTCGGAAGTTTCGATTGGAGGACTTCCAGACCGTCGGGAGTGAGCTTACCGTCTTGGCAGTACTTCGCGTCTTCGAAAAGACTCGACGGAATCAATTCTTCGCGGTCAATGTGAATATTGAACTTCTTTTCAATATTGAAAATGATTTCGAGCAGGTCGATCGATTCGGCGCCCAAATCGTCAACGAGAGTGGAGTTTTCCTCGACTTCGTCGGGATCGACTGCGAGCGATTCGACTAAAACTTCTTGGATGGTCGCAAAGATTTTTTCATTGGTCGCCATCAAATTAGCTCCTTAATTTTTCTGAAAGCGCTTCGCCGTTACGCACGTCGATTTCAACAATCGAAAGGGTAATCGAAAGGGTGATGTGATTTCATTCTCACGTGAAACGACGGACGTCGCGTCGTCGGCGCAGGCGATTATGATAGGCTCGGCGCGTTAGTCGTAATTCGGACAATCCGGCCAGAGCAGCATGAGTTCTTCTTTTAGCGTTTTGACGAGTTTAGCGTCGAAACGTCCCTGATGCTCCGATATATCGCGCAAGTTGTACTTTGCGAGAGTCAGCTGAGCGCGAATTCGGACCTGATCTTCGATTGCTCCTTGCGCTTTAAGAACGGTAGAGTCTTCGGAGTCGGAGACGATTTTCGAAGTTACCACCATTGTCTGACCAGGCTGTAGAAACTGACCGAACTTGACATTCTTGGTTTCTTTCAGCACGACCATACTGTGCGCAAAATTCTCCGAGACGCGAATGAGCCACGCCGACGCTTGCGTCATGGCTTCGATCATGAACACGCCGGGCATTACGGGGAACTTGGGAAAGTGATCTCGAAGATATTCTTCCGACATCGCGAGCGATTTGGTCGCCGTGATCGACTCGCCTACGCGCAATTCGTCAATCTTATCAATAAGTGAAAAATACATTCGGAACTTCCTAACCAAACGACCGCACTCAGTCGGGGGAGTAAAAAGTAAACGTTTTGAGCTATTTCGTCAAATTTCACGATCAAGTTCAACAAATGAGCCCAAAAGTCTCTGTTTTTACCCCAAAAGCGAGAATTTGCGGAATCAACGAGGCGAAAACTTGCGGTTGTTCGCGCCGTCGACGACTAAACTCAGACCGATTATACGCCCAAAAAACCTAAATTCAAGGACGGGCGCTTCCAATCGATGAATTTTTGTTTGCTGGGAGGGCTGCGTTGTTTGCGTTGTGTGTGGAAGAGAGGAGATTTGCAGAGGGCGCTATCCCACGATTATTTAACGGCGAATTTGTTGAAAAAGACGTCGTTTCTCTTTTAAAGGCGCGTGAGAAGGGTATAATGGACGGGACGTCGAGTAAGATAGCGACTTGATTGGCGCTTCGCTTTGGAGAGGACGAGCGAGGCTTTCAGTCTCGGCGCATGCGTATTCAAAGAAGGAACTCGGAAAAGATGATTTGCGTTACGATCGCGTGCGGAAGCCACAAACGTATGATTGAAGAGTGGCAGAATTTGGCGAACGACCGCGTTAAGTTTGTCGAACTGCGCTTGGACTATTTGCGGAAAACTCCGGAATTGCACCGACTTCTACCGAATCGTCCTTCCGCCGTTTTGGCGACGGTTCGCCGCAAGTCCGACGGCGGTAGTTGGAAAGGTTCCGAAGACGAGCGTCTGAAATTACTCCGCACGCTTATCGCCGAAGGCGTCGAGTATATCGACTTGGAGTCTGACGTCGCTCCTAAAATCCCGCGCTACGGAAAAACGAAGCGCGTCGTTAGCTATCACAATATGGAGGAGACTCCCGAGGACTTAGACGCGATTCGCAACGATATTCTCGCGCACGGAGACGCCGACGTTATTAAAATCGCGACGACTCCTAAAAGTCTTGAAGACGTGTATCGATTGATCGCGTTCATGAAGAAGTCGAACCGTGAAAAGGGCAAGCCGCGCACGCTCGCGATCGCAATGACGGAATTGGGCTTTCTGACGCGCGTTCTTGGTAGAAAATGGGGCGCGCCGTACACGTACGCGTCCTTTTCCGACCGCCGACTTATTGCGCCGGGATTGCCCTTCTATAAGACGTTGCGAGACGTTTACCGTTACGACGAGATCGACTCCGACACGGAAGTTTTCGGCGTCATAGCGGATCCGGTCGCGCACAGTTTGAGTCCGCTCGTTCATAACAGCGCGTTCGCCGCGCAAGAGATGAACCGAGTTTACCTGCCTTTCCGCGTTCCTGCGAGCGAACTCGACTCGTTCTTCAACAACGCGACGGAGGTGTTTAATCTTAAGGGCTTGAGCGTAACGATTCCGCACAAGACCGCCGTCATCAATAAGCTGACGCAGCTCGATCCTGCGGTTGAAATGATCAACGCGTGCAATACGGTGGTCTTTGACGGAATGAACCGTTACGGTTACAACACGGATTACATAGCGGCCGCGCTTTGTATCGAGACGGCGATCGCGGGTCGTCCCGTGCCGATGAGCGAGAAGAGTCCTCTGAACGGAATGGGCGCCATGGTGCTCGGCGCAGGCGGAGCCGGCAAGGCGTTGGCGTACGGTCTCAGCGAGCGAGGTGCGCGCGTTATTATCGCGGATCGCGACGTCGACAAGGGCGAGCAAGTTGCGAAATCGCTCGGTTGCGAGTTCTGTCCTTGGGAAGAGCGCGGCGGTTACGTCGTTGAGATTCTTGCGAACTGCACGCCGATCGGAATGTTTCCGAACGTCGACGAGTCGCCGATGGAGTTGAAATCGCTTCGCGGCGGCATGACCGTTTTCGACGCCGTCTATAATCCCGAGACGACTTACCTTTTGCGAATGGCGCGCGAAAAAGGTTGCAAGATCGTATCGGGCGTTGAAATGTTTGTCGGACAGGCTTGCTTGCAATTTAAATTGTTTACCGGCAAGAGGACGTCCGCTTCGTTCATGCGCCAAATTGTCCGTAAGGAACTGAGCGCCATTCACGAATAGATATTGTGAGCGCGAGCGTTTAACGGTAGAGAATGAGCGAAGGAGCGCGACTCGGTTGCGTTCCTTCATTCTTTTTATGGACGGAGGAAGTCATGACGACGGAGGAAGCGCGCGGCGTCGGAGCGGGGGCTTCGACAGTTTTCGTAGGATTCGGTTCTAACTTGGGGGATTCGCGCGCTATCGTACAAAACGCGCTCGAACGCTTGGCGTCGACTCCGCAAATTAGTTCGTTGCAGTCGAGTTCTTTCTACGTTACGGCGCCGGTCGGCTTTTCTACGAATCAGCCTGCTTACTTAAACGGCGTCGTTCGATTTCGCACGAATTTGCCGCCCCATGATCTTTTGGATCGTTTGCAACAAATCGAACTCGAATTGGGAAGGGAAAGAAAAACGTTCTGGGGCGCGAGAACAATCGATCTCGACTTACTTCTTTACGACGCCGCCGTCATAAACGATTCCCGACTGATCGTTCCTCATCCGAGAATGCACTGGCGCCTCTTTGTGCTGGATCCTATGCTGGAACTTGCGCCTGACGTCGTTATTCCAACCTTGCGTCTAACAATACGCGAAACAAGAGAGCTTCTACTGTGGAATCAACGGTTTCATTCGCAGTTCGTTCGCGCTTTGAACGTTTGCAACGCCGCGACTGTTACCTGAGCGATTCGAAAGGTCGCATTTGAGGATGGGAAATCAGCACGATGAAGCGTTCCAGAATGAGTCTTGGATCGCTTCGACTTCCGCCTTTCATATCGAGGTCGGCTTGTAAGAGAGACTGTTCGAGACTTTTTGCTCTTCGCGCGCCGAGTTTTTTCAATTGTTCCGCCGTCTTGGCTTTGACAAAAGGTTTGACGCCGACCAAATCTAAAGCGGTAGAAACGGTCATCGGCGGTTTGGTCGGATCCGCTTCGGCGAATAGTTGCGCGGCGGCGGCGAGTTTTCTCAACGTCGCGGACATTTGCGCCAAGATAGCGATTGGAGCTTCGCCGGCTTCGAGCAACTTGTTGAGTTGACGTAACGCTTCCGAGGTTTTACCGTCGAGAGCCGCGTCGACGAGATCCCACACTTTTCTTTGGCGTTGCGAACCGACGTTCGCTTCAACGAGACGAACGTCTATGACGCCGTCGTTGACGAGCAAGACGAGCTTTTGAATCTCTTGATCGAGAATCCCGAGGTCGTCGCCGACTAATTCGACGAGCGCTTCCGCAGACTCACGGTTGAGAACGGCGTTATGACGTCGTTTGGACCATTCGATTAGCCATGGCGCGATCACTTTGCGCGAGAGCGTTTTGCAATCGAAGACGACGCCCTTTTCGACCGTCTTTTTATAGATTCGCAGGTTGCTCGGAAAGGAATTGAGAACGAGAAACAGGGATCCGGCGACGCTTGGTTCCGCGATGTAGTCTTCAAGTTTGTCTCGATACTGACTAAGAAACGTTTCCGCTTGCTCGACGACGACGAGGCGTTTTCCGGCGCCGAAGAGGGCGACGGTCGAGACGTCCCTTAAAACGTCGACAAACGTGGCGGTTGTTCCGTCGCACGTAACCAGCGAGTAATCGGCGTCGCCGTCGCCTAGGATTTTGCGGCGGGCGATTTTAATCACTTCGCGTCGCAAAAAAGCTTCTTCCCCGGCGACAACGCAAAACGGCGCCAGCGGATAATTGTCAGGTTTGGCGAGAAAGTCAATTGCCTGTACGACGCCCATCGCAAGCTCGTTTGTTTTAAAACGAAGCGAACCGAAGGAGCGAGCTCAATCAGTTCGCTTTTAACGCTGTGAAAAAGAACTATTTGTTCGCGCGACCGAGGAACGCGCCGGTTCGCGTGTCGACTTTGATGATTTCGCCTTCTTCGAGATACTCCGGCACCATGACGACGAGACCGGTTTCAACGGTCGCGGGCTTTTCACGCGAAGTGGCGGAATTTCCGCGCGCGGCGGGATCGCATTTGGTAACGAGCATTTCGACGGTAACGGGAAGATTGATCGCGACGCATCTTTCCTCGTAAATTAACGCGAAAATGCCTTCGAGACCCTCCTTAATGTAGTTCATTTCTTCCGCGACGTCTTCCTTCGCGATATTGTACATTTCGTACGTTTCCGAGTCCATAAAGAAGACGTCGGAGGAGTCGGCGTAGCTGTACGTAACTTCGCGGCGTCGGAAATCCGCTTCGTCGAGCGTATCCGTACCCTTGAGTTTGAGGTCGATTTTGTCTTTGGTGATTAGATTGCGACAACGGAACTTGTAGAGCGTGGCGGCGCCGCGTGCGGACGGCGTTTGAACTTGTAGATTTTCGACAATAATAGGA
>ONGM01000142.1 GCA_900317365.1 uncultured Planctomycetota bacterium
CCCCAGGCAACATTGTCGCAATGCGCAACGTTTCCAAACATGACGCATTGCGCCGTGAAAATCGCCATACGGGCGTTTGACGGCATGCTTCGCGTTACCGTTATCCCACCCGGTCGTGAATCGCAGGGCGTTTCTCATTACGAGAAACGCTCTCGATTAACGACCGGACTTTGCCGCCTCATTGGACGGTAATGATCGAACAACGCTGTTCGGGTGGTCGTCGTATGTAGGCAAGCGACCAACGGGAGCGAAAACCGAACCAACCGCGCGTTTCCGCGAACCGGGATTCAACGTCCGAACGTTTCCGCAGGGTAAACGGAGACAAATTTCAGTTTTTTTTCTTTTATTTATATTGAATTTTTTTGTCGTTAATGAAAATCTTGTTGGACGATGTACAATGGTAGTTGTTTTCGCGCGGCGTCAAGTCTCTTATTGCGTTTAGTGGAGTCTGAGTTGCGCACTCGTTTTGAATCCGTTATTACACTGAGGAACTTCAAAATGGAACATGTTAATACAAGTAAGGTGGGAAGGACGCGCGGTTTCACCCTCGTTGAATTGCTGGTCGTCATCGCTATCATCGGCATTCTTATTGGTCTTCTTCTTCCAGCAGTTCAGGCGGCGCGCGAGGCGGCGCGACGTATGCAATGCACGAATAACCTGAAGCAATTGGGTCTCGCGCTCCACAACTACCACGACGCGCACAACGCTCTTCCGGGCTTCGCAATGGGCGGGAATCGCACGTACGATTACACTCCGTTCGTCGGTATGCTTCCGAACTTCGAGCAACAAGCGCGTTACGCCGAGATCGCGGCGGGCGACCCTGCCAATGGTATCGCGGGCTTCGATATCGAACCGTTTGAGAACTACTCGGCGTTCCTAAGACCGATTCCGACGATCAATTGCCCGTCGGACGCTCAGGCTGCGCAGGGCTTCACGGAATCCGGTTTCTCCGCGCCCTTTACGACGACGAGCTATCGCTTCTGCGAAGGCGACGCCATTAACGGTCGCGGATGGTGGAACGACTGCCGATCCAACAATTCGAATTGCCCGCAAAGCAAACGCGGCGCGTTCACAATGAAATTCGACGGCATTCGCGCTCGCGGCTGGTGCCCGAGCCTCGCCGCGATCGTCGACGGCACGAGCAATACGATCGCGATGTCCGAACGTTGCACAAGCCCGCGCGGGCGTTGCAACAACACGAGCCAACCGGCAGACACGAAAATTAAAACCGGTTGGGCGAAAGGCGATATGTGGGGCAATAACCCGAAGGCCGCGTGCATGACGCTCGTCGGCAACGACGGCAACTATGTTTCGACGGCGACGACGCAGGCAGGCTCCGGATCGCTGTACGCCATGTATTATCCCGTGCACGCGCGTTTCCACACCGTGTGCCCGCCGAACGGTCCGTCCTGCGGTTGCGACTGGGGCGACTCGCTCATTATGGCGGCGACGAGCTATCACAGCGGCGGCGTCAATACGCTCCGCTTCGACGGTTCCGTCGCGTTCGTTAGCGACACGGTCGACACCGGCGACCTCACCGTCATGCTGGCGCTTCCGGCGACCGGCACGGGCAACCGCGGCGCTGCGGAAGGCAAGAGCCCTTACGGCGTCTGGGGCGCGCTCGGTTCCATTTGCGGCGGCGAAACGATTTCGCTGTAACCTGACGTTCGCTTTTTCTACGTCTATAGCATGAGAGGTCGCGCGTTGATTTCTTCCGGCGCGCGACCGTTTTCAAATTAAACGACGCAGGCGCTTCTGCGTCGTATTGAACCGTATTAAGAGATCGTTATGAAGTTGAATCGATTCCATTTTGCTATTGTCGCCCTATGCGCCGTCGCGCTTTTAGTCGTCGGTTGTAATAAGAATTCCGGATCCCGCCCCGGACTCGTTAAGGCGGAAGGCGTCGTTACGTACAACGGTCAACCGGTCGCCGACGCTATTATTGAAATGCGCCCGGTCGCCGAAGGCGCTGAGAATTGCGTCGCCGTTGGTCGAACCGATGAAATGGGCAAATTCGTCATGATGACCGATCGTCCCGGCGACGGCGCTATGCCCGGTAAATATAAGACGGTCGTTAAAAAACAAGTCGAGATGATCGACGGTATGACGCGCGATGAATACGTTAAAGCCCACGATCCGGACGGTAAAGGCGACGTCATATTCGATAAGAACAAACTCAAGCTAGAGAATCTTTTGCCGGCGAGCTACGCCGATCCGGTAAATACGCCGCTCGAAATTGAAATTCCGGAAAAGGGCAATAAGAAAATCGAAATCACGCTCCAAGATTAAATTGGCGCGCTTTGCGCGACAGATTCGCAATCCGTAAGCGCGCAACGCGAGCGTCGGTTGGGTCAAAAAGAAAAACCTAGGATCATACGAAATCGTACGATCCTAGGTTTTTTGTTGTCAAGGAAACGAGGCGAGACTCAAATTAGAAGATTTCCTCTTCCGGGAGTTCCGTTAAGGCTTGATCGAGCGTGCGATACTCCGTCAAGGTCGAGTATTCCGAGGCGCGATAGTCGAAGTCGCCGAGGGCGCAGACCTTGACGCTATACTTGGCGTCCGCCTCAAGTCCTTCGAGGGTAACGCTCGTCGTATCGACAAGGAGAATCGTATATTCGGAGTCTTCCGCCGCTTGGTACATGACCTTGTATCCGGCCGCGTTCTCAACAGCGTTCCATTCGAACGCGAGGGAGGTTTGGTCGGCGCTCGTCAAGGCGACTTCAGGCGTCGCAAGGATCAGTTTGGTCGTGAGGGTCAGTTCGGCGTATTCGGAGTCGAGAGCGTACTCTCCGCCGAGCGCCTTAACGCGGATATCATATTGCGAGGCTTCCGGCACGTGGATCTGACGGATCAATTTGTCCGCGCCGAGAGTGACGACCGTGTAGTCTTCTTCGCCGACCGCGCGGTACTCGAAGGAGTATCCGACGGCGCCGTCGACCGCTTCCCATCCGGTCGTGAGCGCGTCCGTCTTCTTACCGACGACGGTGAGGGTCGGGGTTTCAAGCGGGGTCGCTTCGCTCGTCTCGTAGACGGTCAGTTCCGTGAAGGAGGAGGGACGATAGTCGATACCGTCGCCGAGGGCGCAGACC
>ONGM01000071.1 GCA_900317365.1 uncultured Planctomycetota bacterium
ACCGTCGACCAGAGGTAATAGACCGTTCCCGATTCTTCCGACTCGTAAACCGTCTCGTTATGCGCGCCCTTCAGTTTGCCAAGCCCGATAAATCGAGAATCGATCTTCTCTTTGAGTCCGTGATAACCCTGTCGACCGGGGTTCCCTTCGATTCCCCAACGCCACGAGAAGGCGTAGGGGCGCCAGGCGTATTTCGCGCCGTTCAGTTCGACTTCCGATCCGAGTTTGACGGCGTTCAGCGCGCTCAATTCACGTTCCAAGGCGTCCAGCCCTTCCGCGTCTTTCGGAAGCGCGCCGAGGAGAGCCATCTTCGCGCCGTAATCGACGAGTTGGTTCGAGCCGGGAACGAGTCCGTCGACGTCAACGCGCTGCGCCTCCGCCCCGAGAAGTTTATCCGACGCGGGAAGGCGGAAATCGCCCCAGCGATTATTCAGCGTCGGAATCAGTTCAAAGCGCCATTCTTTCGACGTCGGAATAACGCGCGTTTCCGCCGCGTCGGCGACTTGCGCGCTCTTCAACTCGACAGGCTCCTTCTTCCAAAAGACGACGAGACCCGCCTGTGTTTTCTCATACGGCCACGTAATGACAACGCGATCCGACGTCTCGCCGCGACCTTCGCAAGGCGCGACCGCGCAAGACTCCGGCGTCGTCGTCGTTCCGTCCCACGCGTTCAGAAGTTCGACCCGACCCATAGCGCGGAACGACAGCTTCGCGCCCTTCTCGCCGCGCATCACGAAGAAAATATCCGCCTCCGGAGTCGAACGGCGCATTGCCGCGCACGGCGCCCCCGATTCGACGTCGTAAACGTCCCGCGCAAATTCGCCCACTAGCTCGCCGAAGCGCGCCCACATACGGTCGTCGGCGCCTTTCGGTTTCTCGCCGACCTCCGTATTAACTCCGGTGCGATGCAGAACGTGGACGTTGCCAACGTCGGGAGTCGACAGTTCCTCGACCGTAGTCGACGTTCGCCAAGCCCGTTCCGTCTCCTCCGACGTCCAAGGCTTCGTCGTCGAAAGACGCAGGCTCGTCGACGTCGCGACAATTTCACCGTCCTTAACGAGCGCGAAGAAAAGTCCCGCCGATCCCCGGCGCGGCGCGTCCTCGTCGATTCCGTCGAGCGTTACGACGTCCCCGGCGCGAAGCTTTAGTTTACCTTGCCAACCCGTCGAATAATCGACGCCGTCGCAAATCTTCTCACCGTTCACATAGAGCGCGCCGGCGTTGTCGCAGAAGAAGCGCGCGTCGTACTCCGCGACCTCGCATGGAATTCCCTGCGCGACCCATTTAAAATAAACCTCTTTCGTCAGACTCTCGCTCCAGACCCAGTGTCCGGAAAAGCCGCCCGGATACGTCCGCAACTTCGAAACCGCGTCTTGCGATCCGACGACGTCCCCTTCCTCCTTCTCCGGCGCCTCGTTCGGATCCGCTAAGGTCGAAAAGTACGCTCCGATTCCGCCTTGTTCGTTGCGCGCGATCGACGTTCCTTTCTTCGCAAGCTCCTCCGGCGTTCCGCCGAAAAGCTCCGCGACGATCGCCGACGTCTCCGCGTCCCGACCGGACTTGTCCGTCGCGATCGGCGCGGCGTCGAGCGCGATTATGACCCCGCCGGAACGATAGAATTCCAACGCCTTCGCGAGCGTCGAATAGCGCAACGCCTTCATCGACGGTAAGACCAACGCGCGATGCGCGCCGCCGGCGACTCGAAGCTCGCCGTCGACCGCCTCCGCGCGCGCGATCGAATCGTCGTCGATAAAGAGCGCGTTGCGACCTGTCTTGAAAATCTGTTCCGCCGCCGCGAACGCCACGTCCCGCGCGCGCGTCCCGCCTGTCCGCGCTTGATACGCCGATACCGGGTACAGCACGACGAAATCCGTCTGTTCCTTGCCGCGCGTCAACGCAAACGAAAGACGCTCGAAATACTTCAGAAAACTACCGATCGTTTCCCAATACGGCTGTCGGAAATGATAGCACGGCGGCGCCCATTCCCAACGCCCGCCGTACGTCGTGTAATATAGCCCGTGAAGATTCAGAAGGTTGGCGCCGAAAAGATAATTCTCGTTCGTCGCGAAAAGAAGACGCTCCGGCGTCGCGCCCCACCCGAAGCTGTGATACCCTTCGAGCCAGACGCGAGGACGATCGTAAAAATGCGCGATCGACGACGACACGCGATTCTTAATGAAGTCGGCATGTCCGCCCGGTGTGTCGTGTCCCGGCGCCGTGTACCAGCGAATCGCGCTGAAATAGTCGCAAAATTCGCTCGGATCGCGCCCGCGACTGCCGGGATCGCACGCGTAAATGCGCCCGCGCGACGCGTGCCAGTTATAAATCGGAATGAAGTAACGCTCTTCCGCGAGCCGAACGCGAACGTCCATGAAATCGAGACGACGCTTCTCCGCGAACGCGCTCTTATCCGCGTCGAACATCGCCGGCGCCGCCGTCCAGTAGGAGTAGCCTTTCCGCGTCTGAAAAACGTCCGCGACGTCGTCGTGCCAGACGAGTTCGCCCGTGCCAAGTTGGAGTTCGTCTTGGAAAAAATAATTCAGTCCGAGATCGCCCCCGTCGTCGCCGACCGACGCCTTCGCGCGATCTTCAAACGGCTGCAGAAAGCGCTCGACGACCTTCTTGCCCGCATCCGGATGAAGCGGATTGAGCGTGCAAGGAACGCGACGCGCGCGATAGATCCAAAGTTCGACGTCCGTCGCCGCCGCTTGCTCCAGCGCGGGACTCGTCGCGTCGCGTCCGAGCGCGACCGGACGAGCGAAATCCGGCGTCGGCGCCTCGGGAACGTCCCAAGGATACGCGACGATCTGAACCGGCTCGTCGAGCGTTCCTCGAGCGTCGAGGATCGGCTCGACCTCGCGCGCCTCCGCCGACGCTCGATCTACTCCAACTGCGTAACGCTCGCCAGCTTCCAATTTGATCTTCGCGGCGACGTAAAGCGTGCGACTGCGCGTCTCGACGTCGCGATAGATCAGTCGATCAAAAAGATTGCCGGGAGAATTCTGCCAGTCGAGAGTGTACCCGCTCAATCCGATTCCCATATTCAATTCGCGGCATCGCGCGGCGACCTTTTCAAAGACGTCGAACCATTCGTCGGTCAGAACTTCCGGCTCGTTCGGATAGGTCAGCCAGTTCGGCTGAACGTCGTTTCGAACGTCTTGGTGGGCGTAATTGACCTGAGCGCCTGAGATTCCCTTTTTCGAAAGTTCTTCGACCTGCCAAATCAGACGGTCGACGTCAAGCTTCTCGCCGGTCCACCACCAGAACGGGACTTCGCCGTAGCCTTTCGGCGGGGTCGCGAAGCCTTCTTTCAGTCCCGGTTCGACGTCGCTAGGCTTGAAGTCGACGGGCTTGGCGTCGTTATGAGTCGCGACGTCTGGCTTGGCGTCGTTAGGCTCGTCGGCGACGGTATGCGCGACGACGGCGAGCGTCAAGAGAAAACAGAGCGCTAAATAGACAGTCCGCGCGGCGGACGCGCGCGTCAACGACGAGCGTTGCATAAAACGTTCTCCGTCGCGACGTTCGCGCGGGTCAACGCTCGAGCGCCGCTATAAGCGCGCCGACTTCGTAGGGCTTGGAGAGAAGGATCGCGCGACCTTGCGATATTTCGCTCGCAAGCGCTCGCTCCTCTTCAAATTGCGGCGCAAAGGTTAATAGAATCTGTTTCGCGCGAGGATAACGCGCGCGAACGCGAACGTTCAGAACAAGGTAAGAGTCGACCGCCGGGGAATCGACGACGACCCACGTCGGATCGAACTCTTCGCCGACGCGCGAAAGCCCGTCGACAATTCGCTTTCCAATCGCGTTGACGCCGCTCTTCGTCAGCGTTTCCACGAGCGCGCGACGCGCGTCGGAACGCTCAGAAAGCACAAGCGCGCGTCCGACGCGACCGCCGGTCTCGCTCTCGATAAAGCGCGGACGAAGTAGCGTCCGTCCGAGATACGCGGCGTCGTCGCGCGGCGAAAACGTGACCGGTTGCGCGAAAAGCCCGCCCCCGTCGCGCGCAAGATAACGCTCAAATTCCAAGCGATAGACCTCGAACCAGGCGCGGCGCGTTATTCGACGCGCGCCTTCAAGCGGCTCCTGACGCCGTCCGGAGCCCTCGCAGAGCGCGCCGTCGATCGCGACGATCGGCGCGAGCGGCGCGGCGCGACGAAGTCGGAAAACGTCGGCGGGTGAAAACTCCGATGGGTAAGAGCGAAGGAGAATCGCAAAATCAAAATCGCGCGGAATGCGCGAAATCCGAGCTTCAGAAACGTCGTCGCGGCGCAAGCGCGAGACGGTCGACCCGGCGGCGGCGACTAGCATCCGGACGTCGCGCCCGACTCGTTGAAATTCTTCCCGCTCTTCGCGACCCAATAAGACGACGCGCATGGATTACCCGAAACTCGACGACGCGTTAAAAATACATACCGTCGCCAACCCGGCGTTGCGCGACGCGAATCTCAATCTTAACGGATTCGGCGCGGCGGTCAAGAATATTCGTTAAATTTTATCCAATTTAATCAAATTGTCGTGCGAATCAGCCGCGCTTGTAACAGATCTTCTCGCCCCAAACAGGCAAAATTACGGAGTCGTTCGCGCATTTCTTAACGATATTGTATCCGTACTCGTAAGACCAGCGCCATTTGTCGATAAGGTGCCCCAATTCGAGGATATGCGAGAGGAGGGTCAGCTTCGGCTTAATCGTTTCGTTAACGCATTTTGGAACGTCGAGTCCGACGGCGAGATGCGGAATAAAGACGTCGACCGGCGCCGTCGGAAGAAGTTGCGAAACGTCGCAAGCGTCTCCGACGTGGTAAATAACGCAATCGTCGGCGAGCGGTCCGCAGTGGATTTCAAAGGTCGTTACGTATTTGATCAGCGTTTTATTATGATCGACGCGCTTCATAACGACGCGGCAGTCGCCAATTTGAACCTCGGAATCGTCTTCCGAACGAAGCCAGTCGTTCTTAATAAAATTGGAAACGACCGGCTTTCCGGCGGCGGTCAGCGCGTCGCAGAACGCGCGCGTATAGTGGTCGTCGTGATTGTGCGTTACAAGAAGAAAGTCCACGTCGGAAACGAGTTCTGGCGCGCGACGGTGCTTAATATCGACGGCGAACGTTTGCGTCGGCGTCTTGACAAGAACGCCCATATTGTAAACGTGCCAAATCGCAACGGTTCCGCGAGATACGGTCGTTTCCCTCATCTCCTGAACCGCCTTGTCGAAGGAAACGTTCAGGTAACGCAAAACGCCGCGTTCGCTTTCCCACTTCGCGGCTTCCTCCGGCGACGATTTGAAGTACTCGTTAAATTCCTGAGCGCGCAGTCGGTCGACGGAGCGTTGCAACGTCGCCGCCGCTTCGAGTCGCTCCGTCGTTACGTTAAACGCGCTCGTCCGATTCATGCGATCGATCGCGATCAGAATCTCGTCGACCGTCGGCTCCGTTACGCCGGCCTTAATCTCTTCCGCCATGAGCGCGTCAAAATCGAAGGCGCCCCAAAGACACGTTCCCGCGAGCGCCGCGCGTAAAAAGTCGCGACGATCCAGCGTCAATCCCATTCGAGTCGATTCCATACCTTGCTCCCTGTTGCTCCTTCCTCAAAACGGCGCGATCTTACCGACGCGCGCCTTATTGCGCGGCGACGCGTCCCGAAGGTAATTCTCCTCCCCATTCTAACTCAACGGCGCGCAAAACTCAACTTGCGAATTCTTGACGCCGCCATTTTTTCCGCGACAATAACTTTCAAGCGCGTCTTGATCGCCAACCGACGGACTCGGAATCACAAACGAAACTTCCTAATGAAACTTCCTATCGCGCGCTTCGCGCTAGAAAAGATAGATCAACATGAAGAAACGACTTTTAGGCAAGATCGAAGTTACCGAAATCGGCGTCGGATGCATGGGATTCTCGCACGGATACGGCGATATTCCCGAGGAGGCTTACAGTATCGACGCCATCCGCGCCGCATACGACTTCGGATGCGAATTCTTCGACACGGCGGAGCGATACGGACTCCCTTTGCGAACCGAAGGACACAACGAGCGAATCGTTGGTAAGGCGATCGCGCCCTTCCGCGACAAGGTCGTCGTCGCCACAAAATTCTTCTTCGGCGCCAATCCGCCGGAAACCGACGCCGGAATCGAAAAGCTCGTGCGCGAACACCTCGAACGCTCGCTCAAGAACCTGCAAACGACGTGGGTCGACCTCTATTACCTGCACCGCGTTCACCCGAAGGTTCCCGTCGAAAAGACGGCGGCGGTCATGGCAAAATTGATCAAAGAAGGCTTAATTCGAGGCTGGGGGCTTTCCCAAGTCGAGGTCGACACGATCTCAAAGGCGCACGAAGTCGCGCCGCTGAGCGCAGTGCAGAACCTGTATAATATGCTCGAGCGCGACTGCGAAAAAGCGGTGATCCCCTACTGCCTCGAAAATGGAATCGGACTTGTCCCCTTCTCGCCAGTCTGCAGCGGGTTCCTTTCAGGGAAGGTTACGGCGGCGACGAACTTCAATCACGTCGACGACGTCCGCAAGTACGTCCCGCAACTTTCAAAAGAGAATATGGCGGCGAATCAGCCGATTCTCGATCTGGTCGTAGAATACGCCGAAAAGAAAAACGCTACGCCTGCGCAAATCTCCATTGCGTGGGCGCTGAAAAAATACCCGAACGTCGTTCCGATCCCCGGCTCAAAGAATAAAGAGCGCATTCTGGAAAATCTCGGCGCCTCCGAAGTCAATCTGACCGACGACGAGTTCCGAACCCTCGAAGCGCGGCTCGAAGCCCTGCCGATCGGCGGTCGACGCGGTATCGTCGAGTTCGAAGGCTCAAAGATTAGCGACTGGGGCAAAAACAAATAACGTCGACCCGCGCGTTTATTATCTTCGAACGAACGTAAAGACGCTTATCCTGAAATACTGCGGATCATAATAGCCGGACTGCGACGTCGACTCGTCAACGATTACGACGCCGCAAACGGGAACGTCGTCGAGGACGTCGCAGTTGACGCGCTGCCCGTTCTGATAGAACAGACATGAAGTCTACCAGAATTAGAAAACCGTCGCGTCCCGAAAAGGGGGCGCCGCGTCCCGCGACTGACGAAGGGACGCGACGTCCGCGCGCGCGCTAGAGATAGCTCACCGTTTCGGAAAGTTCCTTGCGACTCGCGTGATTCGCGAGAGGACCGGCGCCTTCCGCCGCGTAGCCGAGATCGAGGAGCATGAGGACTTCTTCGTTCTCCGGAAGACCGAAAACTTCCGCGACCTTCTCGGGATCAAAGAAATTGAGCCAGCAGCTGTCGAGTCCTTCGTTCGCCGCCGCAAGAATCATATGCGTCGCGACGATCGAGGCGTCCTCGATCCCTGAATCGCGTTTGCCGCCGGGGTACGTAAAGACGTTCTTCTTATCGAAGGCGACGAGGAGAACGGTCGGCGCGCCGTAACGGCACGGGGTAACGCTATCGACCTTCGCCAGCCCTTCGGCGGACTGAACAACGTAGATATGCTGCTCTTGGAGGTTCTTCGCCGTCGGCGCCAAACGCCCCGCTTCCAGCACGGCGGTCAGTTTCTCTTGTTCGACTTTGCGATCGCTATACTTCTTGCAAGAATAACGATTCTTAACGACTTCTTTGAATTCCATATCGTAGTCCTTTCCGGAACGTTAAAACGGAAACCTTATTACGCTTTCGTATACTTGTCCTTACCCTGTTTGCAACGCGGGCATTTCCAGTCGTCGGGCAAATCTTCGAATGGAACGCCGTCGTGTTCGGCGGGATCGTAGACGTAACCGCAGACGGAGCAGACGTATTTGCCGGACTCTTCCTTCTTTTGGGAGAAATCGACTTCGGCAAGGGGGGCGTCGACGGGCTTCGCAAGATCCATGACGCGTTTCGACTCGAGGCTTTCGAGCGCGGAGGGCGTGTGAGTCGAGAGGTATACGGTCGGATGATGCGAGACGAATTCGCGAACGTTATTGAGCGTTTCGCGCGCGGCGGACAGATCCTCGAAAGCGATGGAAAGTTTGTTCGCGTAAAGAGACTCGTCGACGTAGGTAACGTCGCCTTGAATCATATAGAACAGCCCGTCGAGTTCAACGACGATAATACTGCTGCCGAGGGTGTGTCCTTTCGCCTTAATATAATGGATTCCGTCGGCGATCTTTTGCGAGGCGGGGAAGTTATAATAGGCGCCGTCGGTGAATTTGACGGGGACGATATTGTCGAGACCTTGGAATTCGTCGGCGCCGCATTCCTCTTCATTGACGTAAATCTTCGCGTTGGGGAACTCTTTGAGGCAGCCGGTGTGGTCGGCGTGTTTATGGGTAACGAGGATTTTCGTAACTTGCTCAGGCTTATAGCCGAGCTTTTTGAACGCGTCCATATATTCGTCGGCGACGTACCCGAGGAAGAGAGGGGCGTCCTTGTCAGGCGCGCCTTCGGGGAACCCGGCGGGCAAACCCGTGTCGACGAGAATCACTTCGGTTCCGGTATCGATCAGGTAATTCTGGAGACTGCCGCGATAGCGAACGTTCTTATCGAATTTCTCCTGCCCTTCTTCGCCGCCGAAGACCATCGGTTGAGAATAAAAGCCGTCCTTTCTGAATTGAATTGCCTTAATTTCCATATGATGTTCTAAACTTTCTACAAAACGTTTTTATCAAAAAGGCAAACGTTCAATCGGGATAAAATCTGCTGGGAGAACTATTTATTGGCAGGTTCCCATTTGCAACGGACAGGGGAGACGATCGCGCCTTCCTTCTTTAATTCGGCGAACGCCTTATCGACGACTTTCCGATCAAGTCCGGTGAGTTCGGCGACTTTTCCGGCGTTGAGAGGTTCGCCAGCCTTACGCATCGCTTCGAGAACGGTTTCTTTTTCGCTCATGATTGTCTCCTAATCAATGTGTTTAATCCGGGGTTTCGTTACGCCGACGCGCCAGGCGCCATAGATCGCACGTTTTTTTCGATGGGGCGCCATATATATAATAGGGCGCGCGCGCGGCGTCAATGGAATTCACACGCTTGCGTTAATAAAACTAGTCAAAAGACAAGCGACCGACGGAAGCGAAAACCAAAACAACCGCGCGGGAGCGCGAACCGGGATCCAACGCCCGAGCGTTGAATCCCAAGCGTTGTGGAACTTACCGCACGGTCTTTCCGAGTTCATAGGCGGCGTTCGGGTAAGGCGAGGCTTTTGTCATATCGGGGGTTCCGCAGCCTTTACCGAGAATGGCGCCGACGTTTTGGAAGTTCATATATTCGTAAATCTGACGATAATTGGCGAGGACGGCTTCGAAGACGGCGTCGGTATCATCGTAGGCGACGGCGAGTAAGGCGCATTTCTTTTTCATGCCCATGAGTTGATCGTTCACGCTATAGAACCGATCGACGGCGGCTTTGAGTTGGGCAGGCCAGCCGAAGTAGTAGACAGGCATAACGAAAACGATCATGTCCGTCTCCAGAAGAAGACTTTTGAGCGTCTTTTCGTAATCGTCCTTCCGAACGCACGCGCCGTTGTGCGACATGCAACTATTGCACCCGAGGCACGGGCGAATATCGGCGCGAATCACGTCGAATTCCGTAACCTCGTTCCCCGACTCCTTCGCGCCTCGAATAAACTCGTCCGCGAGCATATTCGACGATCCGCGCTTATTACCGCTGCTTTTCAAAACCAGAATTTTCATCTGAGCCTCGTTCTATTGATAGGTTGATCGTTCTTTCTGCGTTCGCGCCTTGCCCGGCGCTTCGAAGGGCGCGCGGCAAGAACGCGTCCCCTATTATAACCGGGAAAGACAAATATGCGAGAGAAGGGATAATAAGACGACAGACGCCAACTGCGTCAGGCGCTGAAAAACAAAACGGCGCGCCGAGCATTGCCGCCGGACGCGCCGTTACCGTCAACCTATCGTCGACGACCTATCGTCGACTAGGCAAAGAAACTCTTGGAGATCGCGTCGAGTTCGTCCCCTTCGAGTTCGGCGAAGAGTTCGTCGCCAAGTTCAAGAATCGCGTTCGACTTCTCAGTCTGCGCCGTCCTCACCGCGCTCCAGCCGGAGTTCAGAACCGACTCGTCGGCGCTA
The DNA here is from genome assembly GCA_900317365.1 of uncultured Planctomycetota bacterium. Taxonomy (GTDB): domain Bacteria; phylum Planctomycetota; class Planctomycetia; order Pirellulales; family Thermoguttaceae; genus RUG369. The sequence continues at coordinate 10,059 of ONGM01000071.1, forward strand.
ATCGCACGCGCCTTAAACTGATACGAAGCGCCCGGCGCCAAACCCGTGAGCGTAAAGCTCGTTCCGTCCGTAACCGACTTCGACGTAAAGGCCGAACTACCGGTAGGCGCATAGGCGACGTAATACTTCGAGACGCCGGAAAGCGCCTTCCATCGAATCGTAATCGAGGACGAGGTCGTCGAAATCGACGAGATCGTCGGCGCCGCCAAAACGGCTCCGCCTTTCGAGATCACCGTCGCGCAGTAAGGCGACGACGTATAGCTCGTCCCATTCCCGACGGCGCGGATCTTGAAGTAATACGTCGCCGAAGGATCCAAGCCCGAGACCTTGCGGCTCGTTGCGCTCGCCCCCAAATTCAGCGTCGTATACGCCGACTCCGTCGACTGACGATAGATCAGCGTGAAACCGCTCGCGCCCGGAACCCCGTCCCAACTGACCGTAATCGCGTCCGCGAGACGAGATTTCACCGTCAGATTCGGCGTCGGCAACGCGACCGCAGCCTTCGAGATCACCGTCGCGCAGTACGCCGACGTCGCGACGTTCACTCCGTCTCCGACCGCTCGAATCTTGAAATAGTACGATCCCGAAGCGTCCAAGCCCGTAAGCGTACGACTCGTTACGCTCGCCCCCAAATTCAACGTCGTATACGCCGAATCCGTCGATTTGCGGTAGATCAGCGTGTAACCCGACGCGCTCGGATCAGAATCCCACCCGACCGTGATCGTCCCGCCAACGCGCGAGCTCACCGAAAGATTGGGCGCCGAGAGCGTTACGGAAGGCTGGGGCGGCTTCGATACGACCGTCGCACAGTACGGCGAACTCGTGTAGTTCGTTCCGTCCCCGACCGCGCGCACCTTAATATAGTACGAACCCGAGGCGTCCAAACCGGTAATCTTACGACTCGTTACGTTCGCCCCCAAATTAAACGTCGTATACGTCGAATCCGTCGATTTGCGGCAGATCAGCGTGTAACCCGACGCGCCCGGAACCGAGTCCCACCCGGCTGTGATCGTCGTGCCGACACGAGAATTCACCGTAAGGCTAGGCGTCGAAAGAGCCGTCGCGCCCGAACCTTGAGCGACCGCCTTCGTCTCGACCGTCGCCGTCCCGGAATAGTCCCCGATTCCGACGACCGCGACCTTGAGTTCCTTACCTAAATCGGCGCTCTTCACGACGTAGGTCGAATTCGTCGCGCCCTCGATCTTCTTCCAGATCTTCCAATCGAGCGTACGATTGCGCTCGGCGTCGTAGGCGTTTTCGTAGCGATACCACAGATAGGTCGCGTCGGACGCCCCCGCTCCCGACGCGGAAAGCGTCGCCGTAAGCGTCTGACCAACCTTAGGCGCGCTCGTATTCAACGAAACCGAGTCGATCGTCTTGCCGGGTTGGACTCGATGGATCGTATTGAGCGCGGCCGCGAACGAATCGAGGTAATCGTAATCGCGCTTACCCGACTCCGGCCACGTCAGGTAAAACATTCCGGAGACCCCGCTAAGTTCATTCCAGGAATCGACCGTCGCCGTAAGCCACCCGCGAGTATTGAAATCGAGGTCGTAGGGCGGCATTTCACTTGAACTGTACCCTTTCGACCAATCGTAATAAGAGGAGGAGATCGTTCTAAAGCCGCGATCGGAGAAGAATTTCAACGTGTAGGTCGCGTGTTCCGCAACCTTGTCGACGGTCATCGTCTCCTGACGCCGCGTGGTGTCCCCGTCGTACCAGCACGCGATAATGAGATCCTTCGGAATGTACTCGACCGCGTCTTTCAGACTACCGTTGACGTCCTGATACGGGGTCTCCGTCGCGTTGTGGCTCGGATCAAACATGTCACTCCAGACGACGATCTGAACGTTGGGATCGACGCCTTGGGTATTTTTAATGATTTCCGACTGCCTCGCCACGCTCTTTCCAAAAATCTGCGCGGTCGTCAGACCCGTTGAATGACACGTCTCGCACGTCCCGCCGATCGTCACTTCATCGAACCCGAGAAACCAGGTCTTCGGATGAAGCGTCTCTTGAATCGTCGCGGCGGTTGCCGTAAAATATTCATAGAGCGTCTCTTCGGAAAGACAGACCGAATAACGATCGTCGGCGTATTGGTTCGCCTTCGGCTCGTAGTAGTCGACGTAGATCTTATCCGCCCCTTCGAGTCGGCTCCCGGCGGGAACGACGAGTTGGACGCTACGATATTTCACCCCCGCCTTATAAACGACGCGTCCGTCGATTTTAACGTTCTTGTCGAATTGCGCGTAGAAGCAATATTTATCGGACGCTTCGTCGTAGCCGAACTTAAAGCTCTCCGCGTAGCCGTCCGGAAGTCGCCAGTTGCACGTTCCGTTCTTCTCGTAAGCCGGAATCTCCACGTAATTGCCGGCGGAATTCTTAACGAAAACGCTCATCGGGGTACCGTCGCGCGGAATCGGTAAGAAATCGGTCGTTTCGCGAATGGAGTGAATTTCGAGGTCGTCGAAGGAAAACTGCGCGCCGACCATTCCGCCCCCTGACAGTTGCACGGAAAGCTCGCCGCTTGAAACGCGAATAATCTCCGTCGTCATAACGCCCCAAGCGCCGGCGACGTAATTGTCATTTCCTTCTTTGTAGTCCGCGTAGGCGGAGTTCACGCCGTCGGAAATCGACATTTCCGCATAGTCGTTCTGACCTTTTGCGTTGAGCTTGACTCGGCACGTTACGTAGTAATAACCGTCTTCAAGCCCGGTAAAAACGCGTTGAATTCCGTCGGAACTATTAACTTTCGGGAGCGTAACGCGCGCCGAATAGCCGCTTACGCCGGCGACTCTCTGGACATAGTCCCCGAGTTCGACGGAGGGATCGGTCTTCGCCCACCCGTTAGGAACGCCCGACCAGGTTCCGTTAAAGTTTTCGCCGGCGACGACGACGTCGGACTCGCCGACGGCGCCGTTCAGAGTCATCGGCGCTTTTTCAACGAGCTTCCCTTCGACGAGGGTCGCGTCCTGATCGAGAAACGCGTTGCCGCCTACGGTCCAGAACGTCGGAATAATTTCGACGCCGCGCGCCTGCGCGTAGCTCTTAATCTGTTGAAGGAACGGAATGCGATCGTCGTCGAGACTGCGAATTTCGTCCGGGTAACATTTCCAGACCATGCCGTTAAGCCCCAATTCATGCGCGCGATCGATAAAGCGGCAAAGGGGTCCGTTCGTCCTGATCTGTTTCGTCGATTCGTTCCAGTTCGTGAAATAGTTGACTTGGTTGCCGTTGACGTCGACCATGTCGTACATTCCGTCGTCGTAGTAGACCCATCGCAGGCCGACGGAGTATCCTTTATCGGACGCGTCGGAGAGAAGACCTTGAACCGCCGGCGACAACCTCACGGACGAGGCGGCGGACTCTGCGAGGTCAAAGTCGTTCTGAACCGTCAGGCTGAGCTCCTCGGCGGCGTTCGGCTCGAGCGTCGTCGCGTAATCCTCTGGTTCCGCGAGATCGATCAATTCCGTTAGAGCGATCGGGGAATCGACGATCGTCTGCGGATTAACGTAGGCGACGTCGCTATTGATCGGAATCGTTCGCAACGCGTCGTCGCACGGCGCGACGCTCAGCAGTTCGCGCGCCTCGAGCGCTTCAAGACGTAGCTTTTTAGTCCGTTCCGACGAATCTGATCGCCGTCCGATGAGGTTCCGTACATAATTAGAGATGAAATTTTTTATCATTTGATCATACTCCTAAAGGCACAATTTACCGCGCTTTTTCCAAAGAACGTCGTTCAACTTTTTTGAAGCAAGGTCTCGCAACAAAGGAATCTTATCGAACGACGTCGTTTTCCGTTTAAAATTGCACGGTTTCGAAAAACAGACGATTAAATAACGTCGATATCGGAATTACACGATTGACAGAGACGAGATTTTGCTTTTCGAATCAAATCGATCGGTTTCAACATCGTAGTTGCAATCGTTTGGAAACGTCATTCTATCACAATTGATCATTTCGTCTACTGCGACGAAAGACCGCTGTTTTTTGCAGGAGAATCGTCCCCGCAGACTCGATAACGTATTATTCGCATTCCGGGACGCTTTTCAAGTTTCAATTGATAAATTCTACGAAAAAATCGCACAGAAAAAATGCGGTCGGAAAAAGGAAGCGACGATTCCCGCTCCTCCAAAACGCCCAGGCGTAGGCGCGGGGACGCGCAGGCGAACCCACGCGCCCCCGTATCGTTGCAACGCTACGCGACAATCGCCGCAACGACGCCAAACGCCGGTAGGATTGGGCAAGTCTACCGACGCTTCCTCACTGCGTTACGCGAGAAAATTCGCCGCGAGAAGATCGTAGTCCTCGTCCAATTCGGCGAAGAGTTCGTCCCCGAGTTCGAGAATCGCGTTCGACGTCGTCTGCGCCGTCTTCACCGCGCCGTAACCGGAGTTCAGAACGGAATCGCTCCCGCTAATCGCCCGCGCTTTAAACTGGTACGATGCGCCCGGCTTCAAACCCGTGAGCGTAAAGCTCGTTCCGTCGGCAACCGATTTCGTCGTAAAGACGTCGCTCCCGACCGGCGCGTACGCGACGTAATACTTCGACGCGCCGGAAATCGCGCCCCATTTAACGGTAATCGACGTCGCGGTCGACGAGACCGTCGTGATCTTCGGCGCCGCCAAGGTCGCCGCGCCCTTCGACGTTACCGTCGCGCAGTACCCCGACGTCGTATAGTTCACCCCGTCTCCGACCGCCCGCAACTTGAAGTAATACGACCCCGAGGCGTCTAAACCCGAAATCTTGCGACTCACAACGCTCGCGCCCAAGTTCAACGTCGTATAAGCCGCGTCCGTCGACTGCTTATAGAGCAACGTGTACCCGGACGCCCCCTTCACCGCGTCCCAACCGACCGTGATCGCGTCCGCAACGCGCGATTTCACCGTTAGGCTAGGCGTCGCCAACGCGACCGCAGGCTTCGACGTTACCGTCCCGCAGTACCCCGACGTCGTATAGCTAACCCCGTCGCCAACCGCGCGGACTTTGAAGTAATACGATCCCGAGGCGTCTAAACCCGAAATCTTGCGACTCACAACGCTCGCGCCTAAATTCAACGTCGTGTAATCCGCGTCCGTCGATTTCTTATAGAGCAACGTGTACCCCGACGCTCCGTTCACCGCGTCCCAACCGACCGTGATCGCCGTGCCTGTCCGCGCCTTCACCGTCAGACTAGGCGTCGCCAACGCCGCCGCAGGCTTCGACGTTACCGTCGCGCAATACCCTGACGTCGAATAGTTCGCCCCGTCGCCGACCGCGCGGACTTTGAAATAATACGTCCCCGAGGCGTCCGAAACCGAAATCTTACGACTCACA
>ONGM01000030.1 GCA_900317365.1 uncultured Planctomycetota bacterium
CGCGGAAGGCTCGCAGGCGATCAACGCAGGGTGGGATAACTACGCGCGCGACGGAGCGGTAGCCGAAGGGTATCGCGACCTTGCGGGAAACGCGCGTCAGATCGGAGGGCGGCAAGACGTCGGCGCTTTCGAGTATCAAACGCTCGCGCCGAAAACTTGGACGGTCTCGACGACGACCGATTCCGCGACGACGGAAGGCTCGTTGCGTTACGTTCTCGCGAGGGCGCACGAAGGGGACACGATCGTCTTCGACGAGTCGCTACGCGGAAAAACGATTAAGCTGAACGGTGAACTGACGATTACGGAAGGCGTAACGCTCGACGCGACGGCGCTTTGGGACGATGAGAACGACGAACCGGGACTGACGTTAAGCGGCGAAAACGCTTCGCGCGTCTTCCATGTATCGCAATACGCAGGTTCTCCTACGATTAAAGGACTGACGTTAGCGAACGGTTCTGCGGACGCAGGCGGCGCGATTTATAAGGACGTCGACGCCAATCTGACCCTCGAACGCTGTTACGTCGTCAATAATAAAGCGCTGACAGGCGGCGGAGGCGGGGTTCGAACGGTAGGGGGCGAACTGTTCGTCGTCGATTGTCTTTTCAATGGGAACGCGTCCCTTTCAACGGCGACGTCCGCGTGGGGAGCCGGCGTTTCCGGTTATCAAGGGGACGTAACGATTACGTCTTCCGTTTTTGAGAGAAATATTAGCGCGTATGAAGGAGGCGCCGCGCAAGTAGAGGATGGGAATTTGCGTGTCGACAGTTCTGAAATTCGATATAATCAAGCGAGGCAACTGGGCGCGTTAAAGGTTCGCTCGGGGAACTTGACGGTAAGAAATTCTCTTATCGCCAATAATAGCGGCGACGGAACTGTTCATCTATACAAGCACGGAACGATTTCGATCGTCAATTCCACGATCGTCAATAACGCTAGCGGCGCGCGTCCGACGATTTCCATATGCACCGACGGAAAGTATCAAACGAGCGTCTCAAATATCTACAATTCGATCGTTGCGTTCAATACGCAGAACAATAACAAGCAAGTCGGCGTTTGGAGCGCTGAATACGGTTCGCAAACCTACAATTACCACAACGTTCTCTCGACGCAAAATATCGGTTCCGCCAACGGCAACGTTTACTATACGGGAACCGCAGCCGCGCTCTTCGCCGACCCGACGAACGGGGACTACCGTCTGAACCCGGACTCGGTCGCGGTGAACGCCGGGTCGAACGCATACGTCTCGGGCGACTTTGATCTTTCAGGCGCGGAGCGAATCCAGGCGAATCAGGTCGACTTAGGCGCGTATGAGACGACGGGTCGCACGATCGTAGTCACGTCGGGATCTGACGACGCGACGGACGAAGGGTCGTTGCGCTACGCGATCGATCACGCGCGGCATGGGGACTACATTACGTTCGCAGGCGCGTTGCGCGGTTCAACGATTATGCTTTCGCAACAACTCGTTATAACGAAAACGGTAACGATCGACGGAGTCGGGTCCGATCTAACCTTCGACGGCGGCGGCGCGACGCGGGCGTTCTATGTGAACGCGCCGGGTCAGGAGGTCGTCTTTAAGGGACTAACCTTTACGCGCGGCCTTTCCGGATCGATAAATAGCGGCGTGGAGAACGCGGACGCAGGGGGCGCGCTCGAAAACTATCGAGGCGCGGTCTCGTTGATCGACTGCGTTTTCGAGGGGAACGTCGGCTATTTCGGCGGCGCCGTTTTGAATCATGAGACAATGACGATCGACGGATGCGAATTTCTTCAGAACGAATCGTATTACGGCGGCGGCGCAATCTTCAACGGCGCGAAAACCGGCGCCGGTCAAACCTGGAACGCGACGCTCACGGTGAAGGATACGCGTTTCGTCGAGAACGTTGCGGACGCGTATGTCGATAAGGACGCTGAAAGCGTCGTCGATTCGAATATCGGGTGGCGCTTCGGAGGCGCGATCTTGAATTACAAAGGCGCGCTGACGATCTCGAACGCGGAGTTCTTACGCAACGAGACTCACGGGGACGACGGCGGGGCGATTTACAACGAGCAGGGAACGGTAACGATTCGCGAGTCCCTTTTCGACGGGAAC
>ONGM01000169.1 GCA_900317365.1 uncultured Planctomycetota bacterium
CGCTCAGAACGCCGCTCAGAACGCCGACGTCAAAAGCGTCGCGAACGCAGGCGAATGGTGGGCGCCATGGAGCTGGGATCGCGCCGGTCTCAACTATTATTCGACTGTTCGCGGACAATCGCGCTCCATTCCGAGCGGGTTCTCGTCCGTTTCCTCGCGCGGCAATAGCGAGCAGAACTACGACTACAGCCCGTACGATTCCGCTTCAAACAACGCCGCGTCGCAATACGATTCCAATCTTGACTACGCGAATTACGAGTCCGCAAACCTATTGAACTCCAACGCGGTCGTCGATCGCAACTACGGCGCCAATTCGTACGTCAGTTCCGACGACGTCGATTCGACCCCCGGGTTCTCCGACGGCGTTTACAGTTCGATCGGTAAGGACATACTCGAACCGGTTACCCCTGAAACGGACGAAATCTACGACGGCGACGTCTTGGTCAACGTCCAGGAAGGTCGAACCGGTATGTTCCAAGCGTCGATCGGCGTCAACTCGGACTACGGACTCGTCGGCAACGTGAGCTTCACGGAGCGCAACTTCGATATTCTCCGTTTTCCGACCGCGCTGTGTCGCGCCGACGGATGGAAAGACGCGTTCCGCGGCGGAGGACAAATCTTCAGCGTTCAAGCCAGCCCCGGTACGAACGTGCAAAGCTACCGCGTCTCATGGGACGTGCCGAACGTCTTCTACTCCAAGTACTTATTCGGCGTTACCGGACTCTACGGCGAACATTCCTTCGACGAATGGTTTGAAGCGCGGTACGGCGGAGAAATCAGACTCGGACGACAATGGACGAACCGATTTAGCACGACCGTTAATCTCGGTATGTACAACGTCAAGATTAAGGATCCCGCCGTCGGTTTCGTGCCCGACCTAAACGAAGTCGTCAGAGTCAACCGACTCTACAATATCGGTCTCACCGCCGCTTACGACACGCGAAACCATCCGTATTCGCCGTCCGCAGGGTACCTCTTAAAGGGAACCGTTGAAGAAGGTCTCGGAGACTACCAATTCCCGCGCGTAACGCTCGACGCGCGATATTATCGCACGTTGCGGAAACGCGTCGACGGAACCGGACGTTGGGTTCTCGGGCTTTCCAGCCGCGCCGGATGGACTGGCGACAAAACGCCGATCTTCGAACGATACTTCGGCGGCGGCGCCAGTAATTTGCGCGGCTTCGAATACCGCGAAGTTACCCCGCGTTACAAGGAAAGCGGATTCGGTATCGGCGGAAAATTCGAGTTCTACAATACGGCGGAACTCTATATTCCCGTCTCCGGCGGCGACGCGTTCCAGTTCGTCGTCTTCTGCGACACAGGCGTCGTTTCCGAAAGCATTAAGAAGTGGGGACGGTACCGCGTCGCGCCTGGCGTCGGGCTACGTTTCAATATCCCGATGCTCGGTCCCGCGCCGCTTGCGCTCGACTTCGCCTTCCCGGTCAGCAAGGACCCGAACGACGTCACGCAAGTCTTCACGTTTAACCTGAGCGGTTCGCGTTAGCGATACGAAACGAGGGCGCCGGTCCCATGATCGGCGCCCTCAATGATTTTCGAGACGATTCATTATCGAGACGATCGCCGAAAAAGTCGGCGAAACGGGAAACTCGGCGTTCGTTACTCGATCGCCTTGATTTCATAGAGAACGACCGCGTGGCGCCCCAACGTCGTCGCGCATTTCAACTCGCCCTCCGCAGACGTCTCGACAACGCGGGTCGTCGTACGCGGCTCGCGATTCGCCTTCTCGACGTACTTCGCGCGCAATTCGTTGCGATACGTCGTCGCCGCCGAAGGATCGACGAACCCTACGTCGAGACACCCGCTGTCAGGAGACCACGAAAACGCCGCGTCCGCGATCTTCAGACGCTCCTTGTCGACGAGCCAATCGCAGAAGAAGTTCTCTTCGTCGTCGACGACGCGCTCGGTTATCTCAACCTTCTTGCCTTTCCACATCGGCGCGTTAATGACGAATTCCACGTCTGCGGAATCGGTGTAATTGAGATCGAACTTAAAGTTATACGCCGTTGCGCGCAACGTTTTCGTCTCTTCGTCGTACCCGACGACCGCGTCGCAATCGACTCCGTCCGCCAACTTCTTCTCCGCTTTTACCGCGACGCGGCGCGAATTCTTGAACTTAGCGACGAACTGCGCCGCGCGAAACGCGACCAACGGATACCCGCTCCACGCGCTCGAACTCGAGTAACTCCACATCGAAAAATAATCGATATCGTTGTCCGCCAGGATCTTGAACGTGCGAACGTCGTAGGCCGCCTGGTACGTCTGTCCGACAATGCGGTGCGTCAAATCGGTCTTATAAAGCCCCTTCGACGCGCCGAGAATTCGACCTTCGTCAACCCCGTAAAAGAGATCGTTCAGCCCGACCGATTCCGCGCGCTCGCGAATTCGCGCGACTGTCTGCGCCAGCGTCATCGGGTGAGGGCGATCCGGCGCGTCGTCGTAGAATGAAACGGCGAAATACTTGATCGTCGTACCGGTTTGACCCGTCTTGGCGTTCGGCTCTTTTGCGCAGTGATCGAGCAAGTCGCGCTCGTCCCACAGACCTTCGGTGCAAGCCATCGCGTGCCCGCCGACGATCGCCTCGCCTAAAACCGATTCCAACGCGGCGACGGAATAGTCGTAAAGTTTGAAATACGCCGCTTTGCTACCTTCCGGCGTCTTCTCCTTGTCATGGAACCAATCGGCGTTTTCAAATTCCACAAGAACGCCGAAAGGCCACTTCTGAACTTCTTCGCGGCCAAACGCGTCGACGAGCGCTTGCGCCATGCCCTGAACGTAGGCGTAATACGCCTCGTAATCGTCCGGGGGAAGAACGTCGACCCCAAAGACGCCTACGATCGATTCCCGAGAAAACTTTGCCGGAACGCTCAGCTTGATCCACGGCCTCGCCCCCAACGACAAGACGTCGCGGCATTTGTCGACGAGCGGCTGGAAGTCGTAGTCGTCCAATACGTCGTGATTCGTTGGATCGACAAAGAGATCGCGCGTCGCGTTACCCCCTGTCGCCTGCATAAATTGAACGTATTCGACAAACTCGCTCAAATTGCAGCCTTCGTCGACCGAAGGCTTCGACCAAGTTTGAAATTGCCACAAATTGATCGTCTTGACCTTGTTGCCGATCACGTCGCCAAGCTGCGTCGTATCGACCTGAAAACGCGCCGAATTCGGACTCGCCGCCTTGGAAATCGACGTCGCTACGAAAAACGCCGCCAACAGCGCCGCCCAAGTAAAAAAGTTGTTTCGCATAGATCGCCTGTCGTAAACGCCTAAAAAGACGCCTTTCATACGCATTGTGTCTACTGTTCTGTCGTCGCCTACGATTCGAGCGCGGCGAGCATTTCCGCCGGATTCTCCGCCGCCTTAACGTTTCCGTACGCCTTAATAACGACGCCGTTCTCGTCGATGAGATACGTCGTGCGAACGACCCCCATCGTAACCTTGCCGTAATTCTTCTTCTCCTTCCAGACGTCGTATTCCTGGATCGCCGTCTTGTCGACGTCGGAAAGAAGAATGAACGGAAGCCCGTATTTCTCCTCAAACTTCTTGTGCGACGCGACGGAATCCTTGCTTACCCCGACGACGACGGCGCCTTTTTCCGTGAATTGCGGCAATAGCTCGCCGAACCCGCACGCCTGTTTCGTGCATCCCGCCGTATTGTCGCGAGGATAGAAATAGAGTACGACTTTCTTGCCGGCAAACTCGCTAAGACTGCGCATGACGCCGTTCTGATCGGGAAGATTGAACTCGGGCGCCTGCGTTCCTATTTCTAGCATCTTGTTCCTTTCGTAAGTGGAATCGACGTTCCCGCGCCTTGGAAGACGACAAAAACGTTCGTTTCAGGTAATTCGTTTCAGTCAGACTGACAAGCGTATATTGTCGCCATTCGAAACCGACGCGCAACACGAAAAACGGATTTCGTCAAAAAGAAAGTCGGCGATTGCGGTTTGTTGGGATTCGATCGGTAGAATTAGGCGAAACAGTCCTAATTCCCGGCGTTGATTGACGACTGAATCTTTGTTAGAATCCGGCGACGATTAGAATCGCGTCAATTTTAGTCGACCGGACAGGAGACCTAACGATGTGGCTCTTTACGAAACACGGCTTTTTCAGCGCCGTCGAGAATTTCAACGACAAGAACCTTATCCACGTGCGCGCGCGTTTCAAGGGCGACTTGGAACGATTATGCGCGACGTACAGGGTACGCCCGGAGGTCAAAACGATCCCGGGGTCGGACTATCCGTTCCGCATGGATTTTGAACGCGCGACATGGACGTCGATCGTTCAAGGCGAGGCGCAGTCGATCGACTATTCCAACTTTAAGAGCGCCGTCCACGACGGAACCAAACGCGACCGGGCGTACATGGAGGTTTGGAGCGCGCTACAAAAGTACGAAGATTAGCGGGGAGGCGGTTCCGACGTCATAAACGTTTCAACCGACGCGTTGTCCAAACGTCCGAGGACGACGCGTCGGCAAACAAAAGAAGCCCGCCCAAGCTCTTTAGCGAGGCTTGGCGGGCTTTTTTATGAAACGGCGCGAGACCGAACGCCTATACCGAACGCCTAGGCGCTCTGAGGCGGCTTTCGGAGGCGCGAGGTTAGGCGAAATATTCGACCGCGTTCTTAAAGATAACGAGACCGTCTCCGACTCTTGTCGGGAAATCGGGGTCGTTCTTCATGCGCGTCCAATTGGGTCGTTGCGTCTTGTCGACGTGACGCTCAGGGTGCGGCATGAGTCCGAAGACGCGCCCGGTTTCGTCGCAGACGCCGGCGACGTCGCGGGTGGAGCCGTTCGGATTGTCTTCAGGGAGATATCTCAAGGCGAGTCGCCCTTCGGAGTCGAGTTTATCCAAGACGGACAGATCGCGGGTCATGAACTTTCCTTCGGCATGGGCGATCGGCAGGTACATTTCCTTAACGCCGTTAAGGAAGACGCACTTTGAGCCGTTCGTCACGAGTCTCGTCCAGCGATCGGTGTAGACGCCGGACTTATTCCACGTCAAGGTCGCAGGCGCGCCTTGTTCGTCGTCGGCGATGAGAACGCCTGACTTGACAAGGATTTGAAATCCGTTGCAGATTCCGAGAATCAACTTATCGTCGTCGCGGAACTTGCTAATAGCGTCGAAGAGGTGGGCGCGCGCTTTTGTTGCGAGAACGCGACCGGCGGCGATATCGTCTCCGTAGCTAAACCCGCCGGGGAAGCACATGACCTGGAAGCGATTGAGAATCGACGAGTCTTCCAGAATGCGGTTGATGTGAATTCGTTCCGTCGTAGCGCCGGCGAGTTCAAAGGCGTAGGCGGTTTCGAAATCGCAGTTTGTTCCCGGCGCTCTTAAAATCAAAACGTTTGGTTTCATTTTATCGTATGATCGTATGTTTTTGAATATACGTTGTTTCTGATAATCCAATCGACCGTCGTCAAAATCGAACGTCGCGCCGGTCGGCTATTTGGAGTACTCGCCGCCAAGATCAAACGGCTTTTGCCAAATCAGTTTCAATTCGGCAAGGTCGGAATCGACGAGCTTTTCGCC
>ONGM01000294.1 GCA_900317365.1 uncultured Planctomycetota bacterium
ACGGTGAAGTTTTTCAGAGTGCAGTCGCGGATTCGACCCGGCGTCGGGTTCTTAAAGGAACCGTATTCGCAACTCATCGGCTTCGCCATGAGCATGATCATTTGATCGCCGTTGGAACGAACGCGGACGTTTTCAAATCGGCATAGCTCCATCGGCATTTCTTGATTCGGTTGCAACCAGATAATCGCGTTCGCCCAATATTGGTCGTGATCTCGATAGTTGACGCTGTAATAGAGGACGTCGATATTGCGCGCGACGATATTGCGCATCGTTTTCGCTTCGCATTCGTATCCGACGCGAAAGACGTTGGCGCGATCCGTCCAGAACGTGCAGTCGTGAATATCGATATCTTCGCAAGGTTCGAGCCCGGCGCTCTTGCCCTTAATGGCGATCGAATCGTCTTGGGCGCGGAAGAAGCAATTCTTAACGACGACGTTGCGGGAATTAACGAGGTCGAGCGCGTCGTCGTTGATCATATTCGACGCGCAAATACGCAGTCCGTCGACGACCGCGTTCTCACAATTCGTCAGCACGCACGTCCAGCTCCACGGGTCGCGCAGAACAAGGTCGCGAATCTGGAGGTTCTTGCAGTTGCGCGCGTTAATAATGAACGCGGACGGGCCTTTAAAGCGCTCCCAATTGGACCCGGAGACGACGCCGCGCCCGCGAATCGTAATATTTTCCCCTTTCGCGTTGATTCCGGCGTTGAGCACGGCGCCGGCCGCGACGTAGAGCGTTTGGTTGTCAGTCAAATTGACCACGCCTGGGGAATGGACGCCGGGGCCGAAGTAGAGGACGTTTTCGTCGCCTTCTTTCGGCGCGTCGGTTTCCGGCACCATGCCGAAGAGGATTAACGGCTTAACGCGCCCGTTCGGTTCGAAGGAGATCATAAAGGGTTCGCGCGCCTTGAGCAGGGCGGTCTGCTCGTTGCGCTCGGCGATTTCGACTCCGAAGCGTTCCGGCGCGACGGTCGCGTTACTAAGATCGAAAGGCGCCGTAATTTTTATTGAGACTTCGCCGTCGAATTCAAAGGTCGCAAAGTAATATTCGCCGCTACCCGGCTCCTGATCGCGAGACCGATAGACGGCGACGTCTTGACCGTCGACTTCAATTCGATAGGCGTCGGTTACCGCGTTTCCTTTCGGCGCGGGGACCGTTCGGACTTCCGCGTGGAGCGATTCGGCAAAGAGACACGTCGCAAGCGCCGCAAGGCAAAGGACGCTTCGTATTAAGGTAGATTTGCGCGACATTCAATAACCTCCAAAGGATCGTCAAGTTCGTATGAGGTAGTTTGGGTACGGAGTTGTTTTGACGGGTCGGCGACTCAGAACTCAACGGTCTATTATCGACAAGAGGTTGCGCGCGTCAAGTTTTTGCGTAAGAGACGAGAAGATCGTTTTTTCAGAAATATGGGGACGGCGAGATAATGAAAAGGCGTCGCGCGCCGTTCGGTTAGAAAAACGACGCGCGACTTGAAGATCGATCGGTTAATATTCGCCTTCGAGACGTTTTCGCGCGGAGGCTTCGAAGAGTTCAATTCGATCCTTGATCTCTTGCAGGGAATCCCCGCCGAACTTTTCGACGATCGCGGCGGCGATTTCAAAGGCGACGACGTTTTCCATAACCACGCTCGCGGCGGAGATCGCGCAGACGTCGCTTCGTTCAAAGGACGCTTCGACTTGTTCTTTCGACGTTAAGTCGATCGAGCGCAAGGGACGACGCAACGTCGGAATCGGTTTCATGGCGCCGCGCACGACGATCGGTTGACCGTTCGTCATACCCGCCTCAAGCCCTCCTGCGCGGTTCGTCGGGCGCTTAAAACCGAGGGTTCGTTCCGCGCGTTCGGAGTCGTCCCAGAGGATTTCGTCGTGAGCTTGCGAACCGGGCGTCGCGGCGAGTTTGAACCCGTCGCCGATTTCGACTCCTTTGTACGCTTGAATCGCCATGACCGCTTTCGCGAGGGCGCCGTCGAGTTTCGTCGACCACTGAGCGTGCGTTCCCAGACCGAAGGGCGCGCCGTAAACGCGAACGGTCGTAACGCCGCCGAGCGTGTCGCCGCGCGTCTTCATTTCGTCGACGAGCGCCGTCGCGTCCTTTTCCGCGCCGGGTCGCAGAGAATAGAGGGCGCTTCCGGCGCGAGCCTTGCGCTGTTCCTCTGGGGACAACGTCAGAACCGATTCGTCAGGCGTCAAATCGACGCCGCCGACCGCCTCGACGTATCCGACGACTTCAATTCCGAGTTCTTTCAAAAAGAGTTGGGCGAGCGCGCCGGCGGCGACTCTTCCGGCGGTTTCCCGAGCGCTTGCGCGTTCGAGAATCGGACGAATTCCGACGCCGTACTTGATTGAGCCGGTTAGATCGCCGTGTCCCGGTCGCGGCCGCGTAAGTTGCGGCATGCTTTCGATCTTGTAGTCGCGGTTTTTGACCCAGAGCAGGATCGGGGCGCCGGTCGATTTTCCGGCTAAAACACCGGTCATGACTTCCGCCGCGTCCGTTTCGATCGTCTGGCGTCCGCCGCGTCCGTACCCGCCTTGCCGACGGCGCAATTCGGAAGCGATAAACGCCTCGTCGATTGCGACGCCTGCCGGGAACCCGTCGACAAACGCCGCGATTCCCTTACCGTGCGATTCGCCTGCTGTTTTATACGTGAGCATTGTGAAGCGATCCTTTCGACGGCTAGTCTCTAAACGCGCAAGTCGGCGTCGGCGACGGCGACGTTCGGATAGCGTTTGCGAATCGGATCGACGATTTCCTCGATAAATTCGAGGACTTGTTCCGGCGCGCGTCCGACGAATTTTTCCGGGAGGAGTTCCGCGTCGACGTTGACCTTAGCGAACGCGGGGTCGTTGCGGAGTCTTTCGATGAGGTCGTTTTCCCCTCCTTCAATTTTGACGACGTTTGCCGCCGCGACGCTGTGCTGGCGAATGCGCTCGTGGAGATCCTGTCGGTCGCCGCCGGCTTCAACCGCCGCCATGAGGATGTTTTCCGTCGCCATGAAGGGGAGTTCGGCGCGGAGGTTCTTTTCGACGACCTTCGGGTAGACGACGATATTTTCGACGACGTTCTGCATGATAATGAGGATGGCGTCGATAGCGAGGAAGGCTTGCGGCAAGGTGAGGCGACGGTTGGCGCTGTCGTCGAGGGTGCGCTCCATCCATTGGGTCGCGATCGTCATCGCCGGGCTCGATTGCAGGCTGATAACGAATCGCGCGAGGGAGCAGACGCGTTCGCAACGCATCGGGTTGCGTTTATACGCCATGGCGCTCGAACCGATTTGATTTTTTTCAAAGGGTTCTTCGAGTTCCTTCTTGTTGGCGAGGATGCGCATATCCGTACCGAACTTGTGGGCGCTTTGCGCGATTCGGGAGAGGATATCGAGAATTTGGGCGTCGAGTTTCCGAGGATAAGTTTGGCCGGTAACGGCGTAAGGCTTGTCGAACCCGATCTTTTGGCAGACGCGTCGTTCGAGTTCGCGCACTTTTTGGTGGTCTCCGTCGAAGAGCTTGAGGAAACTGGCTTGGGTTCCCGTCGTGCCCTTATTTCCGAGCGTGCGGATATGATCGATGCGATATTCGAGGTCTTCGAGATCCTGCGCGAGGTCGTAGGTCCAGAGGGTCGCGCGCTTACCGACGGTGGTCGGTTGCGCAGGTTGGAGGTGTGTTAGCCCGAGGCAGGGTAGGGAACGATATTGTTCCGCGAATTTCGCGAGTCGATCGATCACGACGACGAGTCGATCGCGGACCATGCGCAGGGCTTCGCGATAGAGAATGCAGTCGCCGTTGTCGGTAACGAAGCAGCTTGTGGCGCCGAGGTGGATAACGGCGCGGGCTTTTGGGCAGACGTCGCCGTAGGTGTGGACGTGCGCCATGACGTCGTGTCGGAGCTTCTTTTCGTACTGCGCGGCGGCGTCAAAGTCGATATCGTCGACGTGCGCTTTGAGTTCGTCGACCTGCTCTTGGGTAACGGGCAACCCCATTTCCGATTCGGCTTCGGCGAGCGCGACCCAGAGTCGTCGCCAGGTGGAGAATTTCTTTTGTGGACCGAAGTGAGCGCACATTTCGCGCGACGCGTAACGTTCAATCAACGGATTATCGTAGAGTATGCGATCTTGCATTGTCGTCCTTTAGGCAAACGAATAGGCAAACGAAGCCGAATGGTGAAAGTGATGTGATCGATCGCGCATACTTGACGCGCGTCGACGTTTTCCGCTTATTATGGCGCCGCGCGGCGGTTTGGTCAAGCGCCGCGACGCGCGGAAAGAACGAGGCGGAACGAATCGCGAGCGCGCGTCGAGACGGGAAGAAGGCGCCGGTAAGACAGGCGCGGTCAAGAAACAAAAAAACCGCAGAGAACTGCGGTTTCTTTGCAATCGGGGCGACACGATTTGAACGTGCGACCTCTACGTCCCGAACGTAGCGCTCTAGCCAGGCTGAGCTACGCCCCGAT
>ONGM01000095.1 GCA_900317365.1 uncultured Planctomycetota bacterium
CGCCACCGTGTAATTCTTCGCGTTCGCAATCGCGCCCCAGTTCACCGTGATCGAAGTCGTCGTCGCGCTCGTCGAGGAGATCGTCGGAGTCGTGAGCGACGGAATCGTCTGCGTCGTAACGCTCTTCGCCGCGCTCGCGGCGGAATTGAGATAATTCGTTCCGTCGCCGAGGGCGGTTACTCTCACGGAGTAATTCGTTCCCGATTTGAGTCCGGTAATCGTCGCGCTCGTTGCCGTAATCGTATCGCTCCACTTCGTCCAGGCGGAAGCGCTTGCGAGTTTGTATTCGACTTTATAGCTTGATCGATTCGCGATCGCGCCCCAATTCACCGTGATCGAGGTCGTCGTGGCGTTCGCGGAGGAAATCGTCGGCGTCGGAAGAGGCTGCGGATCCGTTTCCGAATTCGGAGGGGTAACAATATATCTTGGGTCGCTATACGCTGAATTCGAATAGGTTGTTCCGTCGCCATTCGCTCGGATTTGCACGATATAAACAGATCCTCCCCAAAGCCCAGGAATCGTGTAACTTGTCGCTGACTTGGCAATGTTGTCAATCTCTGTAAAGGTCGACTCGCCCTGAACGGCGTACGCGATCGTATAGCTTGACGCTTTTGTTATAGGGCGCCAATTGATCGTTATTGAATTTGAAGAACTCGTAAAAGATGTAATTGTAGGCGTCGTCAGCGGTTCGGCAGATTCGTCAGAAAAGATCGAGAAGGTTTCTCCGGCGTGCCATGGATGCTCTTTATAAGGAGTATATACACCTTGGTTAGGAAGGTATTCTTCGGTCTTAATGGAAAAAGGCTCGTTCTGTTCCGTATAAACAAACGCTTCGACGCCCGTCTTGCAAAGACGCAACGCATCTCTAAACGTTTGCGGATAACCAACATAAACGCCTTTCTCTGTTTTGTACCATGAATATTCGTAATGATTAGCGGCGGCTCCCCCAGCAAAATGCGCCGAACCATTGTACAGACTCGATAGCTCGCCCGTGGACGGATTGAAAATATCGTCTAAAATCCCGCCGGAGTAACATTGAGTGAAAGCGCACGTTACATAACCTTGCTTGACTTGAAACAGAGCGTCTCGCACCGTCGCTCCGGTAATATCCTCATTCCAACCGCAAAGATAATCATTCAGGTCGTTCCTATTCCCTCTTTGACCGTTACCATGATCTTCCGTATAGAAGAATAGATGCGAATTTGCATTCATCAGATTGCCGATTTCCCGGAGAGTCAAAGTTAAATTTGCCCCGGTGGCCGCGCGCACCGTCGTGCCGAGGGACGTGGCAAAGGTCATGTCTGAAGTCGTTAACGTGTATTTATATAAATTACTACGATTCAGATTGTATGAAGTTCCGGTAACGTCTCCGTCGGCATAGAGGATATAGATTTTCGTCGGGTCTAACGAAAACTCTTCCACAAGTTCATAGTAATAATTGACCAGAGTAATATAAAATTCTTCATCATTGCTAGCGGGGTTGGCGCCGCCGACAAACAACAAAGCGTAATCGTTAGCGCTTGGTCTTACCGACACAACCGGGGTCGTCCCACGCGCTATTATGCTTGATTTATTATCAATGGGAATATCGGACGACGTGTACATTCCCACGTTTTGCATTTCGACTGCCGCTGGAACGACGCCGAGAGCCGGAGTCGTGGTAACTTGATAAACGCTGATTTCCGGATTAACGTCAATAAAATCGAAGCCGCCGAATTGCGTTAAACCGTCGAACGCATTGAATGTGATTTCGTTATCATTGACTTTGATTTGCGCGCGTCCCGTTCCATTAGAAAGGATCGAAAGGGATCCGCTCGTTTGATAATCGATTTCGAACGTAATCGAATCGCTCGACAAATCAAGAGGCGCGAGGGAGTATACGGACTCGTTCACAAGAATAATATCGTCGAGCGGGGTCGTCGCCGCCGTCGAGATCGCGGCGCGCAACGCTTCCGCCGTCCAGCTCGCAAGCTCGATAATATTGACGTCGTACAAAGATTCCGGGAGGAGCAGATCGTTGTACTTTGCGCGCAAGGCGTCGTAGGTCGATTGATCGGTAATCGTGGCGGGCAGGGTCTTAACGGTCGTCGTCGCGCAATACGCGGAGTTCGACCAGAAGACGCCTTCCCCGAGGGCGCGCGCCTTGACGTAGTACGAGGTATTGGGGGACAAGCCCGTAATCGTGAGGCTCGTCTCCGTCGCCGGAAGGTTGACGGTCGTATAAGCCGCGTCGGAACTCGTTTTGTAGATCACCGTGTATCCGGTCGCGCGAGGATTCGCGTCCCATGTCGCCGTAATCGTGGCGTTCGTCGCCGTCGTCGTAATCGTCGGGGTCGCCAACGCCGTCTTTACGACCGCGCTATTCGTCGTCGAAAGAACCGTTATCGGGGAATACGTGGAATTGATATATTCGCTCGAACCGGCGATCGAACGCGTCTTGATCTGATATTCCGTATTCGCGCTCAGTCCCTGTATTTGATAAAAGTTCTTCGCCGCCGAAACAGATTTCGTCGTGAATTTCGAGGAACCGACCGGCGCGTAAGAAACGTAATATTTCGCAGCGTTCGGGACCGGATTCCAATGGAGGAGTATGGAATCTTTCGAGGCGTCGGTCGCGGTAAGAGTCGGGGCGACCAGCTTGAAGGGATTGATCGTCCAATAGGCCTTGAGTTCGGAATACGCCGAGTTCTTATAGTTGACCCCGTCCCCGAGCGCGGAGACTTTAACGCTGTAGCTCGTCTCCATTGCGAGTCCCGCGATCGTATAACGCGGCGCCGCGCCAACCTCAACGGTCGTATACGACGAGTCCCCCGCCTTAATGTACATGATCTTGTACCCAACCGCGCCCGAAATCGGATCCCATTCGAAGGCAAGGGAATCTTCCGTCGCCTTTGTAAGAGCAACGACCGGAACCGAAAGGGTCTGCTGGGTCGCAACGGTAAGTTCGGCGTAGTCGGAATCCGAAACGTTCCCGCCGCCAAGCGCGCGAATTCGCACGCTAACCAGCTCGCCTTCCGTTAGACCGGCAATCTGTCGTTGCGATTTAGTCGCCGCAAGCGTAACCGACGTATAGCTCGACGCGTTTTCCGGCATATATTCAAAGAGGTATCCCGTCGCGCCTTCGACCGACGACCACGCGATCGTAATCGCCGTCGTTTTCTTCCCAACGACCGAAAGAGTCGGCGCCGGCAACGTCGTCGAAACGCTCGCCGTCGCAACGGAAACGACTTCGCTAAAAG
>ONGM01000067.1 GCA_900317365.1 uncultured Planctomycetota bacterium
ACGACTTGGCGGTTCTGAACTGCGACGTTTTGACCTTGAACGACTTGGCGTTGATTGACGACCTGGCGTTTTGGGATCTGTTGTTTTTGAATTTGCGGTTTCTGAATCTGTTGCTTCTGGATCTGTTGCTTCTGAATCTGCGATTGAACGCCAACGTCAGAACTCGCGTCAGACGCCGTCCCAAATTCTTGAAACGCGGCGAAAGAAATCGACGCAACGGCGACCAAAATCGCGACCAAAGAACCAATAAAAATCTTTTTCTTCATTTTATTTGTCTTCCTCAGTTCAATTGCTCGACGCTAGCGTCGACTAATGGTTGATCAGATTTTCAACTTCTTCTCCGAGCGCGTCGAAATCTGTTTCGCCGGGAGAATCCGGCTCCAGTTCGACGTCCGGCGCGATCGGTTCGTCCGGATAGACAACGTCCGGCGCGGCGGGATCGTCGACCTCTTCTACCACGACCTCGGCTGGATTAAAACCGTCGGGATTGGCGTCGCCGACGTTAGAACCGACTTCGCCGTCAAACAATTCGTTGGCGTCGCGATTGTCAATCGAGTCGAGAGGCGGCAACGGATCGTTGGGATCCGTCGGCAAGTTCAAAGGTTCCGACGGAGCGCTCGGATTATTTGAAGGCTCGGAACGCTTCGAACAACCGAACAATCCAACGACGAACGCAAGAATGATCACGAGGGTTGAAAATCCTTTTTTCATGAAACGCTCCTACTTTTCTAACGTGCAAATTCGACGCGCTCGAGACAAGAACAAATTCAGACTCGACCGTTACGGCTCTTCCCCTTGAACCACGTCGACGTTGTCTTGCTTCTGAATGTTCGGCTTCGGCGCGGGCTTAGGGTCGTCTTGTTTTTGGATCGGGTTCTGTTTGTTTTTATTCGGTTCCTGACCGGTGGCAACGTCGTCGGCGGGTTCGACGATCGGCTCTTCAACGGCGGGCGTTCCAGTGGTCGGAGTCGGCTTCGGTTCTTCTTTTTTGCCGCAACCAAGCGCGAAGCAAAGAGCCAATCCCAGAGTGAGACACGCAATTTTCTTCATTCTTCTCTCCATTTTCCTAAAGAGGTCTCGCCGACGCCTGCGCCGGAGGGCGAAAACAAATTGTAAACCTTGTAATATAACGCTTTACAACTGTCTGAGCTGTTGGCGCCAGGCGCCGAAATGTTAAAATTTAACGAATCTTAGCGTTTTTTTTTTTGTCAATAGCAACGCCTAACGTCTCGATATTTTTTCGACTCCGAAGCGTTTAGAAGAATAAAAAACCAAAAGAAATGCGCAAAGCTCAAGTATTGCGCAGATTGTCAAATGCAAAGAAAACGAATCTGAAACGGCGAATCGATCTCATGGAATAAAAAGAGGCGCGTTCGGCGACGCGCCTCAGGCGGCTTCGATAGGCGAAGGCGAAGTCAGGCGAGCGCGCGGCGTACTGTAGACCGCGCGGCGAGGCGGGCGATTCGACCTTACCCTTCCCCGCGTTTTGAGAATTTCTCGATCTTAGGCGGCGGAACCGTTTCCAGGAGCTTCTCGATAATCTTGTCCGTGTTCATCCCCTCCGCCTGCGCCTGAAAGTTCGCGCCAATGCGCTTGCGGAGGACAGGATACGCCGCCGACTTCACGTCCTCGATCGAAACCGCAAAGCGTCCGTCCATCGCCGCGAACGCCTTCCCGGCGTTAATGAGGTACTGACCCGCGCGCGGCCCAGCGCCAAAGTCAACCCAGTCCCGGATGAAATCCGGCGCGCTCTCGTCCGTCGGACGCGTCGCCCTCACCAGGCGCGTCGCGTATTGAATCGCGTACTGACTCGCCGCCACCATCGACACGAGACGCTGCATTCCAATTAGAACCTTGCCGTTGAGCAACTTCGCAGGCTCCGGCGACTCGCCTCCACGCGTCGTCGCCGTTAGAATCTTCTCCTCCTCCTCCAACGTCGGATAGTCTATCTTCACGTTGAACATGAATCTGTCCAATTGCGCCTCCGGCAACGGGTACGTGCCCTCCTGATCAATCGGGTTCTGAGTTGCGATCACCAAAAACGGATCCGGCAACTTGTACGTCTTCGTTCCAACGGTAACCTCGCGCTCCTGCATCGCCTGCAATAACGCCGACTGCGTCTTCGGCGGCGTTCGGTTGATCTCGTCCGCCAAAAGAATATTCGTAAAGACCGGCCCCTCCACAAATCGGAACGACCGTTTCCCCTGCGCGTCCTCCTCTAAGACCTCCGCGCCCGTTACGTCCGTCGGCGTTAGGTCCGGCGTAAACTGTATTCGTCGGAATTTCACGTCCAGAATCTTCGCGATCGTCTGCACCGTAAGCGTCTTCGCAAGCCCGGGAACCCCTTCCAAAAGGCAGTGCCCGCGCGTAAAAATCGCCGCGAATATCTGACGTATCGCGTCCTTCTGCCCAACGACCACCTTCGCAAGCTCGTTCTCCAACGCGATCTTCGTGCGCCCGAACTCCTGCAAAAGCGCGCCTAAATTGTGCTGGCCGCCTTGCGCCGAAATCTTCTCGACCTCTTGTCTCTCTTCCCCGTTCTCCATTCGCGTCCTCGCCGATTCCTACGACCTAGCCTCTTCCGCTCGCCGCGCCTGACTGCTAATCCGCATGCAAATTCGCCTGCGTTCCCGCATGCAAACCATCCGCGCTCCGCACGCGTCTCTACGCGCGCTCGAAAAACTCGCGCGTCGCCGCCAACGTCTCGCGCGGACTGTCTTCCATCAGATAGTGCCCCGCGTCCTCAATCTTGCGCACGAACGCGTGCGGATAATACTCCAGAAACTTATTCAAAAAGACCTCCGGCGGAAAGCACCAGTCTTTAACGCCCCAAATCAGACCGATCTGCTCGTCCTTAAAAACGCCTAATCGCTCCTGCGTCCCCTTGAGAGCCTCGTAAGAACGATGCTTCGGCGACGTCGGTATGTCCTGAACGAATTCGCAAACCGCGATACGATTGCGCCAGGAATCGTACGGCGCCAACAGCCCCTCTTTGACCTGCTCCGAAAGCCCCTTCGCCGTCGCCATCGTCGTCGCCGCGCGCGGGAATACGTTCAGACCTTGCAATAGAACGCGCTTCAGAATCGGCGTATGGCAAAGACGTATCCGCTTCGGCACGCGATCGCTCAAGTACGCCGCCGTATTCATGAGCGCGATCTTCTCAAAGAGTTCCGGACGCCGCGTCGCCGCGTTCATCGCGACCGCCCCGCCCCAGTCGTGCGCGACGAGGTTGATACGCGTCAAGCCCAACTTGTCGATCAGTTCCAGCAAGTCGTCCCCGCGACGTTGCAGTCCGTACGGGTACTTGTCCAGTCCCGGCTTCTCCGAAAGCCCGCACCCAATATGATCGACGACCACGACCCGATAGTCCTTGCGAAATTCGTTAATGAACTCGCGAAAGATAAAGGACCACGTCGGATTCCCGTGCGAACAGAGAATCGTCGGGCGATCCTTCGCGCCGGCGTCGGGTCCTTCGTCGAGATAATGATATTGGAACCCGCCGATCGTTGCAAAATGCGATTCAAACGGATAAAGCGCGCGCCAACTCGCTTGGGAGCCTTGCTGCGTCATAACAACTTCTCTCTTTCATGAAAGCGCGCGGTTTGCGCGCGGTACGACCAGACGAGCGCTACTTCAACGGTCGCAACTCGCGGAGCGCTTCGAGCGTCTCCTGAAGATCTTTCGGCAACGGCGCCTCGATTTCCAACGTCTTGCCCGTCGTCGGATGCTCAAAGGTAATCTTGCGCGCGTGAAGCGCCTGGCGAGCGAGCAGAACCGTGCCGACGGCGTCCCCTTCCTTGTCGGAACCGCGACGGTATTCCCCCGCCAGCTCCTCGCGCGTTATTGCGGAACGCCCGCCGTACAGCTTGTCGCAAAGGATCGGACACCCCAAATGCGCCAGGTGCAGGCGAATCTGATGCGTGCGTCCGGTGCGCGGCAGGCATTTCACCGTCGAGAAGCCCCGGAAACGTTCCAGAACTTCAAAGTAGGTCTGCGCGCTTTTCGCCTCCGGATCGTCCGGCGCGATCGCCATTTTCACTCGATATTTCGGATGATGACCGATCGGCGCGTCAACGATCTCGCGATCCGTGCTAATTCCGCCGAGCGCTATCGCAAAATATTCCTTCTGAATCCGTTTCTCTTCGAACAACGCGGCGAGTCGCGCGTGCGCTTGGTCGTTCTTCGCAACGATAATCGCGCCGCTCGTGTCCCGATCAAGCCGATGCACGATCCCAGGCCGCGCCGGCCCGCGATTCGCGCTCAACTGACCCGCGAATCGATGCGCCAACGCACCGACGAGCGTACCCGACCAGTGCCCCCGCGCAGGATGAACCACCATGTCCGCCGGCTTGTTCACGACCGCAAGATCGTCGTCTTCGTACAGCACGTCGAGCGGAATATCCTCCGGAATCGGCGACTCGCGCGGCGGCTCCACGAGACGAAAAGACACGACGTCCCCCGGGCGCAGGCGAAACGACGGCTTACCGTGCCGGCCCCCGACGTCGATTCCGTCTTCCGCCTGAATCGCCTTCCGAATCAAGACGCGACTGTACTGCGGAAATTTCGCGGCGAGAAACTGGTCGAGTCGCCAGCCCGCCTCGGCGTCGGAAACGACGCGAACCGCGACTTCGCCCGGCTGTTCCGCCGGCGGAGTCCACGACTCGCTTGGCGTCGGCTCGAGTTCGTCCAACGGTTCTTCGTCCAACGGTTCTTCGTCAAATTCGTCTTCTGCTCTGATTGGTTTACCCATGCGCAACCGTGCCGCGCCGCGTCGCGACGCTTCCTTCCTCGCGTTGTTCGCCCTAACGATAACAAAATCTTCGGTCTATTACAATCCGAGTCGTTTCTTCCACGCGTCGATCTGGAATCGGACCTGATCCGGCGCGGTCGAACCGTAGCTCTTCATAGCGTTGACCGCGTTCGACGCGCCGAGATAGTCGTAGACGTCCGACTCGATCTTATCGGACTCGGTACGCAATTCGTCGAGGGACATTTCGGCGAGCGCCTTGCCCGATTCGATCCCCTTGCGCACGAGTCGTCCGACGACGCCGTGCGCCGCGCGTTGCGGCGCGCCGCGCCGAATCAAATACTCCATGAGGCTCGTCGCGTCGAGGTATCCGCGATCGAGTCGCGCCGAGATCGATTCGCGCTTCAGGGTCGCGCCGGAGACGATCGACGCCGCTATGTCCAAACTCGCCGAAATCGCGTCGAACGAATCGAAAATCGGCTCCTTGTCTTCTTGCAAATCGCGGTCGTACGCGAGCGGAATCCCCTTGGTGAGCATGAGCAACGTCTGCAAATTGCCGACGACCCGCGCGCTCTTGCCGCGAATCAGTTCCAACGCGTCCGGATTGACCTTCTGCGGCATAATGGACGATCCGGTGCAGAACGACTGCGGAAGCGTTATGAAATCGAACTCGACCGTCGACTGCCAAATCCAATCTTCAGCCCAGCCGCTGAGGTGAATCGCGATCTCCGCCATATCGAAGGCAAACTCGGTCGCGAAATCGCGGTCGCTCGAAACGTCGACGCTATTCGCGGCGATCCGCTCGAATCCTAAATATTCCGCCGTCTTATTGCGATCGATCGGCAGACTTGTTCCGGCGCACGCGGCGGCGCCGAGACTGAGCGTGTTCGCGCGCTTTCGGCAGTCGGCGAGCCGTTCAAGATCGCGCTCGAGCTTTTCGACGTACGCGAGCCAAATATGGGGCGCGAGAACCGGCTGCGCGCGCTGCGTGTGCGTGTACGCCGGAACGACGACGTCGAAATCCCCGTCGCAACGCCCGACGAACGCGCGTTGAAGATTCCTCAGAAGTCGCGTCAACTCGTCGATCGCGTCGCGAATCCAGAGTCGGAAATCGGTCGAAACTTGGTCGTTCCGACTGCGCGCCGTGTGCAATTTTCGCCCGACGTCGCCGAGCTTTTCGACGAGCGCCTTCTCGACGTGCATATGAATATCTTCCAGCGAGTAGGAAAACTCAAATTCGCCGCGCGCAATGCGGTCTTTAATCGCGAGAAGTTCCGCTTCGATTTGCGCAAATTCGTCCTTCGTAAGAATTCCGACGTCGGAGAGCATACGCGCGTGCGCGATCGAACCCGCGATATCCTGCGCGTACATTCTCTTATCGAAACTAATGCTCTCGCTGAAGCGCTCCATTCTCGTATCGGTCGCTTCCGTAAAGACTCCGCCCCACGCTTTTTCGCTTTTCGCCATATCTTCCTTTCTTTCGAACGCGCCGAATGCGCGCGTTCGGCGCCGCGCCTAATCGAGCGGCGCAACGGTAAAATTCTCCGGTAAGCGCGCAAAACACGCCGCCCAAGAGAGTCCGACCCCAAAACCGCAGAACATCGCGCGCGTTCCCGGCTTGACAAGCCCGTCCCGACTCGCGTCGATCAGCGCGATCGGTATCGTGCTCGACACCGTGTTCCCGCGCGTTTCCACGTTATTATAGAACTTGCTCGACTCGATCCGCTCCGTAAATGTCTGCAACATGCTGTCGAGCATAAACTTATTCGCCTGATGGAAAAGAAACGCGTCGATTTCGAAGCCTTTCGCGCGCGCGTCGCGCACAAGACGATCGACAAAGGGCGCGACCACGTTGAGCGAGAAATTAAAGATCCCCACTCCGTCCATGTAAAGCTGCTCTTGGGAATGAACGACCCCTTTGGCGTCGCGAACGACGCGCGTCTCGTCAGACTTCGCCAAACGACTCCCGCCCGCCTCGACGATCAACATATCGGCGCGCGAGCCGTCCGTGCCGTACTCGAACCCGCCGAACGTCGGCGCGCCGGAAAACACGTCGCTCGTCGCGTAGTCTTCTTCCGACGCTTCCACGAGCGTCGCCGCCGCCCCGTCTCCAAAGATCGGACGCGACACGCGATCGAGCTCGTTAATGTACTTCGAGTACGTCTCCGCCGTGACGACGAGAACTTTGCGCGCGGATCCCGACTCGATCAGCCCCTTCGCGACCCCGAGCGCGTAGACCCAGCCGCTGCACCCGAGGTTGACGTCGAACGCGCCGCAACGAGTCGAAAGCCCGAGACGATTCTGCATAACGCACGCGGACGTCGGAAGAAAATAATCCGGCGATTGCGTGCAGAAAAGAAGAAAATCGACGTCGGCGCGCGCGACGACGCCGGTCTCAAAGAGACGCTCCGCCGCTTGAACGCCCATGTCGAGCGCCGTCTCGCACGACGCCGCGATCGGTCGCTCCGTTATGCCAAGCTTATTGCGTATCTTAGCGGCGTTCCACTTAGTAAAGACGGCGGCGAGCGCCTCGTTGTCAAGTCGCGCTTCCGGTAGATATGCGGCGACTCCTCTTAATTGCGCAACTTTCACGAAAAAACCACCACGCGAAAGACGTTCTGTTTTCCAACAAAGAAACCTCGGCGCGACGTCGCGCCGCGCCGAGACGAATCGAGAATATCAACGGCCCTGTTGTTGTTGTTCGATGAACTGCTTGAGTTCCTCGAAGCTCTGAAGCTGTGCCTTACCCGATTTCTTTTCTTCGGAAAGCGGCTTCGTTTCCTTCGCCTTCGGCGCGACCTGCGCGACGCGCGGCGGTCGGTCGCGATCTCGATCGCGGTCGCGTCTTCCGCCGTCGCGTCCGCGTCGTTCGGCGCGTTCGTCGGAGTCGCCGCGAGCGCCCCGTTCGCGGCGATCGCCGCCGTCGCGATTATCGCGGCGCGGACGACGTTCGCCTTGCTCGCCGTCGTTGCGGCGCGTATCGGAATCGCGGCGCGGACGGCGCGTGCGACGCGGCTCTTGCGAGTCGCCGCGATCGTCGCGCGAGGCCGACGGGTCGATCATCGTTAAGGAAATGCGTCCGCGCTCGACGTCGACGGAGAGCGCCCAGACGGTAACGACGTCGCCGAGGGACACGGCGCGGCGCGCGTCGTGACTCGGTTGCGGCAACTGGCTGTGGTGAACGAGTCCCGGCGTCGTCGCGCCAATATCGACGAAGGCGCCAAAATCGACGACGCACACGACCTCGCCGACGAGTTGAGACCCCGGTCGAACGTCCTCGATCGGAATCATCTTCTTCTTGAAGATCGGAGTCGGCTCGTTCTGACGCGCGTCTCGACACGGACACGCCAATTCGGCGAGAATATCTTCGACGAGTCGTTCGCCGGCGTTAAATTCTGCGGCGATTTCCGACGCTTTCGCCGTCTTGATCGCAACGCTGAGCGCCGCCGCTTTTTCCGGCGATCGAAGGTCGCTCGGCGCGAATCCGAACTTCGCGAGAATAGCGGTCGCGAGATCGTAGCTTTCCGGATGAATCCACGTGGCGTCGAGAGGATTCGGTCCGTCGAAGACTTTCAGGAATCCGGCGCAATTCAGGAACGTCGAGTCGGAAACGCCGAGGACGTTCTTAATTTCTTCGCGCGTTCTAAACGCGCCGTGTTCGCGTCGATAGTCGACAATATTCTTCGCGACGATCGGATTGAGTCCCGCGACGTATCGCAGCGTTTGCAACGACGCGCGATTGACGTCGACGACGGTTTGGTCGACGCATTGCGAGATAACCTTCGAGACGAGTTCGCGCGGCGACTTACCGCGCGACTTGCGGCGAGTCGTCTCGTCGACGAGTTTTTCCGGCGCGACTTTAACGTATTCGGCGAGCGGATCGAGGAGTCTTCGGCCAATGGAGAGCGCCGCGCGCGTGCGAATATCAAGATTCGGCGATTCCAACTGCGAATCGGGGGTCGCGACGTATTCTTCCACGCCGAGGTCGGAAACTCGAACGTATCCGACGTCTTTTCCGGCGAGTTCGTTTTGAATCAATCGAATAAAGAACTCTTCCGCCTTGCGATAGCTAACGGAGTCTCGAATTGCAAAGACGCTCAGATTGTAGCGTTCGACGAGTGCGGCGACTTTCTTTGCGGCGTCGGCGACGCGGTCTTCTGAACCGGAGAAATGTACGCTTACGGAGTCGAGGAAGTTCCCGAACTGATCGAGCGCGACCACGACGTTTTCCCCGCGTCGGGACGTGTCGACGGCGAGCGCGCGGCGACCGACGACCGGGCGACGCATAAGACGATTGCGAACGTATCCGACGATAGCGGAGCGCTCTTGTTCGGCGACGCGTTCTTCAAAATCGCGCCGAATATCGGACGCGACGACCGCTAAGACGCGCGTTTCCGCCGCAACGTCGACTAGATTATTGAGAAATTCCGCGAAAGGGCCGGAGTTCGCCGCCGCTTGACGCGCGAGCTCTTTGACGACCGCGTGATCGCCGTCGACCGTTACCGTGATAAGTTTCTCGCTTTCGGCGCGTTCGAGCGCGATAATGCGATTTCGGGAGCGCGCGACTTCTCTAACGTCAAAGGTCTTGTCGACCAGATCCTTAACCGTTTTCATGAGGTCTTCGCGCGCGTTCGATTCGGACTTTTTCCGATCGGCGCGCCGCGACTTCGCGCCGCGTTCTTTCTCGTCGGCGCCTTCCGTCGGCGCGTCTTGACCTTTCTCGTTCCCTTCGGCGTTCGTTTCGGGCGCGGGCGCGGAGTTCGACGGTTCGGCGACCGGTTCCGGATTCTCCGCCGGTTTCGTCACGACGACGCCGTCGCGATTCATATAAGCGCGAATCGTCTGACGAATCTTGAAGTTATCGGCGAATCTTTCGACGATAATGGCGGCGGCGCCGTTAATGGCGTCTTGCGCGGTCGCGACGCCATTCTCGTCGGAAACGTACTGCGCGGCGAGCGCTTCGAGGGACGCGGAAGAATCGGTCGCCGTCATAATGGCGTCGGCGAGCGGCTCGAGTCCTTTGTCGCGCGCGTCTTGCGCCGGCCCCGCTTCGCGCGATTTGAAAGGCGCGACGAGATCGTCAAGTCGATGCGGCGAGCGCGCGTCGAGTATGAGCGTCTTGAGTTCGTCCGTCAACTTGCCTTGCAATTCGATCGTCTTGAGGTACGAATATTTCCGGTCGGCGAAGCGTCGGCGCTTATCGTAGAGCGCCGCGATCTTCATAACGTCGTCGTCTTTATCGAGCTTTGTTATATCCTTGCGATAACGTGCGATAAAAGACGCCGGTCGCCCTTCTTTGAGCGCCGCGAGCGTCGCTTCTATCTTTTCAACCGGGATTTTGAGTTCGAATTCAATAGCTTTGGGGTCGACTTGAACGGGTTCAATCATCGTAAGGATTCCGCATGATCAAAAAGCGCATGGGGCGTCGCGCGTCGTCGAGATCCGCTCGACGCGCGCGCGTCAAATTCAACAGGCGGCGACGCTTGCAACGGCAGCGCGCGCAAATCTTGCGGAGGAACGATTCTCCGCAACCGCTAAAAAATCTAAAAGAAAAGTCGCCTATTGTCAAGAGAATCGCGGGATTATTCCGAAAAAAGAGTCATTTTTAGCGAGAGGATCCGAACGCCGTTTTGACGTCTCCGCGCCGCGACGTTACAATAACCGAAGCGGCGCGCCGAAAGCGCCGCGCTCTTCATATAGAAAGGTCGCAACAATGCGGATAGTACGATACGGTTTATTGGCGGCGTTGGCAAGCGTCGCGATCCTCATGACGGCGCCGTCGCGCGCCGAAAACGCGGCGGATTCGCCGGCCGCGAAAGAGTTGCAAAAGCGCTCTCTCGGCGCCAGCGAAGTCGAAGCGGACGGCCCGACGCTCAAAACGTGGTTCCACGAGGCTCCTTCCGCGATTCACGACGGCAAGCTGCCCCTCAAGGGACTGCCGCTATGGCACACGAACGGCGAACTCTCAGACGACGTCATTCGCGAAATCTTCGAACGCGGGCAGGAAAACGGATACGGCGGTATGACGATTCTACCGTTGAGTCGAACAACCCCGAAATATCTCTCCGACGAGTACATGACTCAGTACGGAAAAGCGCTCGACTTCGCCGATAAACTCGGTATGAAGACGATCTTCTACGACGACGTCGACTTTCCGAGCGGAGTCGCCGGCGGCAGACTCAAGGAACAGTTCCCGCAATCGACGATGAAGCGGCTCGACAAAGTCGAGTGGCAGGTCAAAGGACCCGCGAAATTCGCTGAAAAATCCTCGATTCCTTTCAGCGACAAAGTCCTATTCGGTCAACCGGAAGGCGTTCTTCAAGCCGCCGTCGCTATGAACGTCGAGACGAAAGAACGCGTCAATATCCGCAAATTCGTCGATCAGGAAGGAAACGTCGCGTGGGACGTCCCCGAGGGAGAATGGAAAATCATGCTCTTCCTCTGCGTCTCCGACCCTCGAGGACTCGTCGACTATATGTCCCCGAGCGCCGTTAAGGACTTCTTCTCGCTAACCTACGACCGGTTCTACGAACAATTCAAAGATCATTTCGGAACCACGATCAAGGCGATCTTCTTCGACGATATCACGAACACTCAAACGCAAGGCTCGCGCAACTGGGCGCTCGAATTCAACGCGAAATACGCCGAACTATGGAATCGCGACGCCGAACTCGACTATCCCGCGTTATTCTACTCGATCGGTCCCGAAACGCCCGCCGCGCGATACCGACTCTGGACGACAAGAAATCGTCTCTTCGCCGACGGATACCCCGGAATGGTTCGACAATGGCGACTCGATCGGAAACTCGACGTCGTCTCCACCGGACACCCGCAAGGCCCCTATATCATTCAGCCGATCGATATGTGCGGCGACGCCATGGCGACGCACAAAGGCTCCGACGCCGTGCTCTTCGACTCCATACACTACTACGGACACGGTCGCGACGGCTTCAAAGTCCCCACTTCCGCCGCTTTCAACTACGATTTCCCACTCTGTTTCGTTGAAATTTACGGAAACTATCGCGACGGCTCGTTCTCGCCCGACGTCATGCTGCGCTCCGCTATGGAAATCTTCGCCCGCGGTGGAAACGTACTCCTACCCCACGGCGTATGGACCGACCCCGCGACGGTATATATTCCCCCGGAGATCTCCTGGCGCAACCCGAAACTCGAAGGCTTCCTACCGAAATACGGAGAATACGTCTCTAGAAACAGCATGCTCCTGCGCGGCGGCCGACACGTCGCCGACGTCGCAATGCTCTACCCCGTCGACAACCTGAAGGCGTACTTCCATTTCCAATTCGATTTCGCTAAAGGCGACTATCCCTACGGAATTTATGTTCCGCGCGAAACCGATTATCTCGCGATCGGAAGTCAGCTCACAACCCGACTCTGGCGCGATTTCACCTTCCTGCACCCACAGGTTCTCGACGAAAAATGCACTATTGAGAAGAAAGACGGGGAAACGATCCTCAGACTCAATAACGTCTCGAATTACGAAGAGTACAAAATTGTCGTGATTCCCGGGTGCGACGTGATTTCGCTCGCCAACCTTCAAAAGATCGCCGAATTCTACGACGCCGGCGGCAAGATCGTCGCGACGACGCGTCTGCCTTCGGAAGCGGCGGAAGGTCCCGAATTTAACGATCAAGTCTGCGAAATTATCGAGAAGATCTTCGGCGTCGATCCGCGAACCCAGGCGCCGTGCGACGCGATTCTCACCGGGCAAGAAGACATTGTCCTCCCGGAAACTTTCCGCTTATGCCGCAAAATCAATAGCGAAGGAGAATACGTTCCCGAGCGTCCCGCCGAACTCGTCGAATACAACGACTCGATCCAACGCGATCGCGCCGTCTTCGTTCCGCGTCCGACCGACGACGCCCTCAAAGCCGCCTTCGACTACCTCGAGCCGACTCCGGACGTCAAAATCGCCTCCGCGACCGACGCTCCGATCCCGACCCTGAACGTCGTGCCTCGATGGGACTACGAACTCAACGGAATGTTCCAATACATTCACAAGGTCAAAAACGGTATCGACGTCTACCTCTTCGCCAATTCCTCCAACGATCCCGTCGAATTCACCGCGACCCTACGCGGAAAATTCCGTTGGGTTGATCTATGGAACCCCCACACCGGCGAAACGACTCGCATCGACGGTTCCGACGCCGTCGCATTCGATCAAGAGAAAGGCGTTACCACCGTGCGACTCGCATTGAAATCGATCGAATCCGCCTTCATTCTAGGCGTCAAAGAGTAATCGCCCGCCTGTCCGGTTAAACGAGCAAGCCCCCTGAGAGCGACGCCTAACGCGTTCGTTCTCAGGGGGCTTTTTTTACGCGAATCAAATTAAAAGCAATTGCAACCAGTCAAGCGACCAACGGGAGCGACGATTCACCCTCCGCGCGGTAGCGCGAACCGGGATGCAACGTCCGAACGTTGCCGTTGGTTAAAAGATTTCGTTGGCGATTAGGCTTTCGAAGGACTGTTTTTTGCGAATGAGTCGCGGGGCGCCGTTTTCGACGAGGACTTCCGGGGCGTAGTATTTCGAGTTATAGTTCGAGGCCATGGAGGCGCCGTAGGCTCCGGCGACTTCGAGAACGAGGTAGTCGCCGACTCTCGCGGCAGGCAGCTCGCGCGTAACGACGAACCCGCCTTCCTCTTGCGTAAAGACGTCGCCGGACTCGCAGAGCGGACCGCCGACCACGACCTGACGCGTGCCGGAAACCTCGCCTTCGACCTCGGGATTATAGGCGATCGAGATCGGATGATAACTCCCGTACGCCATTGGACGAACGAGGTGGGCGAATCCGGCGTCGACGAGGTAGAATCGATTGTCGCCTTGCTTCTTAATCGCGCGAATCTGCGAAATCAGATAGCCGCTCTCGGCGACGACGTACCTGCCGGGCTCTATTTCAAAGTCGACGTCGTGCCCAAACGCCTTTTCAAGCCGTTCGACGACCCCGGCCCACAACGCGGAGTAGCGCGCCAGGTTAACGTACTCTTCCCCGCCCCGATACGGGACAGGCAACCCGCCGCCGCAACTTATCGTGCGAATTTCCGAGCCCGCCTTCAGCGCGATTCGCTCCATGGCGTCGCATACCTGCGCCAGGTGAGCGAAGTCCGAGCCCGACCCGATATGCATATGGAGTCCGGTAATCGTCATGCCGTAACGATTCGCCTCGCCGAGGCATTCCGAAAGCTGTTCGAACCAAATCCCATGCTTCGAGAGGTCGCCGCCGGTGTTCGTCTTCCGACTGTGCCCGTGTCCAAAGCCCGGATTGATTCGAATCGTTAGCTCTCGTCCCCTAGCCTGAGCGCCGAGCCGTTCGCCAAACTGACGAATCATATCGATCGATCCGACGTTCACAACGCATCCGTTCGCGTCGCCGAGGACAAGTTCGAGCGCGTCTTCGTCGAAGATATCGCACGTATACGCGATCTCTTGCGGTTGATACCCGGCGGTCAACGCGCGTTTAATCTCTGCGGCGCTCACGGCGTCGACGACGAGCCCCCGCGCGCGAACGAACTTCAAAAGGGCGATATTGGAGCACGCCTTCTGAGCGTATCGCACGACCTGGAAATTCTCCGTCAGCTGGGCGCACCGACGCGCGATCATATCGGCGTCGTAAACGTAGAGTGGAGTCCCGCCAAATTCTTTTGCAAGTCGAGAAACCGGAACGCCCGCAATTTCCAAACGTTCGCTAGAGTAAGAGGAAAAGTTGCACATCGTTCATTATCCTCATAACAAAGGGCAGGGCTTTGACAATCAAGATCGCGCGAATCGACGTCCGGCGCTATTTATTGCGCGCGCCGACGAAACGCGCTATATCGACAAGAGAGTCGAACGCGGCGTTTCCGAACTCGGTCGGGGTAGCGAGGGGTCGAAGGTATTCGATCTTTTCGATCGCAGAGTCGATGAGTCTTTCCGCTTCGGCGTATGCGCGCGCGAGAGCGCCGGACTCGCGCAGAAGACCGGCGACGGCGTCCCGCGCGTCCGATTCGTTCGCGCGCGCAATCCAATCCGACATTTCGCGCGCCGCTTCCGGACTTGCCGATTCAAAGAATAAAATGAGCGGGAGCGTTTCCTTTTTGTTCGCCAGATCGGAACCGAGCGTCTTACCCGCCGTCTTTTCGTCCCCGACGAGATCGAGGGCGTCGTCGACGATTTGGAACGCGATTCCCAAAGCCCGCCCGATTTCCGCAAAGGCGTCGAGCGCGGCGTCGCGCGCGCCGGCGAGATACCCGCCTAAATACGTTGCGCACTCGATAAGGGACGCCGTTTTACCGCCGACGATCGTCGCGTAGTCGCCGCTCGTCAGATTAAAGTCGCCGATCGCGTCGGTCTGCATGAGTTCGCCTTCGACCGTCGACTGACAGAATCTCGAGACGGCGCGGAACACGGCGGAATCGTCGCATTCGCAGATCAGATCGAACGCGCGCGTTATGAGCATGTCTCCGATAAGCACGGCGCGGTGGGAGTCCCATTTCGCATTGACGGTCTCGAGAGCGCGTCGGAATCGTGCGCCGTCGAGAATATCGTCGTGAACGAGGGACCCGGTGTGAATCATCTCAATAGCGGCGCCGCAGAGCAGACAGCGCCGATCGACGCGTCCCCACGCCTTCGCGCACAGAAGCAACAACGCCGGACGCATTCGCTTGCCGCCGAGTCGAAACGAGTATTCCAGGTACCCGTCGAAAGTGGCGTTCGCGTGGCGCAAGCGCTCTTTCAAGACGTCGGTCGTCGCTTCAAGATCCGCGCGTATCGGCCGATAGATACGTTCCAATTCCGTCGTCGCGTTCTTTTGGGAAGGCGCTTGACGCGTCATATGCCGTCCTTTCCTAGCGCGACGCCGTGCGCGAGCGTCGCATAAAGATCACAATTCAACCATTACTTCTGCAACGCTAAATTCAGAAATTCGGCGCGCGTCTTCGTATTCTTACGGAACGAGCCTTTCATCGCCGACGTTACGCACATCGAACCCGGCTTGCGAACGCCGCGCAACGTCATGCACGCGTGCGTCGCCTCAACGACGACCCCGACGCCGAGCGCGTTGAGCTCGTCCATGAGAAGATTCGCGATCGTTTCCGTCATGCGTTCCTGAAGCTGAGGCCGACGCGCGACCGTCT
This sequence comes from uncultured Planctomycetota bacterium, assembly GCA_900317365.1. Lineage (GTDB taxonomy): Bacteria > Planctomycetota > Planctomycetia > Pirellulales > Thermoguttaceae > RUG369. The sequence goes on from ONGM01000067.1 coordinate 15,875, forward strand.
CCACAACGCGCGCGATTTTGCTCAGACCGACGACTTTGCCTTGCGGAATGTATCCGATATGCGCTTTTCCAACGAAAGGCAACAGGTGATGTTCGCACATCGAATGGAACTCGACGTCCTTAACGATCACCATGGAGTCGTACTCTTCGGTAAAGAACTTCTGCAGATGCTCCGCCGGATCCTGCCGGAGTCCTTGAAAGAGTTCTTCGTACATTCTTGCGACGCGCTGAGGGGTCTCGAGGAGTCCTTCGCGATCGGGATCTTCGCCGATAGCGAGCAGTATTTCACGCACGGCGCGTTCGATGCGCGGCTTATCGACTTCGCCGAAATTATTTCGTTCGTCGATTTTTTCGCGCGACGATCTTTCGTCAGAGCGTTCGGTCATAGAAACTTCTCCAGTTGCGTTTCGATAAAGCGCGCGAGCACGGCGGGACTATTCCCTTTAACGAGCGTGTCGATCATGCCTTGGGGCACGTTGACGTTCGCCAGAGCGGTCGCGACGCGTTTCCATAATTGCTCGCGTTTCTTCGGCGTCTCGGCAAGATAGAGCTCCGTGACGAGTTCGCTCAACTTCTGGCGCATGATCTCCGGCTTATTTTCGTAATACCGTTTAATAATCTTCTCTTGATACGGCGTTCTTTCCATGACGTTCCGTTCCTTTCGCATGCGTCGCGCGCGCAAACAACGCGCTCAAAACGCCATTATACACCCGGCGTTCGACGCGTAAAGTGGGGAACTCGCCGAAAAGCGCTTGTCAAACGACGGAAAATGCATATAATAATAAAGTGGTTTTCTACACAACACGCCGTCGCGCGACAATCGCGTGCGCGACGGCTCAATACTCCAACTCAAAGGACTTTGCCTTGGCTGAAAGAGAACAAAAAACAAAGGAAGAAGCGGTCGAGCTCAGCGGCACGGTCGTTGAAGAAGTGCGCGGCGCCTTCCGTATCAAGCTGGACGACATCGATCACATCGTGCTATGCCGACTTGCCGGAAAATTGCGTAAGCACAAGATCCGCGTCGTACCCGGCGACCACGTCCGCATTGAAGTCAGTCCTTACGACTACGATCGCGGAAGAATCGTCTATCGCGAACGCGAACCGCGTCCGAGCGGCATGTAATCTGCGTCGAATCCGCGCGGCGAACTCGAGCTTTCGAGCGTCGCGCCGATTGGTCCAAAAGACAACATTAAGACGACTCTATTGAACCCGATCCCGATTTTCTACGGAATCGCGACCTTTTTGACGTCTCGCACGCTTTCTCTCTTGACCTGCGTCTAAAAAAACGTTAGTCTCCCCGAAACGCGCGGTTGTGCTCGCGCGGATAAGGTCGATTTAACCATAAGAGAAGAAAAATGCGCTTCTTGACGTCTGTTACGCTCATAATTGCGGCGTGCATCGCTTCCGGTTGCGCGAGCAAGACCCCGACGGACCCTTATAAAGCCGAACAAGCAAAAGTGCTCAATAATAAGGGAAGACTCGTTCAGGACCTCGCTCGACCCGCAAACGTAAACGCCGCGAAAATTGAAGGCGCCACCCTCGTGCGCGGTCTTGCCGGTACCGGCGCGGACGAACCGCCTTCGTCGTATCAGCAACTCGTCCTCAACGATTTAAGCCGCGACGTCGACAAAAAGCGCACCGCTAAATCCGAAATCGCTTCCTTGAACACCGCGATCGTACTCATGGAAACCGTCGTCCCGCCGGGAGCGCGCAAAGGCGACCGACTCGACGTCAACGTCAAGTTCCTACCGAACTCCGAAGCGACGAGTATGCAAAACGGCTACGTCGAGGACGGCGAACTCTATCAGTACATGACGGCGGATATTATTCGCCGCGGTTACAAGCTCGGCGAAGTCAACGGCTTTGTCGTCTTGGACCCCGATCAAATCGAGAAGAAGAGTCCGATCGCGTACAAGCAAGGGAAGATCATTGGCGGCGCGGTCGTGTCGCGCTCGCGACCGATTTGGCTCGAACTCAAAGAGGACGAACGTTCCGTCGGCGTCGCGCAACGCGTCGAAGACGTCGTCAACAAGCGATTCAGCTATACGAAGCCCGGTTACGCCGGCAAGAAGAAAGTGGCGGAGGCGAAGGCGGGCGCGGCGCGCGTCAATTTGGAGATCCCGGAAGAGTACTCGGAAAACGTCATCCGCTACGTCAACGTCGTCTGCGCGATTTCGTTCTACGAAACGGCGGACGAGCTTAACGAGCGCATCGACAAGCTCGCGCGCCAACTTCTGGTTCCCGAAACGTCCGAGTTCGCCGCGATCCAGCTCGAGGCGATCGGTTCAAGCAACGCGAAGGTCGTCGACGCGATCAAGAGCGGGCTAGACTCGACGAACGACGAAGTTCGTTTCAACGCCGCGATCACGTCCGCTTATTTCAATTTGCGACAGGATCGCCAGCAGACGGCGCGCATTCTCGCCGAGTTCGCCAAAACGAATTCGAAATACCGTCCGGCGTCCCTCGCGACGCTCGGCACGACGATGAAGACCTCCTTCGACGTCGACGCCGAACTCCGAAAACTGCTCGCCGACCCCAATATTGAAACGCGATACGGCGCCTTCCGCGCCCTTTGGAAGCGGAACCCGACCGACTACATGATTCAAGGCGAGAATATGGCCGATCAGTTCAGCTACCACTGCCTGAACTGCGGCGGCTCTCCTTACGTGCACATTACGAACAGCGTTCGCCCGGAAATCGTCCTCTTTAATTCGGAGAAAATCTACCTCGCCGGCGACGTTGAAATCGAAGCGAACCCGCGCCTAATCGTGCGCTCCGACGAAGACGACGTCGTCGTTAAGAAGTACGCGAAGGGGAACGGGGTCGACGAACAGCGTCGCGTGTCGTACAAACTCGACGACGTCGTGCGCGCGCTTGTGGAACTTGGCGCGACCTATCCCGACGTTTCCGCGTTTCTAACGCAGGCGAAAACGCGCGACAACCTGCGCGCGATCTCGGACGACGGAGAAGGCTCCCCGTGCCAGCTCGCGATCGACGCGTTGCCAGGCGCCAAGGCGGGCAACTTCAAAAAGACGCGCGACATTGAAGAGATCGCAATGCGCGAAGAGGCGCGCGTCAAGGCGGAACGCGCGGCGAAGAAGCCCTCCATATGGGAACGAATGTCCCCGAGCTCATGGTTCGGCAAAGGCGAGGAGAAGAACGAAGAGTTCAGCCTCGACGAGTTCGACGCCGCCAACGGAGTCGAAGTCCTCGAGCCCGCCGAGCCTGGACCCGCCGTTAAAGAGGTGACGCTCGAAGTCGATCCGGAAGGCGAGTTCACCGTCGACGACGGCGAGTAGGCAAAGCCGGTAGGCTTCGCCGTCTGCCAGCCTAAAGAATAGCCCGCCGCGCGTTCGGTAATCCGACGCGCGGCGGGCTTGGTTTGGGGAAACGCCTCGCCTCTCTAACTTCTCTTTGCCTTGCGTCTTGAAGAACCTTTTCTCCGGCTACAACCAACCGACATGGTCGCCGCGCTCAGACTTGTTTAACCTTTCCGCTCGTCTCTGCGATTTGTTCACATGAAATCTTACTCAGAATCTTACTCTGAATCTTGCGCGAACCGTTTATGATATTCAGCGTTGAAATTTCATTGAACGCCGCTCTTTTCTAGTAAGCCCTACACGTTGTTTTGCATAGACTTGCGCAAATTTCATTCTCTGTCGGACGGATGTTCAACTAATACTCTTACTAATACTCTTACTAGTAATCGCAAGGTTAAAACAGACCGACTTCAAAGCTTTTCATTCAGGTTCCGAGATTGAATGGGTATAATATGTGAATTTTCCCATTTTTATTGCTTGGGCGCGACCTTCCCGAATCATTTTACGAAGAAGATAACTTGCATGATGCAATTCGCATTTGCACAGTTCGGCAACTTCCGACCGAGTTATCTTCCCAAACTGTTCGAGATGGCGATCAATCAACGCCATTTCCCGAATGACCGTCATTCCCTTCTGTCTGGTATAACCAATTTCATCTCCGGAA
>ONGM01000230.1 GCA_900317365.1 uncultured Planctomycetota bacterium
TCGCCGATCTCGCCCACCGTCGACGGAATCTCGACGGAGGTTATTTGCGTTCCTAAAAACGCGCACGGTCGAATCGACGCCGTTCCTTCCTGAACGACGAACTCGCTCGTTTTCGAGCCCGCCGGAAACGCGATCAGCGCGTTCGACGACGAATAGAGCGCGCCGTCGCGCGTGTAAAACGACTCGCTCAGCGCGTCGACGTCGAACTCCTCCAAGGAGTCGCACTCGCCGAACGCCCCGTCCCCTATCGACTCCAAACTCGGAGGAACGTAAACGCCCGACTCCGTTCGGCTCAGGGAACGACAGCGCGCGAACGCAAAGTCTCCGATCGATTTCAGCGTTTTCGGGAATCGGATCGACAGGAGTCCGACGCAGTCTAAAAACGCCTTCGCCTCGATTCTTTCGAGCCCCTCCGACGTCTCGACCCGCTGCAAGCGTCGGCAGTTGCAAAACGCCTTTCGCCCGATCGTCGTCAGCCCGCCTGGAAGACGTATCGTTGCGAAATCGTGCGAAGAACAGTTTTCAAACGCGGAACGTCCCAAGACGCGAAGCCCGCTCGGAATCGAAAAATCGCCTAACGAACGACAGTTTTTAAACGCTTTATCGCCAATCACGACCGTAGATTCGGACAATTTCACGTTGCGGAGAGATTCGCAATTGGAAAACACGCCGGGGGAAATCGTCGTAACGGACGCCGGCACGACGATCGAATCCAGGGATCGACAACAATAAAACGCGTTGGCGCCGATCGCGCGGAGTCCTTCGCGCAGCACGACGGAACGCAACGACGCGCATTCGGCGAACGCGGCGTCCCCGATCGTCGCAAATTCGCCCGGGACCTCGATTTCGTCGAGAGATCGACATCCGAGAAACGCGCGCGAACCGATGCGCTCGATATTCTGCGGAAACGTTATGGAAACGAGCGATTCGCAATGATTAAACGCGCTTTCGTCGATTTTGCGCAACTTGGCGTTGAATTCCAACGTTTCAAGTTTGAGACATCCTTTGAACGCGCGCGCGCAAATGCGATTGAGATTCGTCGGAAAGATCACCGACCGCAAATTCTCGCAATTGCGAAACGCGCTCGAACCGATCTGCTCCACGCATTCGGGAAACACGACTTGCCGGATCTGTTCGTTCTGCATGAACGCCTTCGAGCCGATCGATTGGACGATTTGCCCGTCGACGCGCGCCGGAATTCGCAAAACGCCGTCGGATTCGACCTTGTCAAAATACGAGGAGTTCACGCCTACGACGCTAACGCCGCCGTCCGTGTAAACGTAATTGAAATATCCGCTTAAATCGGGAGCAAAGCGCGCGCCAATTCGGAGTCGCCACTGATCGGCGCGCGACTCCGGCGGCGCGACGACGACGACTCGCGAAGCGTTGGCCCCGAACGCGTCGTCCGACAAATCCTGCGCGCCGTCCCCAATTCGCACGCGCGCCAACTCATGCGCGTCGGCAAACGCGCTCGACCCGACTGACGAAACGCGATCGCGGCATTCGACGTCGCGAAGACTGCGCGCCCCGAAAAACGCGCGCGCTCCAATCGCAACCGCGCGCGGAGGAGTAACGTACGTCGAATCGCCCCTCCCTTCCGGGTAACGAAGGAGCGTTCCCGAACGATCGAAGAGGACGCCGTCGATCGATTCAAATTGCGCGTTCTTGGGATCCGTCTCTATATTTTCAAGAGCGTAAGCGCCGTCGAACGCGGTCGGATCGATTTTGACGACGCAGGCGCCGAGGACGATCGTCTTCACGCCCAACAGATCGGCGAAGGCGCGCGGCCCGATCTCGACGACCGGGCGGCCTTCTACCAAATCGGGAATGGAGACGGAATTAGAAATCGAGGCGGGGTCGTCGACGTCGCGCCGCGTAGAAACGAGCGCGAGTCCGTCGAGGGATTCGGACTCGGTAAAAGCTAGGCGATCGTGAACGTATTCCATGACGCGTCTCTCCGTATTGCCAGGAGTGTCTTCTAAAGCAACGCAAACGGCGCGCGCGACGCTCAACGGCCGCGCGCGCCGTTATGATCTTAACGCTTCGGCGCGTCTTTTGCAACGTTCATGCGATCAAAAAGTCGAGTCTTTTTCCAAGTTTAGCTCAACGCGCGCGCAATCTGTCGGACGCCTTGTCGCAGACGATCTTCGTTCTCAACGACGGCGAGTCGCAGGTAGCCTTCCCCGAGCGGTCCGAATGCGGAGCCGGGGGTCGCGACGACGTTCGCTTCGCTCAGAAGGCGCATCGAGAACTCCAAGGTCGTTTTCCCTTTGAGGTAGCGTTCCGGAATCTTCTGCCACACGAACATGGATGCTTTCGGGCGCACGACGTCCCAACCAATGCGTTCGAGCGCGTCGCAGAGCACGTTGCGCCGTCGTTCGTAGACCTTAGCCTGCGCGGTTACGTAGGCGTCGAGTTCGCGAATCGCGACGATACCGGCGATTTGTAGGGGCGAGAACCCGCCGTAATCGTAGTACGTCTTGATCGTTGCGAGCGCGCGAACCATTTCCGGATTGCCGCAGCAGAACCCGATTCGCCAGCCCGCCATACTGTAGCTCTTGGACATCGTCGTCATTTCGACGCCAACGTCGAGCGCGCCCGGAACGGACAGGAAACTCGGCGTTTGGTACCCGTCGAACGTAATGTCCGCGTACGCCAGGTCGCTAAGGACCATAAAGCCGTATTTCTTCGCGAGTCGCACGAGGTCGACGTAAAATTCGCGCTCGACGACGGTTGCGGTCGGATTGTGCGGATAATTGACGAGCATGAGCTTCGGACGGGGTAGAAACCGTTCGCAAGCGTACGAGACTTCGGAGAGAAGACGTTCCGGGTTACGAACGTCGAGCGCGAGGGTTTCCCCGCCGGCGAGCATAACGGCGTAGAGGTGGGCCGGGAAGTACGGCGACGGCACGATCGCGAGATCGCCGGGTCCGCAGAGCGCGAGAATCGTGTGGCTGAGCGCGTCCTTCGAACCGTTCGTCACCATGATTTCGCTCTCGGGATTGAGTCGGACGCCGTAATACTTGAGATAGCGCGCGGCGACTTCGCGGCGAAGGTTAATAATACCGCGAGCGGCGCCGTAGCCGTGAACTTTCAAATTCTGAATAGCGACGCCGAGTTTCTCGATCACGGTCGGATCCGGCGGATCGGTCGGACTCCCCATACCGAGGTCGACGACGTCGGCGCCGGCGCGTCGTTTCGCGTATTTCAACGCGTTGAGTTCGGCGAAAAGATAAGGCGGCAACTTCTTAATGCGGTCGGCGACGTTAATCTCAAAAGGTCGCGCGTCGTCGGGAGCGTCGTCGGTCGTCGAATTCTGCGCGTTTTCTTTCGCGGCGTTCGCTTCCGCGTCGACGTCGACGCTAGGCGTTGTGGGAAGAAACGGCTTCTTTTCCTCTTGAATCTCATCGCTATTGACGTTGTCGCTCATTTTAGAACTCCTTGAACTCGCGAAAAAAACGCGCCGATTAACAATTCCGAACGTCGCGCGACGCTCGCGATTATCTTACCGCAAAGATCGAAAATCGCAAGGCGCCCGCTCGATTTCTATCTCTACGCAAAGAATCATAAGAAAACTTAAACGCTAATTTGACGCAGGCGAGCGCGACGTTTATAATAACGGCGTTCGCGCGGCGGCGCTCGGCGCGAAATATGGAAATTCAAAACGACGCCAGGCGAGGCTATCGGGCGCCAGGCGAGGCTATCATGCGAGGCGAGAAAATGACCGCCCAACTCAAAACAGACGCAAACGTTGAAACGACGGCGAACGGCGCGCCGGTCGTCGCGATCACGATGGGCGATCCGGCGGGTATCGGGCCAGAGCTCATCCTCGGGTCGTGGCGCGATATCTTCGACAAGACGCTCGCCCGCCCGTTGCCTACGATCCTGCCGGTCGTTTACGGCGATCCCGCGACGATCGAGAAGGCGAAGGCGTTTCGACCGTGTTCCGCGCGCGTCGTGGAAATCGCGTCCGACTTCGACCGCGCGAATCCAGCGCTCGGACGCCCCGACGTCATACCGGTCGTCTCATGCTGCGACTCAAGCGTTTCAACGGTTAAATTAGCGGAAATCTCCGCCGCCGGCGGGGACGCGGCGTTTCGATGCGTTAATCGCGCGATCGACGCGGCGCTCTCCAAGCAGGTCGACGCGATCGCGACCGGACCGTTGCACAAGGAAGCGCTCAATCTTGCCGGTCATCATTTTCCGGGGCACACGGAGATTTTGGCGTCGCGTTGCGGAACGTCGGCGTTCGGCATGGCGCTCTATCTCGGCGGCGATTCCGTCGCGTCTCCCGGCGGGCTGTGTATCGTTCACACGACGCTCCACATTTCGATGCGCAAGGCGTTGGACGAAGTTACGACTCCGAACGTTTTGGAAAAAATCCGGCTTGTTCGTCGATTTATGACGACGGTCTTAAACGGTCGCGAGCCGCGAATCGGGGTATGCGCGCTGAACTGTCACGCCGGGGACGGCGGGCTCTTCGGGGACGAAGAAATCACGATCATATCTCCGGCGACGCGTCTTGCGCAGGCGGAGGGCGTCGACGCGCGCGGCCCGTTTCCGGCGGACACGCTCTTTCTCGACGCCAAAAACGGATTGTACGACGGAATCGTCGCGATTTACCACGATCAAGGGCACATAGCGACGAAGACGATCGACATGTTCGGCGCGGTGAACGTCGCGCTTGGGTTGCCGATCATACGCACGAGCGTGGCGCACGGCGTCGCGTTCAATCTTGCCGGCAAAGGGGTCGCGACGACGCGGAGCATGATCGAAGCGTTGCGCGTCGCGGCGTTATTCGCAATAAAACATGAAACGCCGTAACGGAGGATGCAAAATCTCGAGCCGGCGTCATATCGGAGGCTATGGGAAAAGGGTTCCTACGGCGATTTATTAACGCGTCCATTTTCACGAAAGTTTTACATTTTTCAAAAGTAACGATCATGAAGACGTATTTTAAGATATTTAGCGCGACGGCGCTCATTGGGTTATCGTTATTTTTCGGCGCGTTGATCGCGACGCCGAAGGCGTGCGGAGACGACGGACAGAACGCGAAGGGCGCGACGATCTGGCTCGACGAGTTGGATTTGCGCCACGTCGTTTGCGGTTACGGCGAAACGCGCTCGCGAAAATCGACTTATAATCACGACCTTGCGATCGTCGACGCGAAATACGCGCGCGGACTAGGCTGGCACGCGCCGGGCTCGATCGTAATTCAACTGCCGCAATGCGGGTCAAGATTCCTCTGCGACTTCGGTATTTCCGACGAAGTCAACGGTCAAGGACACGTCGATTTCCGCGTCTACGCCGACGGCAAACTCGTGTGGCATAGCGACTTCATGACGGGTAAAGACGCCGCGCGACGTTGCGACGTCAAACTCGACGGTAAGAAGAACCTCGTGATTATCGCCGACGCGGGGCCCGAAGGCTACGGCAACGACCACATCGTGCTCGGCGACGCGCGACTCGAACTCGAGTCCGCCGACGCCGAAGCGATTCGCGCCGTTGAAATCATTCGCCCGATCTACCTAACCGACGACGGACGCGTTCTCACCGCGCAAGACGGCGACGACGCGACCGTTGAAGCGCTTAAAGAATATTCCGCGCTACAACGCGAAATTCAAGCCGGAACTCCCGCCCACGTCGCCGCGACCGCACGCGACGCCGCCTCCACGATTCTCGAATCGGATCGCGATCCCCTCGACGTCGTCGTGCGACGCGTCGAAAGACTCCTCGAAGCGCTCGACGACGGCGCCAACGAGAAACTCGACGCCTTGACCCCGAAATGGGACGAATTCGTCAAGCGTTGCAACGAGTCCGCGCGACCATTCTCCGAATCGAATAGCGACGTCTCGCCGGAACAACTCGCCGAAAATCGCTTTAAGCTCTTCGTTGAAGCGGTCAAACTACGACGTGAAATCGCCTTGACCAACCCGCTTCTCGAGGACTTCCAAGACGTCGTCTTCATTAAGCGGCACTACTGCGGCGAACCGGAAAAAGAAGGCAACCACATGGTCGACCAGTTCTTCGGGTTCCATTCCCTTCCCGGCGGCGGTCTCTTTATCTTAAAGAACGCGACCTCCGAGAATCCGGAACTCGTCGACGTGCTCAAAGATTCCGTCGTGCAAAACGGACGACTCAAAGGCGTCAAGCTCGACTCCACGTGGGGATTCCTCTCGCCGCACCTCTGCTACGACGGGAAACGCATCGTTTTCGCCGCCGCCGATACGAAGAGCGCGCGGCATATTTACGACTGGACTAAGGAAAACTGCTATCACCTCTTCAGCGTCAATATCGACGGAACGAACCTAACGCAGCTGACGGACGGTCCCTGGGACGATTTCGACCCGTGCGAACTCCCGAACGGACGCATCGCGTTCATCTCCGAACGACGCGGCGGATACGGCCGTTGCCACGCCCGACCTTGCCCGAGCTACACCCTCCACTCGATGAACGCCGACGGCTCCGATATTGTGCCCCTCAGCGTCCACGAAACGAACGAATGGGCCCCGACCGTCGATAAGAACGGCATGATCGTCTACACGCGTTGGGATTACGTCGATCGAGGGTTCAATCAGGCGCACCATCCGTGGATCACTTTCCCCGACGGACGCGATTCGCGCGCTATTCAGGGGAACTACTCCGAAAACGAGCGTTCGCGCCCGCACCTCGAAACCTCCCTCAAGCAAGCGCCGGACAGCAACCTATTCGTCGGAATTGCGAGCGGACACCACTGTCAGAACTTCGGCTCCGTAATTCTCATCGACCCCATGGTTGAAGACGACGACGTCGGAAACGACCCCATGGCGCCGGTGCGACGCGTTACCCCGGAACAACTCTTCCCGGAAGCGGAAATCGGAACGCACGGCCCGCCGCAAAATTACGGGCAGCCTTACCCGCTCTCCGAAGAATTCTACCTCGTCGTCTACGACGCTTTCAGCGGTTCCGGAAAAGGGAATCGCAATAATTACGGCGTTTACCTCCTCGACGCCTTCGGAAATAAGGTTTTGCTCTATCGAGACCCGGAAATCTCATGTCAGCATCCGATTCCGCTCATGTCCCGCGTCGTTCCGCCCGTCGTGCCGAACAAGACGTTTGTCGGACTTACCGACGAAGAGCGCGAACTTGTCAACCCGCCGAGAGTCATGCCGGCGACCGCGACCGTCGGCGTTGTGAACACGTATCGCACCGCGCGACCGTTCCCGGAAGGCGCCAAAATTAAGGAACTGCGCATCGTTCAAATTCTCCCGAAAACGACCGTCAACGCGAACGCCCCTTGGATCGGGTTCGGCGGAGAAAACGGCGCTCGACGCGTCTTAGGAACCGTGCCGGTCGAAGAAGACGGAAGCGCGCGGTTCAATATGCCGGTCAACGTCCCGTTCTATATGCAAGCGCTCGACGAAAACGGGGTCGCCGTCCAGACGATGAGAAGCGCGACCTACGTCCATCCCGGCGAGACCCTCACCTGCCTCGGATGCCACGAGGGACGTTTCAACACTTCTCAGAACGAAAACTCGCCGACTCCGGTCGCGTTTACGCGCGAACCATCCGATATCAAGCCGGAAATGGACGGTACGAACCCGTTCAATTATCCGCGTTTGATTCAGCCGATTCTTGATCGAAAGTGCGTCGAATGCCACGCGCGAGAAGCGGCGAACGGCAAGACGTTCGAACTGAGCGCGGGAACGCAGGATCAGTATTTCTCGACGTCGTACATTAACCTACGACCGTACGTTTACGTGAACGGCAACGGCAACGCGAATCCGGACGCGCCGGTCAAATTCCAGCCGCATTCCGGCGGCGCGTGGAACTCCTTCGCTCCCGCCAAGACCATGCCTGGGCAATTCGGCGCCAATCGTTCCCCGTTATGGAAAACGATCAACGGCGACCATTACGGGCTAGAACTAACGCCGGAAGAGCGCCGCGCATTCGCCCTCTGGATGGACAATAACTGCGACTTCTTCGGCGCATACGAACTCGACACCATGGCGGCGCAACGTCGCGGCGAAATCGTCTTCCCAACGTTGGAGTAGTCCCGACTTCGCGGCCTCGTGCGCGCGGCGCCGTTTGCACGGTCGTTTGAACGGCGCCGCCGCGTCGCGTCCCATCGCGCGGAAGACAGCGAAGTTTTCCGCGCGCCCACGCCGCGCCGATTCGTCGCCCCGCCGATCGCTTGTCCGCGTTCAATGACCAAATAAACCCCAACTTTGACTAAATAAATGAACATATAAATAAATAGACAAATCATCGCGAAACGCCTATAAAATGCGGGCGAAACCGCCGTTCACAACGTTCGCGAACGAGATAAATGAGAAGATAAATGAGAAGATAAATGAGAAGATAAA